>JBFJVB010000114.1:0-10772 GCA_041624435.1 Oceanococcus sp. | reverse complement strand
GAACTGATCGACCAGCTGTCCGGCCAGCGCTTCCACCTGAGGTTCCAGATCACGCACGAAATCCGCCGCGACAATGCGATGGGTCAACAGCTTTTGATACTTGTGCGCCGGTGGGTCCTGAATTGCCAGCACATCCACCGGGGTGACGCCGAAATTGCGCCGACTGCCTTCGCCGGGCTTCTGCGCCGAGTGCGGCAGCAGGGCCTTGCCGAGCATTTTCTCCATCAGTACGCCGACGATATTCGAAGAATAGGCCTGGGTATCGCGGGCGATGTTCTGGATATCCGCGTAGCGGCTGATGCAATAGAAATCCTGACCACTTGGCTTGAACACCGGGCGTTCGTCGCGCAGCCAGCGGTAGTAGGCATAGGGGTTTTCGATCTGGCCTGGCGCCGTCGGGTCCAGATTCTCTGGCGTCGAATCCGCTGGCGCGGCCGCGCTGCGGCGCACCTGCCCCAGGCGGGCGAGCAGGGCCGTAAGTTGCAGCAGTCCGACCAGGCTCTGGGCCAGGACCCGGCGGCGCAGATGATAGAAATGGCTCATGGCTGGCGTCCCTGACCGGAGCGGCGCTTCGGCAAGGTTTTTGAACCCAGTGGCGGCGCCGTCCGGACCCAGGTTGTCGAGCGTGTTGGCAAGTTCATGGCGATGACTCTTGGCGGAGGGTGCTGGAGCAGAAGGGCAAATGTATACACTGTACACTTAATAGTCCAGGCCGCCGTGGCCGAGTCAAAGGAGTACATCATTCCGGTCGTCAGCGGTTTTGCAGTGCCGCCAGGTCGGCTACGGTCGTCTGGGTGAGGAGGTGCTCGGCGCCCAGTTTCGCCTGCATCTGTTCGAGCGCCGCGCTCAGCAGTCCAGCGGCCTCGGTCGCTCTGCCCTCTGCTGCCAGCAACAGCGCTTCTTCTCGTTGTACGCGCACATCGCTGGAAAGCCGGCTCCAGGATGATGAGGCGCGCAGGGAGTCGAAGGCCATACGGGCGGGTTCAAGCGCCCCCAGCCGGCGGTCACAGCTGGCCACCAGAAAGCGCGCCCAGGCGATGCTGAAGGAATCCGCTTCGCGATGTCGCTGCGCGATGTCCAGCAGGCGGCGGGCATAGAATGCGGCCTTTTCGGCCTCGCCATTCAACAGATACGCCCAGGCCAGGAAACGGCTGGTTGCCAGCAGGTTTTCGTCCGCGCCGGCGAAAATGCGCTGTGCCTTGGCATCGTGGGCTTGCAACTGCGCTATGTAATCGGGCAGTGGGGTCTGGCCGGAAAACGCCAGGCTGGTGCGCAAGATGAGCAGTTGAAATTCCACATCCGCCAGAAAGGAGGAATCCTTGTGGCCCCGCGTCTTCAGTGTCTCAATCGCGTCCTTGAGCAGTGCTTGCGCCCCGGCCTTATCCCCGCGCCCGTAGAACAACAAGGTCGCATAAGCCTGGCTGCGCAGGACCAGGGTGGAGAGTCGCGCGGCTTCCTCCGCGCTCATCAGGGCAAAATGCTCGTCAAGCAGCGCCTGAACTTCATCGGCGGTGTCCGGGCTGATGATCAGGGCATCGGCCAATTGCCTGGTCGCCAGCTTGAGCAGGGCGGGATCGTCCGCGTGATGCTGCCGGACTTGTCGAAGCAGGTCCCGGGCCTGGCCGATGTCATCGAAAGCATGCTTGTAGCGGTGCAGGGGCTGGAGCATGTGCAGCCGGAAGCGCAAGCTAAGGCGATCGGTTTCACCCCAGCGATGTGCCGCGACGCTCAACAAGTCTTCCCAGAAAGCCAGATCTTCCTTCCTCACCAGACCGACCAGGGAGGCTCCCGCATGGCGCGCCAGCGCCAGCCCGGGCTCAGGGTCCTGTGGCCACACCTGAACGGCCAGTTCAACTGCCTGCTTGCCAACCACAATGGCGCGGGCGCCCTGACCGATGCTGTCAAAGGCATCACCCAGCGCGAGGTACAGCCGAATGGCCACTTCGGGCGTGTCGCTGAGCTGCTCAGGCACCTGCCTGGCTACATGATCGAGCCAGTCGACCAGGTGCAACTGGCGCATGTCACGTGAGTCGATATTCAGGTCGGAGAGCATGTCCTGGGTCAGAAACCGGGCGAGATCTTCCGCCGCGTCCCGGGCCTCAAGCGCCAGGTGGCGCGAATGCACGGCAAACCCGCCCAGACCAAGGCTCAAGACCAGAAATGCACAGACCACCGCGATGACCCGCCGCATGCGCCGATTCTGTCGTTTGAGTTCCAGCGCCTGGTGCCTCGCAGCCTGCTCCTGAGCCTCTCGTTCTCGGTCTTGACGTCGCTGGTCGAGGTGGCGCAATCGGCTGGCCAGTTCTGCTGCGGTCGCGATCCGCTGGGTGGGCTCGCCGTGGGCCGCCAGGGCAATGTCTTCGCGCAGCAGAGGATCGGCAATACTCTGTTCCCAGCCGGGGGCGAGCATGCGCCTGAGATCCCCGACGATGAGCTGGTACAGCATCACCCCCAGGGCATAAATGTCCGCCCTGGCGCTGGCCGAGTGGCCGGCGAGGATTTCCGGCGCCAGATACAGCGGCGTCGTGGAACTGGGGTCCGAGCCCAGCGCGCTGGTTTGGGTAAAACCCAGCCGGGTAATGCTCAGCTGATCACAACGCTCGGTATCGATCACGCCGCCGCTGCCGAAATCGGCCAGGCGAATTTCGATACCCCGGTCCGGATGCGACTGAATCAAGACGTTGCCGGGCTTGAGGTCCTTGTGCAAGACGCCTACGTCGTGAGCAAGGCTCAGGGCTTCGGCGACTTGCGCGGCGATCTCCAGGCGGGTGTCGAGCGGGACCGCATCCAGCCCGCCCTGTTCGCCGGCCCAATCGATCAGGCTGCCGTCGCGACTGTATTCGCTCTCGACGAAAAAGGGCTCGCGCTCCAGATTCCAGTCCAGCACGCGGACGAATTTTTCATTGCCGGGGTAGGCGTCGTGGAGCAGACGGCACAGGGTGATTTCACGTTTCAGGGAAGCCAGGTGTCCCGCTTCCAGGGCCAGCTTGAAGACGCGTTCCTCGCGGGTTTTGTCGTGGCGCGCCAGCCAGACCTCGCCATGCCCCCCGCTGCCAATTTGCTGCACCAGTTGCCAGTTCGGTCGCGTCTGCAGCCGGTCGCCCGGCTGCAAATTCAGCTGCGGCGTAAGCTCGGCCTCACTGGCTTCGACGCAGACATGGGCGGCAAGCCGGTAGCCGTAGCCACGCTGGGTCACAATGATGGACTGGTCACGGTCCTTCAGCACGGTGCGAATTCTGGATATCGCCTTGTTCAATGAAGATTCGGACAGGACGCGCCCCGGCCAGACGGCTTCCAGCAATTCATCCTTGGTCACCACTTCCCCGGCATGACGCAACAGCATCAGCAGGACTTCGAGGGGTTTTCGCTCCAGCGCGGTGGGCTCTCCATCGACCGTCAGCGTCATGCTGCGTTCATCCACGAGGGTATCGCCCAGGGTCCACCTGCGGCCCGATTGCGGCGCCAGCTCATCGCCGGTGCAGGCGTTGATATCCTGCTGACGGCAGTCGGCGCCGGCGATGCAGAACACTTCCATTGGCTCGCGAATGTTTTTCAGGGACTTGCGGCCGAGGCTGGCGATGGGCTGGTCCAGCACATTGGCGAGCTGATCCTTGACGTGCGGCGAGATGGCGATGCCAGCCGGCGGCGCCAGCGGTAGCAGGCGGGCGCCGATATTGACGCCATCGCCGAAGATATGGCCCTCCCGATGCTCCAGCTCGCCCAGATGCACGCTGGCGCGGGCGTGGATTTTCTGCTGCCCGTTCGAGATTTGACGATTGCGCTTCGCCAGCGCGCCATGAACCTGCAAGGCGCACTGGACCGCACGCAGTGCCCCGCTGAATTCGAGCAGCATGCCGTCGCCGGCCGAATCGATTTCCCGACCGGCCAGTTCGGCAGCGGCCTGCCGGATGAGGCTGAAAAGCTCATCGACCTGGGCAATGGTCCGGGTTTCGCTCTGCTGCATATGGCGGCTGAAACCCACCATGTCGATGAACAATACGGCGGCGAGATGACGACCTGCGTCGTAAAGCTGATCTGGCATGGTCAAACCCTCAGTGAATGGGCTCTCAGCCTGAGTGATCCAGGCTCACATTGCCTGATCGAAAGCCGGTTTCAAGCCGAAATTTTCCTGAATTCTACGGCGCCGGTCGGTCACAGCTCAGCGTGGCAATCAGTCCTTGGGACGGGGCGATCTGCCCGGCGTGCAGCTGCTCCCAGGCCTGACGCAGGGCCTGCGGGCCGTGCAGGGTTTCGAGCTCAAGCCAGGTCTTGCTGTTCTCGACGTGGCGCCGCAGCGCCGCGGCGACTGCGTTGAAGTAGCGTTCGCTGCCCCAGGTTTGCAGCAACTTTTGCGCCTGCGTGGGGGCGAAGAAGAATTGCGGTTTGACCGCCCCCGCCACCTGAGCGGCGGGGGCCGCATTGTGGCTGCGACCGATGGCCATGGAGTGTTTCAAGGCGTCCTGGAAATGCTGATGCAGTTGCGCCAGGATCGGCAGGTTACCGGCCATGTCCACGATCACGCTGGGAACACTGGGGTCCAGGCTGCTCAAGGCGTCATAGCTCAGGGCCTGGGCGTAGCAGGGCAGGGCGCGGACGAAGTCGAGATTGCGCGCGGAGGTCAGGCCGGTCACCCGCAGTCCGGGCCGGCTCGCGGCGCATTCGGCAAAGGCGATCGCGGTCTTGCTCGAGGCCGACACGACGAGTACCTGGGCTGCACCGTAGTAGGCGGCATCCGCCAGGGCCTGGTCGGCCAGAAACGCGGTTTGCATCAGGCCGCGTAGCAGAGCGTGGCGATGTTCCGCGTCGGTTCCAGGCTGATACAAGGGATCCTGTTCGGTCGCGGTATAGGCCCGATAAATCGGCGCATGCGCTTGCCGGTGCGGGCCGTCGTCGCGAAAGCCGGTGGCGGTGGGCTGGGCCTGGAAATCCACGTGACTGGCCATCGGAAACCAGCCGTAATAACGCGTGCCCACGGCCAGCGCGGGGTGGCGTGATTCGGTCAATTCCGCCCAGCCCATGGCCGGTACTCGGCCCCATTCAGCATCCTGCGATGGAAAGAAATTCCAGTAGCCCAGCACATCACCGGTCAGGGCGTAGGTGACGGTATTGGCGGTGAGGGCGAAATTGTCGATCCGCAGTCGCACCTCGCCCTCCGCCAACGGCGGTGGTTCCGCTGCAAGCAGGCGCGTTTGCGCCAGAGCCTTGCGCTGGACTTCAAAGTGTTGCCAGGCTGTCATGGCGATGGTCTTACCTTCGGGCGGCTCAGGCTTCAGCTTAGCGCTGCCGGAGGCTCAGCGTCGAGCCAGCACCCTTTCGCAATGCCCGAGCCGAATCAGTTTGGCGCTGGATCCGGAGGCCTGGAACGAATTCTTTACCGGACTTTTCGAAGTGCTCGCCCAAGCCGAACGCAAATACCAAGGCCGGTTGAATGGCGTAGCACGGTGAATCAGCCCATCCGAGTTTCAATCGAGAGAGCCATCCCCTGCCAGGGGGATTGCCGTAGGCCGGCAGAGTTGTGCATGATGCGCGCAGAGCTGTCATGACAAGCCTGCGGAGTGAACCTCAGGCTTGGCTTGATGCCTGGCCAATGGCGCTGCGCTGAATAATGTGACGACGCCTCTGTACCGGGCCGACCCGGAGCCAGGGAACCTTCAAAGCCCGAAATGCGTTAAGCACACTGTTGGAGTACGGCAGACTCCCAGGGTGGTGGCTCATGTGGCCGGCGGCTTGTCTGCCATAAAAACTTTTTTATCCAGTGGAATAATCTTCATGTCTAAAAGTGTTCGTCAGAGCATGACTGCGATGGCACTCCTGTGCCTTCCCGCCTGGGCGACTGCCGGCACCGTGCCGGTCATCGTCGAACTCGAATCCCCCGCCGCCGCACATGCCGTGGCAGATGCGCGTGAGGCAGGGGCAGCCATGTCCAGTGCGCGGCTGCAGGCCGTGCGCGCCGGTTTACGCGCGGAGCAGGATCGAATTCTGCAGCGCGCCCGGGCCCAGGGCCTGGATTTCGAGCTCAAGCGCCTGAGCATTGCCGACGGCCAGGGGCAGGATTTGCCTATCGATGTGCGCTATACGCTCGTTTACAACGGTTTTGCGCTGAATATCGAGAAAACCGACGTTGCGGCCTTCCGCGCTCTGCAGGGCGTGAAAGCGGTGCATCGGGAAACCCTGCTGTACCCGCAATTGCAGGCCAGCGTGGCCTACATCGACGTGCCGCCGCTGTACGGCGATGTGCAGGAGTTGACGCCGGCAGACACGGCCAATGAAGGCCTCGAAGGCCAAGGCGTCAATCTGGCCGTGATCGATACGGGCACCGATTGGACCCATCCCATGCTGCAAGGCAATAACGTCGTGCCGCCCCGCCTGGGGATACTGCCGCCACCGCCCGCGGAGATGATGAATGACAAGGTCATTTACAACCTGCCTTTGGCGGAAATTGTGATCAACGATGGTAACGGTCACGGCACCCATGTGTCTTCCACCGCGGCCGGCTATCTGGCCCATGCACCAGGCGTTGACCGAATCCCAGGTACGGATGACGACATTCCGCTGCATGGCGTCGCCCCGCAAGCGCGCATCATGTCGTACAAGGTCTGTAACGATATCAACTCCACGATTGGCTCCCTCGGCGCACCCGCCGTGGGCTGTCTCACCTCCGTCATCATTCTGGCGATCGAGGATGCCGTTTCGCCGACAACCCTGACCGGCTTCGACAAGCCGGTGGCGGATGTGATCAACATGAGCCTGGGAGGCGCGGGCGGACCGGACGATGGCTCTGCCGCCGCGGCCGACAATGCGGCCCTGATGGGTACCATCGTGGTCAGCTCTGCCGGCAATTCAGGCCCTGATGAAGCTACCGTCGGTTCTCCAGGCGCGGCCCGCCACGTGATTGCGGTAGGTGCGAATGCTGACCCGGGCGAAGGACCGAATGCGGTGGATGTACTGCCGGCCCCCAGCGGTGAAAGCGCCCCGGCGCATGACCCGATTCTGGCGGCTTTTGCGGCGGATTCGAATGCCACTATGGCCTTGAGCGAGCCGGTCGACGGGCACTATGTTTTTGCGGGAGCGGCGGATACTCCGACGGCAGTACCGGTGCAGGTGGCCGGAAACATCTGCCTGACGGTTCGCGGCAGCACCGCGGAAGCGGCGGATCAGGGCACAGGCCTGTTCGCGAACAAGGCGCTGCAATGCCAGGCCAAGGGCGCAATTGCCGTATTGCTGTTCAACAATGAGCCCGGTCCGATCGGCCCCATTCTGGCGCCTGCGACGATCCCGGTCTTTACGCTTTCCGGCATCGATGGCGAATTCATCCACGCGCTGGGCTACGACGAAGGCGGCGTTTCGCGCTTTCCCTTGCGTATCAATCCGCAGAATCCGGAGCTGTTCCAGCCGCAAATGGCCAGTTTCAGTTCGCGTGGACCGGTTCTGGGTTTCGGCCAGGTCAAACCTGACATAACCGCTCCCGGGGTCGATGTTCTGGCCGCCGCGCCTTTGCTGAGCAGCAATGCGGCTTTGTCCCAGTCGATCTATGCCTTGAGTAGCGGGACCAGCATGTCTTCGCCACATGTCGCCGGTGCCGTCGCGCTGATTCACCAGGCCCACCCGGACTGGACGCCGGCTCAGGTGCGTACCGCCTTGATCAACACCGCGACCAACCTGCGTGAGGCTGATGGCAGGCCGGAAGCCGACGACCGGCAGACCGTGCTGGATCAAGGTGGCGGCCTGGTGGATATCGATGCGGCGGTCAGCACCCAGGCATTGATGGGTGTGCCTGGCGATGGCCGCATCGCACCGGAAATCCTGGGCAGCCATTCCTTTGGCGAAGTACCGGTGCTCGGCAAGCAGTGCGTTCATGGCGAATCGATCGAGATTGTCATCAAGGATTTGTCCGGTCAGGCCGCAGATTACAGTCTGCGCAGCATCGAAGATCGCAACGATCTGGGCGCGGCGGCGGTGATGATGCTGAATGTCAGTTCCCTGAGCGTTCCCGCGGGTGGCTCGGCCAGTTTTACCGCCACTTTGAATGTTGATGGCGCGGACGTGGATGCCTCACTGGATGCGGCCCAGATCATGGGTTACATCATCGCGGAATCATCCGGCCAGCGCCTGAGTCTGCCGTATTACTATCGCGCGGTGGCGGCTTCGAGGAGTGCGGACAGTGCGGTCACGCAAACCGCGACCTTTACCGGACACGTCGCGGCGGGCAGCCTGGATACGCAATTGGTCGAAGGGCTGGATTATGCGGAGATACCCTTCGAGGTGGATGAAGATACGCTGACGATTTCGGCCTCGCTCGAATGGGATGTCCTGGTCGACGGCCTGATCTCCGACCTGGAATTCTACCTGTTGGATCCTGCTGGCAATGTGCTGGCCAGTTCGGCCACCGCATCGATGCCGGAAACCCTGTCCGCGATTCCGGTCGGGCCCGGCACCTATACCTATAGGGCCACCGGCTACCTGAATACCGACACGGAGTTCACCATTACCAGCGAGCAGCTGAAAGCGACGAGCAAGCGTGCCCAACTGCGGAGCGTGAGCAGCAATGGCGAAGGTCGTGTCACGCTGAGCTGGACGCCGGTGGCCAGGGCGCAGGCCTATCAGATCGAGGCGCTGCAGCTTGATGGTCGCTGGGTACAGGTGGCGTCGGCAGGGGCCAACAGCGACTCCATCACGCTGGAGGAGCAAGGCGCAACCAACCGCTACCGGCTCCGCACCGTGTTTGACGGCAAGCAATGCCGTTTCGCTTCACAGCCAAGCGCCACCGGGCGGGCCATCGTGGAGTCCCGCGGTGGAAGTATGGGCGGCCTGGGCCTGCTGTTGCTGGCATCCCTGTTCGGATGGAGGCGGCGCCTGAGCGCTTGAAGCACGCCGTGCACAATACCAAAAGGCCGGGATCATCCCGGCCTTTTTCTTGAGCATGTTCGTGGTGGCGACGTGCTGATTCGATGGCCATGCCAAGGTCTGGGCACCCAGTTGCATCCGATCCGCTTGGGGTGACGTAAAACGTCACTGTTTCGCGCGCGGCGTCATTCGCTTTGCGCCTGGCTGCCCGCAAGCCTGCGCGCAAGAACTCGGCGTGGGGTGCCGGACGCCGCGTGGCTTCAGGGCCTGGAGTGCCGGTTACTCTCGGGGTGGAAACCATTTTGTGCGGCGCGCGGTTTCGCTTGCTGGCGCCTTGCATCGAATTGGTATACTTATTGCTTTTGTGCAGCGCAACAGAGCGGATCGGGATTCACGCAGCGGGAACTGTGCCCGGCGCGCCTGTACACAGACATGCGTCGCTCCGGCGTATGACCGACACAATCAAACGGATATTGGAATGAAAACAGCGATGCCGAAATGGCTTCAGAGTGTGTGCGTGGCAGTGGGTCTGGTGACGGGGGGCGTCGCGGCCGCCGAGCCCCGTGTGGTGGTGAGCGTGATCGATTCCGCCATCAATCCTTACCATGAGTTCTTCAACAGCAACGGCGAGTTGTATCGGGACACCGCGCCCAGCGCAGTCACGCCGGCGGTGCTGGCCGAGTTCGGCATCGATAACGCCCATATCCTGCACCTCACCCGCTCCGGTGATTTCGCCGCCGATTTTGCCGCCGATGAGGCGCTGTGGAGTCAGGTGCGCCCGGGCGAGCTGTACTGGTTCGCCGGGACCAATATCCTGGCCATTTCATTCAGCCCCGGCAGCCGCATTTTGCTGCCGGATAATGCCGAAGACACCCACGGTGTCGGCGTCACGGCTTCGGTATTGCGGGGTAATCCCGAGGCCATCGTGGTCTTTGTGGAAGGCACCGGCGCCGAGGGTGAAGGCTATGCGTTCAACCACCCGCTGATCGATATCGTCACCACCAGTTACGGTGCGCCCGGCAGCCCGCCCTTGCCGTTTCATCTGACCAGCAGTTACGCCGGGGTGGTGAAGCAGGGCAAGCTGCATTTCGGCGCATCCGACAACAGCCCGGCCCTGGCCTTGCCCGATGGTACCGCCGGGCCATGGTGGAGCATCGGCATCGCCGGTTTCGAGGAACACGGCAGCGAAGGCAAGCAGCTGAGCAGTGGATCGCTGAGTGATTTCGTGGCCGATTTTTCCCAGGATCTGCCGTACTGTCATGACTGCGAGTCCGGCCTGCAGAAGAATGTTGGCGGCACCAGCTTTGCCACGCCGCTGTCGGCGGGCACCACCTCTAAAATCGTCCTGGAGGCGCGTCGGGCGAGTGGCCATCTGGGCAGTATCGACCGGAGTCTGGACACGCCGGCCCTGGTCCATGCCGGTGGCGTGACCCTGAACAACTGGCAGGTGCGCCGGGCGCTGGAGGAGGCGGCCTATGTGCCCAGCTACGCGGATTACGATGCCTTTGCGGGTCTGTTCGAACTGTCGGCGCCGGTCGGGCCGGTCGCGCCTTATCTGCTGGTGGGCTGGGGCGTCATCACCCCGGATAATCTGCACGAAGTGGTCAGTCAGGCTCTGGCCCAGCTGAACATTCGCGGCAGCGTCAGTCGCAGCAAGAGCGCCGAAACCTGCGCGCACATGAGTCGCCTGATGAGCGCGCGTCAACTGTACTGGAACACCGCCGTCGTGTTCAGTGACAGCCTGCTGACCCAGGACGATCCGTATCTGGCCTGCGGTAACTGATGCGGCGGATCATCCGCTAACAACCCAAACCCCGGCTTTTGCCGGGGTTTGTCTGTTCTGCTGCGGATGTGACAACGCAAATCAATGGTCGCCAGGTCCAGTTCCAAGGCGATGACAACTCGCCCGTCCAGGGTCGGTTTGCCAG
>JBFJVB010000113.1:0-10891 GCA_041624435.1 Oceanococcus sp. | reverse complement strand
GCAGTCGGTCGAGGCAAAGCCTTCGTCGTTCTTCGCGCTTTTGGTGCCCTGGTGGGTGATGGTGAAACTCACGCAGTCCGTGTCGATAACCTGTCGGCCGGCCACGCTCGCGGTGATCGAGTACTCGAAATTTGACGTGCGATCGATCTCGACGCTGTAGATGGATTCGCTGGTCTCGCCGCTTTCTTCATCGCCGCTGTCATCCAGCCAGACCACGTCGTTCTTGTAACCGAGTTGGCTGGCTTTGGAGGCATAGCTCTTCACATTGGCGAAATGGTTCTCCTGACGGGCATACATCTGCAACAGCGTGCTCTTCGCGGTACTGCGCCGGCTTTTCTTGACGAAATTGGTGTAGCTCGGAAACGCGATGGCCGACAGCAGGCTGATGATCACCACCGTGGCCATCAGTTCGATCAGGCTGAAGCCCTGACTGGAGGCCCGTTTCAGTTGGGTGTGACAAAGGCCGTTCATGTCCGGGTGCCTTGTTTAATCATCATGGTTGAAATTCGGTTCCACAAGTTGCCAGTATGTACGCAGACGATTGGTGCTGTCACTGTCCCGGAAGGTCAGATCGGGCGCCAGAATCTTGCCCGGTGGAATGAACACCACTTCGGCTGGAATGCCGTTGGCCAGCAGATCGTCATAGCGATCCTCGTCCGAGTTGGAGGTTTCATCGTCCTGTCCACTGGCATCGTCGGACTTGTTGTAGTTGAAGGCTGCGGTAGCATCGGCCAGGTTGACGGCGTAGAGGCGCCCGCTGCCCTCGGCAGGCGCGCAGGCGGCGCCAGCGTTCGGGCCCGGAGGCAGATAGGTGGTGAAAAACACCGTGCCGCCGATGGTCAGCGGTACGGCCAGACCTTTTTCCCCGGTCGCCCCGGTCAAACTGATGCGCCAGCCTTTGGTGATATCGGCCGGGTCGACGCTGCAGCCCAACAGGTTGCAACTGTCGCTCAGGTCACCCAGATCCGACAGGGTGTAATCCAGTTCCGCCGCGGTGCCCAGGCCGGTATTACGGTCCTTGATCATGAAGGCATAGTTCATCGGCGCGGTGCTGTTTACCGGTAAATCCTTGGGATTGGCCCGGTCACCGGAGGTCAGCACAATCGCATCAAAGGCGCCGGTGCTGTCCCGGGTCTGGACGAAATCAGCGGCGTGGAAGAAGCGACGGTCGTTGCTGCGGTTATTCGTGTCATGCCGACCCAGCCTGGCCAGACGTACCAGCTTCCAGTCATCCAGGCTGGACAGCATGCCGGTGCCCAGATCGGCTCGCCAGACGCCGCCGCCGGTATCGGCCGCGATGACCCGGTCCAGGTAGCCATCGGAATTGGTGTCCACGGCCGTGACATCCGCCGCAATGGAGTCCTTAAGGCCGGAATGGGCATAGATGCCGCTTCCCGCCGAGTTCTTGCGGGCTTTCCAGATCAGCTCTCCGGTCTTGGCATTGACCACGAACAAGGCATTACCGCGCGCGTCATTGGTGCCCACAATGGGGTTGCGGACGTCCTTGTTGACATCATAGCCGCCGCCGAACACGATCACATCGATGTCCTTGGCCGGGTTGGAGACATCGTCGCGCAGCTTGCCGACCTGCGGGGTGGAGAAGGTATAGCCCAGTTCGGCAAAATCGCCGGTAGGTGTGATTTTCCACATCAGGCTGGGGTCTTCCGGGTCGGTCACATCCAGGGCGTAATAATGCTTGCCGCCGCGGCGCTGGCCGAAGATCAGGGTGACCGTATCGCCATCCGTGGTCTCGATCGTGCCGTTGCCATTGACGTCCTTGAACACCGCGACTGGCGCGCCGTCGGAGCCGTAAGGGTGATCGACCCCGGCGGCATTGTTACGCAGTTCATCCTGAATCTTGAAGGTGGATTGCGGCATGAAGGCCCAGATTTCCTGGCCGCTTTCCGCCCCTGAGGCCGTGGTATTGCGAATCAGGCGCAGAAAGCCGTCGTCGCTGCCCACCGCGATATAAATGGCCGGATTGGTGGTCGAGTAGCTGCCGGTGGAGTCGGTGAACTCGCCAAAATTCAGCGGCAAAGGCTTGGCGTGCAGGGAATCGCCAAACAGCCAGTCGCGCGCCTCGGCGGTGTCGCCATCGTTGTCCAGGTCGTCCACATCCTGGCCGCGCATGTAGCGCACATAGTCGTTGGCGGCGGCCGGATCATCGCCCGACAGATGCAGACCCGGGGGTAGATCCAGTTCGTCGTCGCTCAGATAGAGCAGGGTTTCCAGCAACGAGTTGGGCGTAGACGGGGTGGGGTCCACCACCATGCCTCTCAGAGTGCTGCCATCGTCCCAGAACACCTGGCGGGCGGGCTTGCCGGCCGCGTTGTTCTGTTCATTGTTGTCGCCGATGAAGCCGCGATCGCCCGCCGCGCCGATGCCGGGGATGTAGCCCGGCGTATTCTGCGCGGAGCCGCCGCGTTCGACATGGCGGCCATCCCGGTTCAGGAAAACATTATTGTCTTCATCGGCCGGCAGCAGCGGGTCGCCGTTGTAATCATCACCGGTCACGGTCCAGAAGGTCAGGGCATTGAACTTGATGCGCCCGTCATTGGCCACGGCGTCTTCGTCATTCGCCCCCACCAGGGTGGGAGTGCCGGTATCCAGACCCTCGATTTTCAGTTTTTTGACGTTGCCCGGCCAGTACGGACGGTCATCCACATCGGCCTGAAACAGGGACAGGTAGACGTTATCGACAATGGAGGCCCGATTGAACACATTCACCGGCACCGAGGCGGATACGAAGGTGGTCGACACCGACAGGATGGTGCGGAACACCGAGTTCAGTTCCTCGACCAAAGCTGCGGGGTCATCGCCCAGCGGCAGCGGTGAGCCGGTGCCGCCAGCGCGGGCATAGCCCCGGGTGGTGTTGTTGATGTGAGCGTCGTCGATGATGAAATACGACAGCATATTCTGCTTGCCGCCCAGATTGGGTGCGGCGCCGAAGGTGCCGTCGGCCAGATCCACATCCTGCAGATACTCGATCACCGTATCAAAGCTCTTGTTCGGCCCGGACAGATTGATGCCCTCCATGCCGCCATTGGCTTTGGAGGCGACAATGGCATCGTCGGAGTCGGCTTCCTGGTTGGATACCTGGAACATCGCATTGATGGTGTAGATCCGCGAACAGGCGGTATCCGCGTTCAGCGGCGTGTTGTAACTGGCGCCGGTTTCGATATCGGGGTCCCAGGACAGGCCGGGGGCATCGTCGGGGAGGTTCAGATCCTCGCTGTTCTTCAGGTAATCATCGAAACCCACATGGCCGTTGTACACGCCCTGGCCGGTGAGGTAGCGGAAAAACTCGAAGAACAGTTCCCGACCCTGATAGGAATGCGTCTGGATCACATTGCCAGTACCACTGTCCGACGAACCCGTGGTACACAGCGGCTTGAGGTCCGGGCTGTTCTGGTTGGTGCCACTGGGACAGCCGGGGTACTTGTTGCTTTCATTGTTCGATTGAGTCTTCCAGTTGACATTCGGGCAATGGTCCTGATCATCGGTGCGCCCGTCGCCGTCGGTGTCCTGGACATTGTCATTCTCATCCACCGGGCAATTGCCCGCATCGGCGCCGCCGGTATTCACCGCGCCTTCGGTCAGTGCGCCGATATTGCCGGCCCGGTAGAGCATGATCTGCGACAGCTTGGTCATGATCGCCGCGCGGGCGCCATTGCTGTCGTCTTCGGTGAGTTCCTTGAATCCCAGCGTGATGTAGCCGCCGTTGCTGCAGCCCGCCACGACCTTGTCAGGTCCGGCGCAATTGGTGTTGTGCTGATGGTTCAGCATCAGGCCGATCTGCACCCCGTCCAGGTCGCTCAAGACCACCTTGAGCGCGCCGATCAGCACATCGAAGCGGGTCAGTGGTGCTCCGGCAGTCTTCAGCTCATTCAGATCGGTGATCGCGGTGTCGCCGCCATTGCGCAGAATATAGGCCGCCTCGGGGCAAGCAAAGGTTTCGTCGGCACCGGTCAAGGTGGTTATCAATTGCAGGGCGTCATCGGTCAGTTCATTGAAGGTCAGCAGCAGATCCGCCACCGAGCACACCGTTGAACCCAGATTCGGCCGCAGATCCAGCGACAGCATGACCAGCGGCGTTGATCCGCTGCCGGTTTGCTCATCATAGATGTCGGTGTCATCCGCCGGGCTGAGCGTGGGCAGGATCAGCAACAGCGCGGTGCCGAGCAGATGCGTGAGTTGGGAGGCGAGACGAAGTTTCATAATGGTTCCTAGTGCCGTGGCCGCAACTTAAAATTTCGGCACGAGCATGATCAGGCCCTCGCGGACTTCCGCCTGGCCCAGCCCGGCGTCCACCTGGTTGTAGCGCACGTCCACATTGAAGGGTGCTGCGGTAAAGGCCCGCAGGCTGTCGCCGGAGCCGCGCGGTGGCGCCACAAATGCGGGCGTGCCGCGCTGCACTCTGACCGTGAGGTTCTTGTCCGCCAGTTCGTCGGGGAGGGTGAGGGTTTCCCGGGTGCAACCGTCGATGCCCAGGCAATTGGTTTCGTCGGCATTGCCGATCACCGGCGTGTTGCCGGCCAGGCTCAGGGTGCCATCGATTCCGGACTGCGCATCCTGATGGGCCAGACTGCGCAATTCATCATTGATCGAAGCACGCAGGTCGAGGGTGGCGAACTTGACCGCGCTGGCCGACAGAATCAGCAGCAGGCCCATGATGACCAGGGAGACCATCAGGGCGGCGCCACGCTGTCTTGAAGCCAGGACAAAGGAGTGGTTGATCATTACAAGGCCCTCTCACGCAATGGGTTTCTCACCTGCACCGTGGTGGTGTACAGGCGCCGCAGATAATTGTCGTCCGGGGTGAAGGCCGCCTTGCTGCCCAGGGTATAGGTCGCCTTGTTCTCGTAGTCCCGCTGCGGGCGGATGCTACGCACCAGCAGATACACCCGTACCGACGCAATTTGCAGCAGCTCGGTCGCATCGGGATCAGGATCGAAATAATCCGTGGTGCCGTCGTTGTCAGAATCGATACCGAATTCCAGCTGCAGGTCTTCGACGCCTTCGGCCAGACATTCCGTGGTCAGGCTGGGTTTGCTGCCGGCCTGCAGGATTTTTTCACACAGGGTGGGAATGTCGTCGCCCTGGCTCCGGCTGTAGGGCCGCACAAAATAGATGCTGGGCTGGTAGGTCCAGTCCTGCACCGGTGCAGCGAGATCCGCAATTGCGCCGCTGGATTGCGGGGTACTGCCGTCCGTATGCCGATACAGCCCGCCTGCGGTGCTGTTGGCGCGGAAATAGATGCGGCCGGTCTTGTGCGTGTCCGTCGTTGCGATGAAATTGCCATGCACCCGCTTGATCGAAATCACGTCGGTGCCTTGCTTGACCGAGGACGCGGTGTGAGACGACGTACTGTCCGGGTCGCCGATATTCAGGCACTCGAAAGTCTTGGTCAGGGCGATCACGGAGCTGTCGTCAAACTGTTCGATATACGGCCCGCTGACATCGAATATCCAGGGCGGTTCGCTGCTGCTGTTGACCTCATCATCCGGCCCGCAATCGGCCACAATCGTATCCCCTTGCACGCTGGGGTCGTAGCTGATCTGCAAGGGATCCAGCACGCGTCCCCAGAACCCGGCCATCGCAATGTCATTGCTGAGAATGGCCATGGCGAAACGGCC
Organism: Oceanococcus sp.; assembly: GCA_041624435.1. Taxonomy (GTDB): domain Bacteria; phylum Pseudomonadota; class Gammaproteobacteria; order Nevskiales; family Oceanococcaceae; genus Oceanococcus. Next base: position 5,255 of record JBFJVB010000113.1, on the reverse strand, counting down.
GGAATCCGACATCTGGGCCAGGTTATCGTCCCTCGACAGGCTGGTCTGGGTTTGCGAGAACAGCGAGAACACGCCGGCGATCAGCAGCAGGCCCAGAGCCATGCCGATCATGACTTCGATAAAACCAATTCCACGTTGTGAGCGTTGGTTCATAGCGTTACCGGGCAATGTAGGTCGACACGGCGGCCACCTGTCGATATTGATTATTCGGGCCATAGCGCTCATCGGCATTGCCGCAGCCGTCGATTTGCGCGTCAGAGAACACCGGGTTGATACCCGGTTCGGAACTGCGCCAGACGATCACCAGGGTGTATTCCCCGTCCAGGCCCGCAACCGGGGTAAACAGGCAGGCGGTCGGGTCGACCAATCCGCCCACGGCAAGCGGCTCGCCATCGATATCGACGATGGTTTGCCCCGCGCCATCCAGGGTGCGCTCCCAGGCCCACAGATCGTGCAAGGCCAGCTGGCCGGGACTGCAGGGCTCGGACGGCGTGCAGCTTTGCAAGGGCTCATCGCCGAATGATCCGCCGCCCATTTCATGGTCCAGGGTCTTCGCCGAGTAGATGGCCAGGCCACCCAGGGTGAAATTGTTCCGCAGCCGTTCAAAGAAATCTTCGGCCAGATGCACGGCCAGGGTGCGCTGGCTGGCGTTCTGGGTGCTGCGCTTCGAAATGGCCTGCAGGCCCAGCGCAGACAGCACGCCAAAAGACAGCACCAGGAGTGCGACCAGCACTTCCAGCAATGAAAAGCCCGCCACACGGCGGCGTTTAGCAGGACCAGCTGACATTGCTTTCCCCGTAGGCTGCTACATGAGGACGGCCGGACTTCGACACGATAATCGCCCGGGCCTGCTCGACGCCGCGTTCATCACAGAACGACATCGTGCCGAAACTGCTGGGAATATTGAACGGGCGAAATTCAAAGCGCACCAGATTGGAATTGATCTTGATCCGCTGATCGAGCTGTCCGGTGTAATGCAAGCGGGCTTCCGTTCCGTTCACGGCATGACTGTTGTCTGTGTCCAGAAAGGCCATCAAGCCGCGCTCCCAGTCGTTTTTCGAAGCGGAGCAGGAAATCCCGTCAGCGGTGCTGCAAACCTTGACATCCACGCCGCGCTTCATGGCTTCGTTGCGGGCCGCCAGCACCACGCCCAGGACATCGCCAACGACGCTGGTCCGGGCGTTGTTCAAGGAAATGGAGCGCATGCTGGGGACGGCCACCGCCGCCAGGATGGCCACGATGGCAATCGTGACCAACACCTCGAAAAGCGTGTAGCCATCTGTGGCCGGCCTGGATTTCAATGCTCGAAAATGTCTTGCCATGTGCGTCGCGAATCGTCCGTTTTCCAACACGGTTAGGATCGCGCGCCCCGCGATTCACGTCTACACCGTTTGTCTCGGTGGCCGGGCCGTTGGTCTAAACGCATGAGTCTGAACCCGATCAGCTCCGGAAGCTGGGTTTTTGCCGGCTTTCTCACTATAATCTCGCGCCCAGCCCGAATAGCTCAGTTGGTAGAGCAACTCATTCGTAATGAGTAGGTCGAAGGTTCGAATCCTTTTTCGGGCACCATTCAAGCCTTTCTCAGGCATCCAGAACCGCCCGCATGCCAGATGGATGCGGGCTTTTTTGTGGTTGTTCTCAATTCAGTAGGCGAACGCCTACGGCGTCAGGCCGTGCCCTTCATGACCGCCAACAATGCCCGTGTTAGCGTGGCTGGACTCGCCAGCGAAGGCATGATTCAGGCTGGCGAACGCGGGGCCATCAGCACCGGCCGACGGTTCAAGATTTAGCCCACGATGTCAGCGCATGGCGTTGAGCTGCAGCGCAGCTATGCCCTCGGCGAGCGGAGTATGTCATGCTTCATTGCGGGCCTGGCGCGGGCCCACAGGCGCCAAGTTCGACGGATGATGCCAGTAACACCCCTGCGATTGTTCACCCATGGTGCGTGGCGCAGATATCCAGACCATCACGCTGCTGCCCTCAGGGAAGCTCTTATCGGCTCGTGAACACGGCATCGTCGGCTAGAAACCGCTCATATTCCCTTGGACAACTTGCCAGTAGGCGGCGATTGCCGCCTCTAAGGGCCGATTTTTGCCGACGCGCTGCTCATGCCCAGATTCAAGCAGAGCTCCCTTGGCAAAACTGGGACGTCGACAAGTTCTACCGACTACAGCAGCTCTTGCGCTTCATGACCAGCCAATTGCCAGACCAGCTTTTGCAACGGGCCCGCCGTCCGCAGCTGGGCACGGCGGCAGTCTGCCTGCGCTCGGGCAACTGCCTGCATATCGACCAACAGAACCTTGTAGGAGTCGCCTTGCTTCTGGTAATACCCGAAGCCTGATCTCCGATTTTGCAGCCAGGCGAGTATGATCATGGTAAATCGGCCTGCTCAGGCTTGCGCCAACCAGAAGACCCCGATGTCGAGTGCCGAACACACGCGCGAACCCTACTATCTGACCCTGGGCTATGTGGCGCCGCTGCTGGAGGCCGTACGCTCGCAGGGCAAGCCACTCGATGGGCTGCTGGCCTTGCTTGGTCTGAGCGCCGGCGATCTGAAACGCAGCGACCTGAGGCTGTCCGATCGCTCGGTCACCCAGGCCTTCCTGCTGGCCGCGGAGATTTGCCAGGATCCCAATATCGGCCTGCATGCCGGTCAGGGGATGAACCTGTCCAATATCGGGATACTCGGTCATCTGCTGATGACCTGTACCGAGATGAGTCAGGTCATGGCCCTGCACACCCGCTACCAGACGCTGTTCGGCAATGGCGCCCTGTCGGACTATCAGCTGGCGACGGAGCAGGCGGTGCTCAGCTGGCGCCGGGTCGATGAGGCGCCGGCCTTCTGCCGCCACGATTACGAGTTCAATCTGGCGGGCTGGGCCAGTCTGATCCGGAATCTCGCCGGCCAGCACCTGCGCCCGGACCTGATCGAATTCCCGGTTCCCCGTCCCGGCAACATCGAAGAGCAGCGGCGCTACTTTGGCTGTGAGATCCGCTACGGTGGCAGCGACTGCATGCGCGTGCATTTCGATCGCAAGCTGCTGGAGCATGCGCTGTTCGCCAGGGACGCCACGCTGCAGCAGGCCCTCGACGCCGCGGCGCGCAAGCGCCTGCAGGATCTGCAGGGCGAAACCGGCGAGGACATGGATTCGGTACCCGCGCGCACCCGCCACTTCGTGCGCCAGGAACTGATGCACGGCCCGCCGCCGATCAAAAAGGCGGCGAGCACCCTGGGCTTATCGGTACGCTCGCTGCAGCGCCAGCTCGATGCCGCAGGCATCACCTACAAGGCGCTGCTGGATGATGTCAGGCAAACGCTCGCCGAGCGCTACATCACCCACGCCGATCTTTCCCTGATCGACGTGGCGCTGATGCTCGGCTTCTCCAATCAAAGCAGCTTCCAGCGCGCGTTCAAGCGCTGGACGGCGCGGACACCGGGTGAATTCCGTCACCTGAAGGGTGTCTAGCCCCGCCTCGTCGGATGGCCACCTGTCGCCGCCGGACCGGCCGCAGGGCCAGTGCCGCCGTGATCAGCAGCAGGACAGGCCAGGCCAGCAGGCCGCCCCGCGCCGGGTCGCCAGCACGCGACTCAGCCTGCGGGCCTGGGCCCGGCTCGCTCACATCCAGCACGTGGGCGCGATTGACTTCGAGGTCCGAGAAGGCGCGCCGTTCGCCCCCTGGCAATCGCACCTCCACATCCACGCGGCTGCCTTCGGCCAGACCATAATGCGCCAGGGTGTCGTGGCCTGATTTGTAGCCGTCGTTGGTCACGTAGTCCCGGCGCCCCAGATAGCGCGGCTGCGCGGACGCCCCGTGCGCCCAGGCATCGATCCGCGCGCCGATCAACTGGCGTTCGGGCATTCCGGCCAGCCGGATGGACAGCCAACTGTGGGTTTGTGCCCCCAGCCGTCCGCGGTTTCGGAACACCTTGGTGAAGAAGCGATCGACTTCCTCGGTGGCCAGGGATGCGTTGAGGCCGGCATTGGACGGCTGCGCGCCCAGCACCACATCCAGCAGGCCGTCGCCATCCAGATCGGCCACTTCCGCCGCGGTGGAATTGGTGGACATGCCGGAGACTTCCGTGGTCTGCGCGCTGAAGCTGCCATCGCAGTTGTTCAGCACCAGGGTGTTGCGCAGGGCGCCCGCGCCATAGCCGGGATCGTCGCCGCTCTGTCCATCCGGCTTCGGCCGGCTCACCCCGGCATTTTCCTTGCGATCGCCCAGGATGAAATCCAGGCAGCCGTCGTTATTGAAGTCCCCGGGGCTGATCGTGCCCGGGCGCTGGGCCTGATCGCGCTCCTTCATGTAGGCCACATCGTAAAATCCCCCCAGCTGAGGCCAGCGCCAGTTCAGCACGCCACGCCCGTCAATCACCGGCCCGACGGAGTTCGAGGCATCACTGAAATTGAAATCGCCATCGTTGCGCCAGTACTTGCCCGCAATTTCGTTTTTGACGCAGGGCGGATCGGCCTGCTCCCGGCCGATGGTGATCAGGTCCAGGCGGCCCACATTGCGGAAGTCCGCCGCGAAGATAAAGGCGTGATTCAGCGCATTCTGGGCCAGGCTCCAGGATTGCGATTGCTCATCGTATTCGCACTGTCCTGAACTGGTGAGGCTTGCGGGAATCTCCTCGGGCCGTTCGGTGAGAGCCGGCGGTATGGGCGCGAATCGGGCGGCTTCGCCCGGCCCGGTGGTGTTGCGCCAGGCATAGATGCCGAATTTCAGTTCCAGGCTGGTGCAGTTCGGCGGCAGCGGCAGCCCGGTCTGATTCGACGGACTGGTGAACGGATCGTTGTGATAGCCCTGGATCAGATCCTGCCGTCCGTCGGAATCCAGATCCCGCAGCATGATGGCGGGGCCGCCCCGGTCCCTGGCCGTGTCGCATTGATACAGGCCGCCGAAATCCGGGACCGCATCCGTGCCGCCGATATCCTCGAACACCCCATCTTCGAAGCGCGTCCCGCTCGGCCGGAACACGTACAGGCGATGGTGCGGAAAGCCACCGAACAGGGGCTGGCCGATGATGTCGGCGCCCACCGCGATGTCCAGCCAGCCGTCACCATTGACGTCGGCAAACGACGAGCCGCGGCTGTAGGCGCCCAGATTGGCCACCCCCATCTGCAGGCCGCGGTCCACGAAACGATCGAAGCGTCCCTGGCTGAGCAGCAGGCTGTTGCCCATGTTGGGCACCGGGGCCCGCTGGGTATAGTTGAAGGTCTCCAGGTTGCGGGTGATATAGATGTCCTTGAAACCGT
>JBFJVB010000112.1:0-10994 GCA_041624435.1 Oceanococcus sp. | reverse complement strand
GGGGATGGTTGATGCCGGGCCAGCCGGCATTCCCCAGCTGTAGGAGCGATCTGCGCAGCAGGTCGCGAAGGGGTCAGCGTGTTGCGGCAAGGCCAGTTCGCGAGCGTGCGCTCGTTCCTACGGGGATGGTTGGTGCCGGGCCAGCCGGCATTCCCCAGCTGTAGGAGCGATCTGCGCAGCAGGTCGCGAAAGGGCCTTAGGGGGACGGCACAGCGGTCCGGTAAAACGAAAAAACCGCCCGGAGGCGGTTTGTGTATTTTGGTGGAGGCGGGGGGAATCGAACCCCCGTCCAAAAGCCCTCAACCTTCGGCTCTACATGTTTATCCGATGCTTAGTTCTCGATATCCGTTACCCCATCGGCAGGGAACGCGCATATCCAGCTCCTCATGGTTTTAGTCCTTTCGCTAGAAGCCCGCGTCCAGACGATCTCATATGAGGTGATACTCGGGATCCGGAGCTATGAGCAACTGCCGGGCGAGCACTGGCCTATTTAGGCGGCCAGAGCGTAGTTGTCGTCGTTCGCAACTAACTAAGTTTGCAGTTGGTTTTACGAGGTGAACTGCACCTCGACATGCACCTAAGGAATCATGACTCCTGTCGAAGCCAAGTCGCCCCCGTAGGAATCTTCAGTATAACTTATGCGGGCTATTGCGGGTGTTTCAAGAGCCGCTGCTTGTCTCTGGACCAGTCCCGGTCCTTGGAGTCGGCCCGCTTGTCGTGCTGTTTCTTGCCCTTGGCCAGGCCGATGTCGAGTTTGGCTCGACCTCGGGTCCAGTGCAGGTCCAGGGGGATCAAGGTATAGCCGGCGCGTTCGACCGCGCCGATCAGGCGATTCAGCTCGCGGCGGTGCAGGAGGATCTTGCGGCTACGTGTGGCCTCGGGATGGACATGGGTCGAGGCAGATTGCAGGGGGTTGATATGACAACCGATGAGCCAGGCTTCGGCCTGTTTGATGATCACGTAGGCTTCGGCAACCTGCGCGCGTCCGGCGCGCAGGGCTTTGACTTCCCAGCCCTGCAGGGCCAGTCCGCCCTCAAAATTCTCCTCGATCTTGTACTCGTGGCGGGCCTTTCGGTTTCTGGCGATCAGCCGACTCTCGCCCGCGGTGGATTTTTTCTTATTCATCAATGAGGTAGATTACAATCTTCAGTTACGATCTGATCTGTGGATTTGAATGCTTGGGGACTTTCTAAACCGATCTATTGTCGCAGATGCGCGGTGCGGCTGCTGGTGAACAGGATGAATGGACCCGACTCCAAGGGGGAGTGCTGAGCCGGTGGTCAGGGTAAGCGAGTTCCAGCTGAATGAAGCGCAAGCCACGCTGATCTTGACTGTCGCGGCGATTGGCCTGGGGGACATCTGGCGGCTGCCGGCCTTGGCGCTGAATCACGGTGGTGGAGCCTTTCTGTTGACCTATGCCGGGGCACTGGCGTTGCTGGGCGTGCCGATTCTGATGGCGGAAATGGCTTTCGGCAAGTTGGGCGGACAGCGTTTTTCGGTAGCCACGCGGGCCGCGGTGAGCAGCCTGCGCTTGCCGCGACTGTGGTTGGTGACGGTCTGGTCGCTGCCGATTGCCGGCGTGGCGGTGATCGCCCTGTACGGTGCCCTGGCCGGCTGGAGCTTCGGGTATATTTTCCGCGCTGCCAGCGGCGCCGCGCAGCATCTGGACCAGGCGGGGGCCCGAGCGCTGTTTCTGGAACTGGCTGCCGATCCCGAGCGGAGTATGGTCTGGCACACGCTGTTCTGGCTGTGCGTTGGCGTGGCCAGCGCCCAGGGCTGGCGTCACGGCATCGTGCGTATGGCCTTGTGGTTTGGTGGCCTGATGCTGGTATTGCTGATGTTTCTGGCCGACGGTATCCCGGTTCAGGCCAAGTACGCCGAAGGCGTCCAGCGCATGTTTTCCTTCCGCTGGGAGGAACTGGGCACGGTCGGTCTCTGGGCGGCGTTGACTCAGGCCTGCTTTACGCTGAGCCTGGGGCTGGGCATCGTCTATGTGGTTGGTCGGCGTTTGCGGCTGGGCGCACACACGGCCCGGATTGCGCTGAGCGTGGTCGCCCTGGATCTGGCTTTTGGCCTGATTATTGGCGCGGCCATTGCCACGGTGGTGGGCAATGGCGCGGCGGTGAACAGCGGGGTCACCCTGGTGTTCATCGATCTGGTGGTGGGCCTGGGCGGGAGCAAGGCAACCCAGGTGCAGTTCTTCAGTCTGCTGGTGCTGCTGTCGGCCAGCTCGGCCATCCTGTTGATCGAGCCGTTCGTGCAAACCGTCATCGAACGCTTCCGCACCACCCGCGTAGCCGCATCGGCCGTGGTGACCATGCTGGCCTGGCTGGTCGGGCTGATCGCCATTTTCAGCTTCGGGCCCTGGCGCGACTGGCAATTTTACGGCCGCGGGGTGGTGGACTGGCTGGTGTATATCGGCGTGGATATTCTGGTTCCGCTCAATTGCCTGATCCTTGCCAGCTTCGTCGGCCGGGCGCTGCCGCCCAGCCTGGTGGTGGCGGCGAGTGCTTCGCGACTGGCGGTGATGGGGCCGTGGTATCTGTGGCTGCGCTTTCCGGTGCGTTTGCTGCTGGTGCTCTTGTTGCTGCAAACCAGCGGTATCATGGACGCTGTGTGGAATTTTTTTCAGCCTGTAGAGGTACGGAGTTAGCGTGAACCCTGGTGAACTGATCGCAGTCGAAGTGGCCTACGCCACGCCTGAAAAACAGCATCTGCTGTCCCTGGACGTGCCAGCGGGGAGCACGCTGGCGGACGCGATCCGGCGCAGCGGCATCCTGGAAACCTGCCCGGAAATTGATCTGGCGGCTCACAAGGTGGGCATCTGGGGCAAGAGCGCCACCCTGGAACAGGTGCTGTGCGCCCGCGACCGGGTGGAAATCTATCGGCCCTTGAAGGCCGACCCCAAAGAGGCGCGTCGGCGTCGAGCCCAGGAGTCCTGAGCGCTACTGGGCCGGCTGTGCCGCGGGCTCGTCGCTGTCTTGCTCGACGGCTTTCTTTGGCGGATTGGAATCCTCGATGCGTTGCAGTTCCCCGTTGTTGAAGAACAGACTAACGGTGCGGTGTTGCTCCTTGCCGGCGCCACTGCGGTAATAGGCCGTGTAGTCCCAGCGCTCGGGCTGGAATTCATCGGTGAGCAGTGGCGTGCCCAGCAGATACCGGACCTGTTCCTGCGTCATGCCGGTCTCAACCTGGGCCAGTTTCTTGTCATCGATGAGATTGCCCTGGCTGGTACCGAGCTTAAACACCGGTGAACAGGCGGACAGGGCGAAAATCAGTGGGATCAACAAACGCATGCAAACGTCACAGTTTGGGAAGGCGTGCGATAATAACGGATTATGCGCTGCTGTCTGCGCATTCCTAATTCAAACGCCGAAATTTTGTTCCGCGTGCAGGCCTTACGCGTCGAACTGTGGCCCTTACGGGAGTTGTTTTGGAAACCAAAGATCTACGCAAAGCCGGACTGAAAGTCACCTTGCCCCGCCTCAAGATTCTGGAAATCTTTGAGTCCAACTCCGATCAGCACCTCAGCGCCGAGGATGTGTATCGGCATCTCATGGACGACGGCGAGGAAAAGATCGGGCTGGCCACGGTGTATCGCGTGCTCACCCAGTTCGAAACGGCGGGTCTGATCTCGCGGCACCATTTCGATGGCGGCCAGGCGGTCTTTGAACTGGAACAGGGCCAGCATCACGATCACATCGTCTGCGTCCGCTGCGGTCGGGTCGTGGAGTTTCTGGACAAGACCATCGAAGAGCGCCAGTCCGCGATTGCCGCAGAGCTGGGCTTCGAACTCACCGATCACAGTCTGGTGCTGTACGGCAATTGCCTGCGCCCGGACTGCAAAGCGGGCTAGACCCGCTCAAGGCTGGATCAGGGCGTGTCCAGGGCGGGCTGGGCCTGGCCCAGAGCCAGCATTTCCTGCGCATGGGAGCGGGTCTGGGCGGTGATCTTGACCCCACCGAGCATCCGCGCCAGCTCCTCGACGCGCCGGTCCTGGGGCAGTTTGTCGATGCGGGCATAGGTCTGGCCGGCGTCAATCGCCTTGCTGACGGCAAAATGGGTATCGGCCAGGGCGGCGACCTGCGGCTGGTGGGTGACGCAGAACACCTGATAACCGGCGGAGAGCTCCTGCAGCCGGCGCCCGACCACCTCGGCAACCCCGCCGCCGATCCCCACGTCCACTTCATCGAACAACAGCACCGGCACCGGTGACTGATTGAGGCAGACCACCTGGATGGCCAGGCTGGTCCGGGCCAGTTCGCCGCCGGAAGCGACCTTGCCCAGCGGGGCCGCGGCCTGACCCGGATTCATCGCCACAAGGAACTCGATCTGGTCCTGGCCGTGGCTTTGCGGCGCCAGCTCCGGGCGGTGCTCGACCCGCACCTCGCACTGAGCATGCGGCAGGCCAAGAGGGCGCACCGTGCGGCTGATTGCCTCACCCAGTTTCTCCGCGCTGGCCTGACGCAACCGGGTCAGGGCTTCGCTGCGCTCCCGATATTCTTGTAGCAGGCGGTCACGCTGCACGCCGAGCGCCTCGCGATCCGTTTCGGCCGACTCCAGGGCCTGCAATTCCTGGCGCAGCTGCGCGCCTTTATCCGCCAGCTCTTCGGGGGACACCCGATGCTTGCGGGCCATCGCGTGGTACTCGTCCAGGCGCTGGGAGATCTGGCGCAAGGCGGTGGGATCGGGATCGATGTCCGCCGCCAGATCGTCGCTGATCTGAGCCGCTTCCTTGAGGCTGATCTGAGCCTGTTCACAGCAGTGCAGCGCCGCTTCGAAGCCCGGGTCAATCCCGGCTGCGTGCTGCAGGGCCTGGATGCCGGTTTGCAGCTGGTCATACAGGCTGTTTTCGCCAGCGTAGAGCAGATTGCTCGCGGTGGCGGCCTGTTGCAACAGCTTGTCGGCTTCGCTCTGGCGGCGAAAGTCCGCTTCCAGCCGCGCAAAGTCCTCGGGCTGGGGTTCCAGTTCGTCGAATTCCTGCAGCTGATAGCGCAACAGATCCTGGCGCTGCGCGGTGTCGGTGTCGCCGCCCTCCAGCCGGGCGAGCTGGCGCATCACCTCCTGCCAGGCCTGAAAGGTGTCGTGCAGTGCCGTCAGCGCGCTGTCGTGGCCGCCATAGGCATCGAGCAGACGACGCTGTTCGGTGGGTTTGAGCAGGGACTGGTGCGCATGCTGGCCATGAATATCGACGAGCAATTCGGCCAGTTCCCGCAGCTGGGCCAGTTTACTGGGCGCGCCATTGATGAAGGCCCGGTTCTGGCCTTCGGTGTGAATCCTGCGGCGCAGCAGCAGGTGGTCGGGCTCGTCTTCATCCAGCAGGCCCTGCTGTTCCAGCCAGCGCCGCACTTCGGGCAGGCGCGCCAGGCTGAATTCGGCGCTGACCTCGCTGCGGGAAGCCCCGCTGCGTACCACGCTGCTGTCGGCGCGATCGCCCAGAGCCAGGCCCAGTGCGTCGAACAGGATGGATTTGCCCGCCCCGGTTTCTCCGGACAGAACCGTGAAACCGGCGGCAAAATCAATGTGCAACTCCGCAATAATGGCGAAATCACGGATGTGCAGGGAAATCAGGGTGTGGCTCATGGATGCTTGCGGTTGCTGCCCCAGTGCAGTTTATTACGCAGGATGCCGAAATAATCATAATCCGGCGGGTGGACCAGACGCAGCCGGTGGGGGCAGCGCGCGATGTGCAGGCGTTCACCGGGTTCCAGATTGATGTCGATCTGCCCGTCGCAGGTGAAGAAGGCGGCATTTTCCACGTTGGCGCCAATTTCGATTTCCAGATGAGCCTGGGCGTCCAGGATCAACGGCCGATCACTCAAGGTGTGGGGCGAGATCGGCACCAGGGCGATGGCTTCCAGGCTGGGGTGAATCATGGGGCCGCCGCTGGACAGGGCGTAAGCGGTCGATCCGGTCGGCGTGCAGGCGATGATGCCGTCGGCCCGGTGCTGGCTGATGAATACGCCATCGGCATAGGTGGAGAAATCCAGAATCCGTACATAGCGGCGATGCCGGACCACAATGTCGTTGATGGCGATCTGCGGTTCTTCCATCTGACTGGGCGAATGAGCCTGGAGAATCAGGCGTTCATCCAGCACATAGTCGCCTTCCAGAATCCGCATCAGGGAGGCACTGAGATCCTCGGGTGGTACATCGACCATGAAACCCAGCCGGCCCAGATTGACCCCCAGCAGCGGCACGCCGTAGGGCGCCAGGGTCCGCCCGGCACGCAGCAGGGTGCCATCACCGCCCATCGCGATCACCAGATCGCAATGTTGTCCGAGCGATTCCACCGCCAGGGCACGCTCGCTGGATTGCAGATACGCCGCGCTGGCGGTATCCAGAACAACCTTGACACCGTGCGCGTGCAAGTCCGCAATCAAGCGCGCGGAAATGCTCTGGACCGCTTTGGCATCGGTCTTGACGACCACGCCTATGGTCTTGAAATCGCTCACGATATGCCTGTCTCGTCCGAGTGGTGCGCCGGCCAGCTTAGCCGATCGCCGAAAAGTGTGGGGAGTATCTTGACATGAGTGAGATTGCCCTCACTAATGTAGCCATGAATCGTGAAGCCAGCACCACCGCAGCCAAGGCACCGTTAGGCGAGCGCGCTTGCCAGATCCTGAAGCTGGTGGTGGAGCGGTACATTCAGGTGGGTCAGCCCGTGGGCTCGCGCACCTTGTCCGAATCGGCGGGCTTGTACGTCAGTTCCGCGACGATTCGCAACAGCCTGTCCGATCTGGAGCGGCTGGGCTATCTGAGCGCGCCCCACACCTCGGCGGGACGCGTTCCGACACCGCTGGGCTACCGTTTTTTCGTCGATAGCCTGCTTCACCCCCAGCCGCCGGCCATGGGCGAATACCTGGCCTTGCAGCATCAGTTGCTCGCCCGGCTGCAAGCGGGCGATGAAGCCGCCAGCAGCGCATCGCAGCTGCTGTCCCAGTTGAGCCGCATGGCCGCCGTGGTGTCAGTGCCAAGGCAGAATCGCTGTCAGTTGCAGCAGATCGAATTCGTGCGCCTGGCGCCGAACCGGGTTCTGGCGGTGATGGTCGTCAACGGCAACCAGGTGCAGAATCGGATTTTCGAATTGCCGGAAGCGGTCAGTGCGAGCCGTCTGGCCGAAGCCGCCCGGTTTATCAATGAACGCTACGCCGGCGGCGACCTGGCGTCCTTGCGTGAGCTGCTGGGCGAGGAAGTTCGCCGCCATTGGGAACAGGTGGACCGGGTGATGCGCCAGGTCGCGGAGTTTGCCGCCCAGGTGGGCGATCCCGGCGCACGCAGCAAGCTGGCCGTCTCCGGCCGGGGCAATCTGCTCAGCGCCGATGAAATGTTGGACCCGCAGTATCTGCGCAGCCTGTTCGACGCCCTGGATCGCAAGCGCGATCTGCTTGAGCTGATGGACAGCTGCCTGGATGCCAGTGGGATTCGCATCTACATCGGTCACGAAGCCGGCTATGACATCCTCGACAATTGCAGTCTGGTCACCGCCCCCTACCATGTGGAAGGCGAACTGGCCGGTGTGCTCGGGGTGATCGGGCCGCAGCGCATGGATTACGGGCGGATCATTCCCCTGGTCAATGCCACGGCTGAAGCCCTGGGTGGGGCCCTGCACAAGGCCACTCACGGCGTCTGATCAAGTTTTCCTTGAATCGGCGGACTTGGACCCCACATAGCCCTCGCCATTACGGCCCAATCAATTCATACGGAGTGTTAGGGTGCAGGACGAGTCCACGCCAAAAGAATCCCCAGACGAAAACCAAGTCACGCCTCCAGCCGAAGCCGGTATCGAGCCGGGTCCGGTCGCGGAGCCCGGTCTGGATGAGCTCAGACAGCAACTGGCCGAAGCCAAGGCCAAGGCGAGCGACAATTGGGATCGCTGTCTGCGCGCCACGGCGGAGCAGGACAATATCCGCAAGCGCGCCGAACGCGAGATCGAGGCGGCCCGACGCTTCGCGCTGGAAAAATTCGCCCATGATCTGCTGGCGGTCTGCGACAGCCTGGAGCTGGGCGTCAAATCTGCTCAGGAAGCCGGCGCCGATGCGAAATACGTCGAAGGCACGGAACTGACTCTGAAGCTGTTCGTGGATGTGCTGAACCGGCATGGCATCCAGGTGATCGCGCCCCAGGGTGAGAGCTTTGATCCGGAGTTGCACGAGGCAATTACCGCGATTCCGACCGCGGATGCGGCGCCCAATACCGTGATCGAGGTGATGCAGAAGGGCTACAGCCTGAATGATCGGGTGTTGCGCCCGGCCATGGTCGCCGTGGCCAAGGCGCCGCCTAGCGAAGCGCCTTGAAAGCCCTTTCAACGCCCCAATAATCCAACCAATCTTTTATATGGCGTGGCTCTAGAACGGCCGCGCACAGCGGAGTCCAAACATGGCTAAAACAATCGGAATTGACCTCGGCACCACCAACTCATGTGTTGCCGTCCTGGATGGCGATGAGGCCAAGGTCATCGAAAACAGCGAAGGCGAGCGGACCACCCCGTCGGTGGTGGCGTATGCCGACAATGATGAAGTTCTGGTCGGTCGACCGGCCAAGCGGCAGGCAGTCACCAATCCGAAGAACACCCTGTACGCGATCAAGCGTCTGATCGGTCGCCGCTTCAAGGATGAGGTGGTGCAGAAGGACATCAAGATGGTGCCCTACAAGATCGTCAGCGCCGACAACGGCGATGCCTGGGTCCTGGTCAAGGACAAGAAACTGGCGCCGCCGGAAGTGTCCGCCCAGGTGCTGATGAAAATGAAAAAGACCGCCGAAGATTTTCTCGGCACCAAGGTCGATTCCGCGGTCATCACCGTGCCGGCCTATTTCAATGACTCGCAGCGCCAGGCTACCAAGGATGCCGGCCGCATCGCTGGCCTGGATGTCAAACGCATCATCAACGAGCCGACCGCGGCCGCGCTGGCCTACGGCCTGGACAAGGTCAAGGGCGACAAGACGATCGCCGTGTATGACCTGGGCGGCGGTACCTTTGACGTATCGATCATCGAGATCGCCGATGTCGACGGTGAGAAGCAGTTCGAAGTGCTGGCCACCAACGGCGACACGTTCCTGGGTGGTGAAGATTTCGATATGCGGGTGATCGAATACATCGCCGAGGAATTCAAGAAAGATCAGGGCGTTGATCTCAAGGGTGATCCCCTGGCCATGCAGCGCCTCAAGGAAGCCGGCGAAAAAGCCAAGATCGAGCTGTCCTCCACCCAGCAGACCGAAATCAACCTGCCCTATATCACGGCGGATGCCTCCGGCCCCAAGCATTTGACCATGAAGCTGAGTCGGGCCAAGCTCGAATCCCTGGTCGGGGAATTGATCGAGCGTACCGTCGAGCCCTGCCGCATCGCCCTGAAGGACGCCGGATTGTCGGCGGCCGAAATCGACGATGTCATCCTGGTGGGTGGCCAGACCCGGATGCCGAAAGTGCAGGAAACGGTCAAGAACTTCTTCGGCAAGGATCCGCGCAAGGACGTCAACCCGGATGAGGCGGTTGCCGTTGGCGCGGCGGTGCAGGGCGCGGTCCTGAGCGGCGACGTCAAAGACGTTCTGCTGCTGGATGTGACGCCGCTGAGTCTGGGGATTGAAACCCTGGGCGGCCGGATGACCAAGCTGATTGACAAGAACACCACGATCCCGACGCGCAAATCCGAAACCTTCACCACCGCGGATGACAATCAGTCGGCCGTCACCGTGAAGGTGTTCCAGGGTGAGCGTGAGCAGGCTGCGGCCAACAAGCTGCTGGGCGAATTCAACCTGGATGGCATTCCGCCGGCAGCACGTGGCACGCCACAGATCGAGGTGACCTTCGATATCGACGCGAACGGCATCCTGCATGTCAATGCCAAGGACAAGGCGACCAACAAGGAACAGTCGATCACCATCAAGGCGTCCAGCGGCCTGTCGGATGACGAGATCCAGGCCATGGTCAAGGATGCGGAAGAGCACGCGGAAGAAGACCGCAAGTTCCGCGAACTGATCGAAACGCGCAACCAGGGCGAAGGCCTGATTCACGGTGTGGAGAAGTCGCTGACGGATCTGGGTGACAAGGTCAGCGAAGACGAAAAAACCGCCATCCAGGCTGCCGTCGAAGAACTCAAGGAAGTCCTGAAAGGGGACGACAAGGAAGCGATCGAGGAAAAGACCAAGGCCTTGGCCGAAGCCTCCGCCAAGCTCGCCGAGAAAGCCTATGCCGATCAGGCCGGAGCGGCGGCCCCAGACGGGGCAGGCGAGGCGCCGGCACAGGACGATGTGGTCGATGCCGAGTTCGAAGAAGTCAAGGACGACGAGAAAAAATAGTCGGCTTAAACGCTGCAAACACCACCGGGCGCGCGGGGCGAAAGCTTCGCGCGCCTTGTGCATTTCTAACTACTAAAGACTTTGGGCTCGCGAGCCATCCGTTATGAGCAAACGCGACTATTACGAAATTCTGGGCGTTGCCCGCGACGCTTCAGCTGCTGAAATTAAAAAGGCCTATCGGCGCCTGGCGATGAAGCATCATCCGGACCGGAACGCGGGTGACAGCGCATCGGAGGAAGCCTTCAAACAGGCCTCCGAAGCCTACGAGGTGCTGACGGACAACGAAAAGCGCCAGGTCTACGACCGCTATGGTCATGAAGGCCTCAAGGGTGGTGCCGGCGGCGGCCATGGCGCCGGCTTTGGTGATGTCTTCGGGGATATTTTCTCGGATATTTTTGGCGGGAGCCGTTCGGCCCGCGGTGGCGCCCGGCGCGGCTCCGACCTGCGCTACAACCTGAACATCTCGCTGGAAGATGCGGCGTTTGGGACCGAGGTCACCATCCGCGTGCCGCGCTGGAGCGCCTGTGAACCGTGTCATGGAACCGGTGCCAAGCCGGGCACCAAGCCGCAAAGCTGCCTGACCTGCAAAGGCGCGGGCCAGGTGCGCATGCAACAGGGCTTCTTCGCAGTCCAGCAGACCTGCCCGCAATGCCGGGGTCGGGGCGAAATCATCACCGAGCACTGCAGAACCTGCGGCG
>JBFJVB010000111.1:0-11129 GCA_041624435.1 Oceanococcus sp. | reverse complement strand
CATCATATGCAGGATGAAGCGGCCAATTTTCCTGATCCGACGGATCGCGCCACCCAGGAATCCGAATTCAGCCTTGAACTGCGAACGCGCGATCGTGAGCGCAAACTGATCCGCAAGATCGACAGTTCTTTGCGACGCATCGAAGAGCACGATTTCGGCTATTGCGAATCCTGTGGTGCGGACATCGGTATCCGCCGGCTGGAAGCTCGACCCACGGCCGAATTGTGCGTGGATTGCAAAAGCCTGGAAGAAATCCGCGAGCGTCAGCTCGGTCGCTAGGTCGCCCGGGCGAGCCTCGAACTCGCCACCACGCCGAGCTTACGTAGGGCGCTTTGCCCCTTCGCCCAGCGGCCCCCTGCACGCCGGCTCGCTGCTTGCGGCGCTGGCCAGCTGGCTGGACGCCCGGTCTCAACGAGGCCGGTGGTTGTTGCGCATCGAAGACATTGATGCGCCACGCTGCTCGGCAGCGCACGCCAGCAGGATCATGCATAGCCTGGAGGCTCTGGGCCTCACCTGGGATGATACCGCCAGCTTCCAGTCTCGCCGCCTGGCGTACTATCAGCAGGTGTTCGATGAGCTCAAAGCCCAGGATCTGATTTTCCCCTGCACCTGCACGCGCAAGCAGCTCCAGAGCCAGCGGACCAGCGCTGGCGAACTGCGCTATCCAGGCACCTGCCGCATGGCGACCATTGACGCTCGCGCCAAGCCATCCTGGCGCTTTCGCATCAACCCCCAGGACATCGAGTTCAACGACCGACTGCTTGGTTGGCAACGCCAGTGCCCCGCCCAGCAATGCGGAGATTTCGTGATTCGACGCCGCGATCAGCTGTTCGCCTATCAACTGGTGGTGGTGGTCGATGATGCCGCGCAAGGGGTGACCCAGATTGTTCGCGGCGCCGACATTCTGCCGTCGACCGGCCGTCAGATCATGTTGCAGCAGCACCTGGGATACACCACCCCGACCTATCTGCATCTGCCGGTACTGACTGATGCACAAGGGCGAAAACTCAGCAAGAGCAGCGGCGCGAGCGAGATACCCTGGCAACAGCATCCCAGCGCCTGCCTGAACGCCGCCTTGCGGGCCTTGGGCCAGCCCGCCCAAACCGGTCCCGTGGAGCCGTTGCTCAGCGCCGCAATAGACGCCTGGCAGCCCGAACGAATTCCCAAATTTTCAACATCTCGTTCGAATAGGGGTATGCCGCAATCATCTGATCTGGCAAACTAGCTTTTTTCGCACTGCAGCAAGACTAGAACACTAGTGTCCCGCCGCCACTCCTCTTCCGAATCACGCATCATCAACAAGTATCCGAACCGGCGTCTGTATGACACGGTGATCAGCCGATACATCACCCTGGATGAGATTCGTCAGCTGGTACTGCAGAACGTCGATTTCAAAGTGATCGACAAACGCAGCAAGGAAAATATTACCCGCAGCATCCTGCTGCAGGTAATTCTGGAGCAGGAAGAGGCCGGCACGCCGATTCTGCGTGAAGAAGTGCTGACCAACATCATTCGCTTCTATGGCGACAGCATGCAGCACAGCGTGAGCCACTACCTCGAACTCAGCTTGCAACTGTTCACCGATCAGCAGGCGCAATTCAAGGATCAGCTCAAGCAGATGCT
The DNA here is from genome assembly GCA_041624435.1 of Oceanococcus sp. Classification (GTDB taxonomy): domain Bacteria; phylum Pseudomonadota; class Gammaproteobacteria; order Nevskiales; family Oceanococcaceae; genus Oceanococcus. The sequence goes on along the minus strand of JBFJVB010000111.1, from coordinate 9,506 downwards.
GGGCTCGGCAGGCAATCCTCTGAGTGCCCTCAAAGAACTGGCCGACCAGAACCTGCCCTTGTGGCGTAAAGTGCGCCAGGAATTCCTGCGCAATATCGGTGGCCGACGCAGCGACAAGGATCGCGGCGACGATTGATCCGGTCGCCATGGCGCAACCCGGCAGGTAGACGCCGCCGGCTTGGTCTGTAATGCGGTCCTTCCATCCCGATTTTTTTGCGGCATTGCGGTGCAAAAGCTAGGCTTGCAAACCGCAGCGATATGCCGCTACAAAAACCTTGACGCGCTGCACCATTCCTCTTATACTGCACCGCAACATGAGCAAGTGCTCATACAAGGCAGATCGAAGGATCACACCTTAAACCCTGTCTCCTCCAGAAAGACCTCGTGTCTTTCTAGCACCTTGGCCCCCTGTTTACAGGGGGCTTTTTTTTTGCCCGGAGCGCGTATGAGGCTTAAGCCTTCTGTCTCCAGCTGTCTCTTCCACTGGTCGACCGCCGCCGACCCACCTTGGCCCCACTGCTGATTGCAGATCCAAAACCAAAAAAAAGCAGGTTCGCCTCTCGGCCGAACCTGCTTTTCGCACTCAATCCATCAGGCGTTATCGTCTGCCGCACCGACCGCTTCAGGCTGCTCATTGAGCGCCTTGATGCTCAAACGAATGCGGCCCTGACGATCCACCTCAAGAACCTTCACGCGAACCGCCTGGCCCTCACTGAGCACGGACGCCACATCATCCACACGCTGTTCGGAAATTTGCGAGATGTGCACCAGACCGTCCTTGCCCGGCAGAATCGTTACAAATGCGCCAAAATCCATCAGCCGAGCCACTTTGCCTTCGTAGATCGCACCCACCTCGACATCCTTGGTGAGTTCCTCGATCCGTTTGATCGCTTCATTCGCGGCCAGCTTATCCACCGCGGCAATCTTGACCGTGCCATCGTCATTGATGTCGATGGTGGTACCGGTCTCTTCGGTAATGCTGCGAATCGTCGCCCCACCCTTGCCAATCACGTCCCGGATACGTTCGGGGTTGATCTTGATCGTGGTGATCCGAGGCGCCCATTCCGACATTTGCTGGCGCGGCTTGGCGATCACTTCATTCATCTGCGCCAGGATGGTCATGCGGGCTTCATTGGCCTGTGCCAGCGCCTGCTCCATGATTTCCCGGGTAATCCCGGTAATCTTGATGTCCATCTGCAGGGCGGTAACGCCTTGCTCGGTACCCGCCACCTTGAAGTCCATATCACCCAGATGATCTTCGTCACCCAGAATATCGGTCAACACGGCGAAACGGTTTTCATCCTTGATCAGGCCCATGGCAATACCCGCCACCGGCGCCTTGATCGGCACACCGGCATCCATCAGCGCCAGACTGGTGCCACAGACACTGGCCATCGAGCTTGAGCCGTTGGACTCGGTGATCTCGGAAACCACCCGCACGACGTAGGGGAATTCTTCGTCCAGATCCGGCATGCAGGCCATCACGCCACGCTTGGCCAGGCGGCCGTGGCCGATTTCGCGACGCTTGGGTCCGCTCATGAAGCCCGCTTCACCGACGCAGTAAGGCGGGAAATTGTAATGCAGCATGAAGGGCTCTTTGTACTCGCCTTCAACCGCATCAATAATCTGGCTATCCCGGCCTGTGCCCAAGGTGGTTACGACCAGAGCCTGGGTTTCGCCGCGGGTGAACAGGGCCGAACCATGGGTGCGTGGCAGAACACCCACCTTGATGTCCAGCGCACGAACCGTACGGGTATCCCGGCCATCGATCCGCGGCATACCCTGGAGAATGCGGTTGCGCACGATGGATTTTTCCAGGCGACTGAATTCGGCGGAAACCTCATCGGCCGACGCAGCATCTTCACCCTCGCACAATTCCGCGCGCAGTTGATCGCGCAGCGCGCCAACCTGAGTCTGCCGCTCTTGTTTGTCGGCGACACTGTAGGCGGCTTCGAGACCGGCCGCGACCTTGGCCTGCACCTGTTCGCGCAATGCCAGATCATCTTCCTTGAGTTCAACTTCCCATTTTGGCTTGCCCACTTCCGCGACCAGTTCGTTGATCGCGGCAATCGAAGACTGGGCCTGTTCGTGTCCGAACAGCACAGCGCCAAGCATGACCTCTTCGGACAGCATGTCGGCCTCGGACTCCACCATCAAAACGGCGTCTGCAGTTCCTGCCACCACCAGATTCAACTGTGAATCCTTAAGTTCGGTTGCACTCGGGTTCAGCAGATACTGACCGTTACGGTAGCCCACCCGTGCGGCGCCAATCGGACCGGCAAACGGTGCGCCGGAGAGCGCCAGCGCCGCCGAAGCGCCGATCAAGGCAGGAATGTCCGGATCGATTTCCGGGTCCACGGAAATGACCGTGGCAATGACCTGGACTTCATTCATGAAGCCTTTCGGGAACAGGGGGCGGATGGGTCGATCAATCAACCGCGACGTCAGTGTTTCCTTTTCCGTTGGCCGCCCTTCACGCTTGAAGAAGCCGCCCGGAATCCGACCACCGGCGTAAAACCGCTCCTGGTAGTTCACCGTCAGCGGGAAGAAATGCTGCCCCGGCTTGCTTTCCCGACGGGCGACCGCCGTGACCAGCACGACGGTATCGCCGACGCTGACTTTCACGGCCCCCGTGGCCTGGCGGGCGATTTGCCCGGTTTCGATTACGACCGTTTGGTCCCCAAATTGATATTCTTTGCTTACCGGCGTCACTATCTTTTCCATACCCTACAAATGCAAAAGCCCCCGCGGATGCGGGGGCAATAATTTTGGTTGCTCTTAGCGGCGCAAACCAAGCCGTGCGATCAAGTCTTGATACCGTGCGGCATCTTTACGCTTGAGATAATCCAGCAACTTGCGACGCTGGTTGACCATGCGAAGCAAACCGCGGCGGGAGTGGTGATCTCCCTTGTTGCCTTCAAAATGCGAACTCAATCCATTGATACGCGCGGACAACAGTGCAACTTGCACTTCAGGCGAACCGGTATCAGATCCAGCACGCTGATATTCCTCGATGACTTCGCTCTTTTGAGCGGCAGACAAAGCCATTAAAACACTCCTGATATTTAAATAGACCCCTTTGCTTTCGGCAAGGGGACAAAAAAGACTCGGTATTCTACTGGCCCTGGCTGCGCAACTCAAGTAGGCGCCGTGGGGCGACCCGCCCATCGGCATCAATCGCAGCCAGACCCAGGAGCAAATCATCCGGGCCAAATACGGCCACGGCCCCGTTGAGAGGCGCGCCACGCACCTGCATGGCCTGCCCACGGCGGAAGTAAAAACAGGCATCGGCATCCAGATCCACCCGGGGCCAATCGGCCAGGGCTGCTGCGGGAGGCAACAGCAGGCTGTCCAGGGCTTCACTGCCTTCACGTTCCTGGAGCCCGGTCAATTCCTCGGCGCTGACCATAGGCCCGGTGAAAGGCCCCAGCGCGGTGCGTCGCAGGGCGATGACATGTGCGTGGGTGTTCACCGCAGCCGCAATATCCTCCACCAGAGTCCGCACGTAAGTCCCCTTGGAACAGTTCACTTCCAGACAGACATCCGCACCCGTCATGCCCAGCAGTTCCAGCCGGTGAATCCGGATCGGCCGCGCCGGGCGCTCCACTTCGCCGCCAGAGCGGGCGATCTCGTACAGGCGCTTGCCCTGGTGTTTCAGGGCTGAATACATCGGGGGAATCTGTTCACCAGCGCCGAGAAACTGCGGCAGAACCTCGCTCAATCGCGCTGAATTCACATGGGCCCACGCACTTTGCGCAACCACCTGGCCGTCGGCATCCGCGGTATCGGTGGCCACGCCCAGACGCATGGTGACCTGATAGGTCTTGTCGGCATCGAGCAGTTGGGCCGAAAGCTTGGTTGCCTCGCCCAGACAAATGGGCAGCATTCCGGTCGCCAGGGGGTCCAAACTGCCCGTATGCCCGGCTTTGGCCGCGCCAAACAGTCGCTTGACGTGCTGCAAGGCATGGTTTGAGGACAACCCGGACGGCTTATCCAGCAGCAGAATGCCGTGTACCGAGCGGCCCTTGCGCCGCCGCGCCATTACTCGTCTCCGCGGCGCCGTGCCGCCTCGTCGTCCTGCTTGCGCGCGGCCCGGATGGTTTCTTCTATGGCCACCGCATCGCGCTCGGTATCGTCGGCAATGAAGCGTATCTGCGGCAGCACGCGAAACTTGATCCGACGCCCCAGCGCATGACGCAGCAGGCCTGAGGCCCCGTTCAGCACCTCGACACTGGTCTGGGTGTCCGAACCGGCCAGTTCCAGGGCGCTGACATAGATGCGTGCATGCGCCAGATCACGGGTGATCTTGACGTCGGTGATGCTCACCATGCCCAGCCGGGGATCCGCGAGTTCATCGCGAATCAGCTGCGCCATGACGCGGCGGATTTCACCGGCCACGCGGTCCATCCGCGAAAACTCATGCTGCAAGATAGGCTCCCGACGCGGATTACTCCGCAGTCTCCATGGTCCGCTGGACTTCAACCCGTTCAAACACTTCGATGCGATCTTCCGGCCGAACATCATCGTAGTTCTTCACCGCGATGCCGCATTCCGTTCCGGACTCGACCTTGTTCACATCATCCTTATGCCGACGCAGGGACTCGAGTTCGCCTTCGTAGATCACGACATTGTCGCGCAAGACACGAATCGGCAATCCACGGCGGACCGTGCCCTCCTCGACCAGGCAACCGGCCACGGCGCCAAACTTGGAGGAGCGGAACACATCGCGCACCATCGCGACCCCGACGATCTTTTCGGAGGTCTCCGTGCCCAGCAGGCCGGATGCGGCATCCCGCACGTCGTTGATCACGTCGTAAATGACACTGTAGTAACGCAATTCCAGCCCGGCTTCCTGGGCGCGCCGGCGAGCCACGCTATCGGCCCGCGTATTGAAGCCGATGATCATTGCGTTCGAGGCAATCGCCAGATCCACGTCCGACTCCGAAATCCCGCCAACGCCGTTGGCCACGACGATGATGCTGATCTCGTCGTTGGACATCTTGACCAGCGCATCCGACACCGCTTCCGCACTGCCGCGCACATCGCACTTGAGCAGCACCGGCAGCTCGCTCTTGACCGCCCCACCCAGGGAGCTGGCCCAGTCGGTATTACGCCGATCTCGCGCCTTGGAACGGGCATCCCGTGCCTTGACTTCGCGCACCGACGCCAGATCCTTGGCCTTGCGCTCGTCGGTAACCACGATCACGTCGTCACCGGCCTGCGGCGTGCCATTCAGACCCAGGACCTGCACCGGAGTGCTGGGGCCGGCAGACTTGACCTGCTTGCCGTTCTCATCGAACAGCGCCCGGACGCGACCGAAATTCTGCCCGGCCAGGATTACATCACCTTTGTGCAAGGTGCCGTTGCTGACCAGGACCGTGGCCACGGGACCACGCCCGCGCTCCAGACTGGACTCGATCACCACGGCTTCCGCCGGGCCGTCTACCGGCGCCTTGAGCTCCAGCAATTCGGCTTGCAGAACCAGGGCCTCCAGCAACTCGGGAACGCCCATGCCGGTGATTCCGGATACCGGAATAAACTGGGTATCGCCGCCCCATTCTTCCGGGATCAATTCCAGCCGGGACAACTCATTCTTGACTCGTTCCGGATCGGCATTTTCCTTATCGGATTTGGTCATCGCGACCACCAGCGGCACACCACCGGCACGCGCATGGGCCACCGCTTCTTCCGTCTGCGGCATCACGCCATCATCGGCGGCCACGACCAGGATGACGATATCCGTCACCGCCGCACCACGTGCCCGCATCGCGGTGAATGCCGCATGACCGGGGGTATCGAGGAAGGTCACCAGGCCAGATTTCGCCTTGACCTGATAGGCGCCGATATGCTGGGTGATCCCCCCGGCTTCGCCGGCCGCGACCCGCGCCTTGCGGATGTAATCCAGCAACGTGGTCTTGCCGTGATCGACATGACCCATGATCGTCACCACCGGCGGCCGTGATTGCAGATCAAGCGTCGAGGTATCGACCTCGCGCACTTCCTTGAGCAGATTGGCCTCTTCATCCGCCGCACCAACCGGCTTGGCCTTATGGCCCAGTTCTTCGATCACCAGCTGAGCGGTATCTTGATCCAGCGACTCGTTAATCGTCGCCATCATGCCCATGCCCATCAGCACCTTGATCAGATCCGATGCTTTAACGGCCATGCGCTGGGCCAGATCGCCGACACTGATCATGTCGGGCACTTCAATTTCGCGCACCACCGGCGCAGTGGGCCGCTCGAACGCATGCTGCGTATCGACCTTGACCGAGGTCTTCGCCCGAGCACCTTTCTTGCGCCGCTTGCCGCGCTGATTCTCGGCAACATGAAGCTGCTCCGATTTCCCGGGTTTCTTGCGTGCGCGCTGGGCTTTCTCGCGCTCCTCGCGCTCGACGCGCTCGCGTTCTTCGCGAGATTTGGTCAGCGCGCCTTCCTGCTCCTGGGCACGGCGTAGATTCTCGAGCACACGCCGGCGCAGATCGGAAATTTCGGTACGCAAATGCTCAGGCTCGGCGCTTTCGCGGCTGGCATCATCGGTTTCCTCTGCCACAGCGCCTTGCTCGTCCTCCGCGACCTCCGCAGCTTCGGGCGTAGCGACCACTTCGGCAACTGGCTCTGCAGCCTCGACCGCGTCCGCTTCGCTAGCGACCGGCTCTTCCGGCGTCGCCTCCGCAGCGACCGGCTCCGGCTCCGGCTCCGGTGCCGGTTCCGGCACTGGCTCGGGTTCCGGCTCAGCCGCCACCGGCGCCTCGGGCGCTTCCACAGCGGTTTCAGCAACCGTTTCGGCAACAGGCGCTACAGCTTCCGGCACCTGCGGCTCTACCACCTCCGGCGCGGCGACCTGGGCGACAGGCTCTTCCGCGGGCGCCGCTTCTTCCGGCAATTCCGCCTGCTTGGTGTAAGTCCGCTTCTTGCGCACTTCCACATTGATGGTCTTGGCTCGCGCGCCGCGACTGGGCGCCACTTTCAGCTCGGTCTGTTCCTTGCGCTTGAGGGTGATCTTCTTGCTGTCACCCAGCGCAAGCGAACTGCGCTTGGGCTTGCCCTGCAAATGTTCAAGCCACTGCTTCTTTTCTTCCGCGCTGATCGGCGCGTCCGCATTATCCACCTTGACACCGGCCTCGCCCAGCTGCGCCATCAAGCGCTCGACCGGGGTCTTGGTCTGTTCGGCGAGTTCACGTACGGTCGTTGCCGCCATTACGATGACTCCTCGGTGTTCTGTTCTTCGGCTTCGGCAAACCAATGCGCACGCGCAGCCATGATGAGTTTGCCCGCTTGCTCTTCGTTCAAACCACCCATACCTTCAATTTCGTCGGTGCCCATCTCTGCCAGATCTTCGCGAGTCACGACATTGTTGCGGGCCAGTTCATCCGCGAGTTCCGGCGTCATGCCTTCCAGCGCAAGCAGATCTTCCGCAGGCTCCGGCGCCCCGCCTCGCTCCGCAGTCACAATCGCTTTGGTCAGCAGAACGTCGCGGGCACGGTTGCGAAGCTCCTCAACGATATCTTCGTCGAATTCTTCAATTTCCAGCAGCTCTTCGGCCGGCACATAGGCCACCTCTTCGAGACTGGAGAAGCCTTCTTGCACCAGAATATTCGCCACCTCTTCGTCCACATCCAGTTGATCGACGAAAAGTTGCAGCGTCTTGCCCGACTCTTCCTCCTGACGCTGATTGATCTCATCAGCCGTCATCACGTTCAAGGTCCATCCGGTCAACTCGCTGGCGAGCCGCACGTTCTGGCCACCCCGCCCGATGGCCTGGGCGAGTTTTTCTTCCGCCACCGCGATGTCCATGCTGTGGTTTTCTTCTTCCACGATGATGGATTCCACGTCCGCCGGCGCCATCGCGTTGATCACGAATTGCGCCGGGTTGGAGTCCCACAGCACGATATCAACGCGCTCACCGGCCAGCTCATTGGAAACGCTTTGCACCCGTGAACCGCGCATCCCCACACAGGCACCGACCGGATCGATCCGCTTGTCCTTGGCCTGCACCGCAATCTTGGCCCGCGAACCGGGGTCCCGAGCCGCGGCCTTCAATTCGATCAGGCCCTGGCCAATTTCCGGCACTTCCAGCTTGAACAATTCGATCAGCATCTCCGGCGCACTGCGGCTCAGAAACAGCTGCGGGCCACGCGCGTCGGGTCGGACTTCCTTCAGATAACCCCGAATACGGTCACCGGGACGCAGCGGCTGCCGCGGAATCTGCCACTCCCGAGGAATGATCGCTTCGGCGTTGCCGCCCAGATCCAGAATGATGTTGCCCCGCTCGACGCGCTTGACGATGCCGGACAGAAGCTCGCCAATCCGACCCTCGTAAGCCTCGACCACCTGGGCCCGTTCGGCTTCGCGCACCTTCTGTACGATGACCTGTTTGGCGGCCTGCGCGGCAATTCGGCCAAACTCCACCGAATCGACCGGCTCTTCGATCACCGAGCCGACTTCCAGTGAGGGGTCCTTGGTTTTCGCATCGGCAAGACGGATATGGCGAGCCGGCGACTCGAACGGATCTTCTTCGCCCTCGGCCACGGCGTCTTCATCGACCACCACGGTCCAGCGCCGAAAACTATCGTAGTCGCCGGTCTTGCGATCGATCGCGACACGAATGTCGAGTTCATCGCCATGCTTCTTCCGGGTCGCCGAAGCCAATGCAGCCTCCAGCGCGCCAAAGATCGTATCCGTGTCGACGCCCTTCTCATTGGAGACAGCATCAACTACGAGCAGGATATTTTTACTCATGCATCCAGCCCCACAAATTCAGTCAAAATCGGGAACGAGCCGAGCACGTTCAATGTCAGCGAGCGGAAATTCGAAGCATTCATCATCCACCTCAAGATTCAATCGGTTGTCATCGCAGGCGGCAATACAACCCTTGAAATTCCGCTGACCCTGCACCGGCGAACGAAGTTTCACCTTGGCCTCACGACCCAGATAGGCCTGGAAATGCTCAGGCTTCACCAAAGGTCGGTCGAAACCGGGCGACGACACTTCGAGACGGTAGGCAGTATCAATCGGATCATCGACATCCAGCAGGGCGCTGAGTTCACGACTGACCGCTTCACAATCCTTGATACCGATCCCAGCGGGGGCATCAATATAGATCCGCAAAACGGCGTCATTGCCGGTACCCTGCAGCTCCACGCACAGCAACTCGTAACCCAAACCGACCACAGCCGGCTCAAGCCTTTCTTCCAAGTTCGCCATCACGCTTCGCATCTTCACCTCATGCCACGACAAAAACGGTTATTTTTCAGCATCTTACAGGTCGCTACACCACGACTTGCTCAACTCCAAAAAACCACTTCGCATTTCTTTTGAGAACAAAAAAGCCCCATAAATGGGGCCGCAAAATCCTCCAATGTATTGGTAGCGGGGGCAGGATTCGAACCTGCGACCTTCGGGTTATGAGCCCGACGAGCTGCCTGGCTGCTCCACCCCGCACCAGAGCCGAGCAGTATAGAGATGAGTTGAGAGCGGCGCAAGACCATCTGATTTTCTTCTTGTTT
>JBFJVB010000110.1:0-11140 GCA_041624435.1 Oceanococcus sp. | reverse complement strand
TGACGCTATTGATGAGAAAGCTAGCGACTCAATTCTGCTCAGCCGCAAACTTCTCTTCTGCTGCGCTCAACGGTGATTCGGCCTGCAAAATATAGGGCCTATCCAAGCCTTCCGAAAACCAAGCAACCCGGGGCAGAAGCAAGGCCCGCGCTTGATTCGTTTTGCCGAACTGCTGGCCGTCAAAAATGCCGCCAGCGAATGCCTGGCGCAATGGCAGTCGACCGGGCGTGGACTGAATTCCTCCTCCTTGTAGGACGCAGCGGCCTGGTTCTCCACCGGGCTGGGATATACGCACAGTCACAATGGGCAAATTTCGCTGGTCCCATCGGCTTATGGCTAAGAGTTTGGGATGAATGCGTAAAAATGGACAGGAATCAATATTTCGACGACGCGCAAAGCCATTTCGCACCCGACGCACAATCCATGATTGTCCTGGCCAATCCGGCCCAGCCCCGATGCCTTGCACCGAGCGCGGAAATGAGGCGACGTGGTCAGTTGTTTGACAGCTTCAACCAGTTGTCATCCAGCTCGATACTGGCGAAGGTTTCTCAGTCTGCCCATGATTACCCGGCCCCTGCCTGGCCCGGGCCGGCGCTCACCCGAACTTGAAACAATCGTCCTCGAACCCGGCCTCTCTGGCCTGCGTACTTGGCCCGGGAAAATCCTCGACCCCGAGCACGCCATCGAGTTTCGCCTGGACCTCCTGGCCCGCGGCGGCCGGCATATAGAACTGGCTGACCCATTCCCGCACCTGGCGGAATCTGCCGTCGCGCCGGGACTGCATGATCTTGGTCGCCGGGCGTTTGTTCTCCCAGATCTGGAAGTCGGCGGAGAAGGTTTCCAGGGCCTCGGCCTGGGAACGCCTGGCCGCATCGATATCGTCCTGGGTGACCGGTTCTGACGCCGCCAGGGAAAGCAGCCCGTGCCAGGCTCTGGTCAGCCCATCATCCACCGGCGTGTTGGCAATGAATTCGTAACGCACCACGCCGCCAAATGTCTGTTTGGAAAGCAGTAGCCCGGGCCCCGTATACCAGGTCACGGTATCCAGCTGCGCTTTGTAGTAGTCCAGAAAGCCGCCCTGTCGCTGGATGAGCTGCACGCCACGAAATTCGTTCTCGAAGTACTCGCAAGGCGCGCCGTGGGTCGGCCCCAGATGATGGACATCCGCCATATTGTCGATCAGTTCGATCTGATGCAGGTTGATCTCGCCCAGCTGATCCAGCTCCCAGTGAATGGCGTTGCTCTGGTCCCAGGCAGGCAGCGCCGGTGGCGAATACTGCGGTGCGCTCTGCTCAGGGCAATGCCACATCATGATGCAGCCCAGGGTTTCCACGACGGGATAGGACTGCAAGCCGAAGGCCTTGGGGCAGCTCCCGGTTTCATAGGGGATGTCCTCAAGCGTGCCATCGGGGCCGTACTTCCAGCCGTGGTACGGACAGCGGATGGAATCGCCTTCGATGTTCTTGCCAATCTGGGAGATATGCGCGGAGCTGCTCTTGGCGAGGTGGGTACCCATATGCGTGCAGTAGGCATCGAGGATCACAACCTTCCCCGACTCCCCTCGATAGGCCGCGAATTCCTTGCCAAAGAACGTCAGCCCTACGGGTTTATCCGTCAATTCGCTGGATTGCGCAACAACGAACCAGCCTCGGGGATAAATGAAGGGGCCGAGTCCATAATCGGCGGCTTTTGCCTTGCTTTCCATGCGCATGTGTTCCTCCAATCGCAGGTGATGGGATGGAATGAATTTATTTGCATGCAACACTATTTGCATACTACAAATGAATGAGTTGCGGTGTCACTCGGATAGAATGCACGCCACTCCAAACAACACCCGCCCCTTCGCATGGATGTATCCAGTTCACTGACCTACCACATCACCAAGACCGGAAACATTCTTCGGCAGCTGGCCGCCAAGAGGATCAAGGCTGCGGGCTTGAACATCACACCGGAGGAGTCGGTCCTGCTGAACCAGCTATGGGACAAGGATAATCAGTCGGTATCCGAGCTGGGCAAATGGACCGTGAAAGGGCCATCAACCCTGACCCGGCAGCTCGATGGCCTGGTCAAGAAAGGCTATGTGGAACGCCTGCCGGGCGCCGAGGACCGACGCCTGGTGTTCGTGAAATTGTCCGTGGCAGGAAAGGCGCTCAAAAAAACCTTCGACGCCGCAGGCATTCGGGAACTGGATTCCGATGTCGTCCCGGTCAGCGCCAGAGAAGCAGAAAAGCTCCTGCAAGTGCTGCTGCAAATCCGGGCCCGGGCCTTGCAGGAAATCAATGCTGCCTAGCGCGGGCCAGCCTAGCTGGCCACCCCGCTCGTTGCCCAGATCATGGCCAGCGCGCGCCGGCAGGGGGGGCAGACCAGCGCGCGGCAGAGCGCGTCTGGGCAAGCCGGTAGGCGATGGGGCGCGGTCCCTAAGCCGGCCGAACCCGGAGCACCTGGCGGAAAGGCAGCCGGGCCCGGCGGTGTGACCCGTTGATCGCCTCTGTCCCAGGACTCAGCGGAGTTCCCTGGAACTGAGCTCCAGCATGCGCCGGGCCACGACCAGCAGTTGAATCTGCTGGGTCCCTTCGAAGATGTCCAGGATCTTGGAATCCCTCGCCCACTTTTCCAGCAGCTCGCCTTCGCCGTAACCCAGGGCGCCACACAGCTCCACGCAGCGCAAGGTAATGGCATTGCCTACGCGCCCGGCCTTGGCCTTGCACATCGAGGCTTCCATGTTATTCGGCCGGCCATTATCGGCCATCCAGGCCGCCCGCAGGGTCAGCAGCCGGGCGGCTTCGTAGTCGGCTTCCATGCGGTCAAGTTCGGCCTCCAGCGCGTCGCGGGCAAACAGACCGCGGCTGGCGTCCTGATCGGCCGGCCGGTGCAGCAGTTCCCGGGTCCGCTCCAGTGCGGCCCGCGCCACCCCCAGAGCCATCGTGGCGACCGGCGGGCGGGTATTGTCAAAGGTCTGCATGACCCCGGCAAAGCCCTTGTCGGTCTGGATCTCGGGCGAGCCCAGCAGGTTCTCGCGGGGCACCCGGCAATTGTCGAAACGGACCTGGGCAGTATCCGAGGCGCGGATGCCGAGTTTCTTTTCCAGCCGCACCAGCTCCATGCCCGGCGTGCCCCATTCCACCACAAAGGATTTGATCGCCGCCCGGCCCTGCGCCGGATCCAGACTGGCCCAGACCACGATCACGTCGGCACGTTCGCCGGAGGTGATGAAGATCTTCTCGCCGTTGAGCAGGTAATGATCGCCATCGACGGTCGCGGTGGTACGGATCGCCGCGGAGTCCGAGCCGGCGCCGGGTTCGGTGATTGCCATGGCCGCCCATTTCTTGCCGAAGCGTTTGAGCTGTTCGGCGTCAGCCACCGCCGCGATCGCGGCATTGCCCAGACCGTTGTTGGGCAGGGTCAGCAGCAGTCCCACATCGGCCCAGCACAGGGGTTCCATGCTCAGGATGCTTTTCATGTTGTTGCCGTTGCGCACCCCGTCGCCCGCCCGGTCCTCACGTCCCAGGGCGCCGGCGCTGGCGCCCGAACTGGCGTCGCCGTCATTGAGGCCATCGAGCGCGGCCACGAACATGTCCAGTTCCTTGGGATAGGCATGCTCGGCCAGATCGTATTTACGCGAGATCGGGCGAAAGATTTCCTGGGCAGCGCTTTCGGCCTGACCCACAATGGTGTTGTATTTCTTGGGAATTTCCAGATTTAACATGTCAGAATCCTGTGTGCTCAGACGATGATGCCGGTGCCGGCCAGGGACACGGCGCGCAGATTGCGATACCAGCGCTCCACCGGGTGTTCTTTCACGAAGCCGTGACCGCCCAGCAACTGGACGCCATCGGTGCCGATCTGCATGCCCTTTTCGCTGGCCAGAATATGCGCCAGATAGGCGGCCCGCCGTGCGTCCTTGCCCTGTTCGGCCAAAGCCGCCGCACGCCAGTTCGCCAGCCGCATCCCGTCCAGTTCGATGCCGATATCGGCGACCATGAACGCCACACCCTGGCGATGCGCGACCGGCTCGCCAAAGGCGCTGCGTTCCTTCACATAGGGAATCACGTAATCCCGCACCGCTTCGGCCGTGCCGCAGGCCAGGGCGTTCCAGGCCATGCGTGACAGGGCCATGAACTGGCTGAAATCGAAAACGTCTGCTTCTTCGCCCAGTCGAGCTGATGCCGGCACCTGGACGTCGTCAAGCCGCAGGCGCGCGGTCGCCGCGGCGCGCACGCCCATCGCCGGTTCTGGTTTACTGCTCAGCCCCGCCGTGCCGGCCTCGACAATGAACAGGGCCGGCTGCTGTTCGCCTTCGACCCGTGCCGCGACGAGCAGGAACTCCGCGCTGGCGCCGCCGATGACCAGGGATTTTTCACCGCTGATCCGGTAGCCCTGCGCCGTGCGCCGCGCCACCGTCCGCAGTTGCGCCTCGCCTGGATAAGGTTCGGCCACGGCGATGCTCGCCATGCAGGGCTGGTCTTCGAGCAAGGGCGGCAGATAACAGGACTGCTGAGCCGCGCTGCCCCACTCGTTCAGGGCATTGATCACCGCGATTGGAGCCAGAGCCGCCAGGGCGACGCCCATATCGCCACGGGCCAGTTCCTCGGCCATCAGCATATTGGTGACGATCGGCCGCTCCTGGGCCATGCCGCCGGTCGCCTCGGCGCTGGCGATCAGGTTCAGACCCAGCGCGTGAATCTCCTGGAGAAGTTCCGCCGGCGCCGCGCAAGCCTCATCAGCCGCGTGAGCCTGAGGCGCGACGCGCTCGTTCACCAGCCGCCGCACCGCATCACGCAGCATTTCCTGCTCTTCGGTGAAGTTCAGATCAAACAGATCGGAGCTGGCATTACGCGGCAGACGGCTGGGCTTGGCCAATTTGAGCAAGGGGGCGAACTGCCGGCGGCCGGCGGCGATCCCGCGAAACCCGGCGCGCGTCCCGCGGTACAGCAGACGCTCGGCCGTCTTGCGGGCACCGATGCGGTCGAGCGCGTCGGAAGTTGAAATCCAGCGCATCACACGCATGGCCAATGTGATGGGGTCGCTTTTCGCGTCGATACGAGCACTCATCTACCACTCCTGAAAACATGGCGGGTTCGAAACCCTGGGAATGGCCCTATTCTGCGGCTTCCAACCAGGCCAGCGTGAGAGGACATCGTGCCAGATGTCTTGTCATTTTGGGCCAGCCTGGATAGCGATCTGGCCGGCTCACCCGGCCCGCACGGCAACGCGCTTGAACCGGCTGTTGCATAATCTGCCGCCTCTCATTCACCCGAAGACCCATCCGGATTGCCCATGACTTTCACCGACGAGCACATTTACGCCGCGCCGCTGGCCCTGGTTGAGCGCATGTATTTCGATACGGCCTTCTGTCCGCGCAAATACGCGGCCCTGGGGCTTGAAGACATCGAAGTGCTGGACAGCAGCGCTGCGCCTGAAGATTTTTTTGTGGACTGCCGCTTCATGATGCAGCCTTCGCTGCCCCTGCCCGGCTTCATCCGCAAACTGCTGCCCGGTGGCGAACGCATCAGCGTTAATCAGATCGATCGCTGGAACACGCTCACCCGAGTCGGGTCACTGGATATCCGGCTGCACGGTCTGGAATCGGTCCGGATTCACAGCAGCATGCGCCTGGAGGAACATCCCCAAGGCGCGGTTAATCGCATGGACTGGACCGTGGAGTGCGCCGTGCCGCTGATCGGCGGCAAGCTGGCCAACTTCCTGGGCCGCGATATCCAGCACAAATCAGCCCACGACCTGGAAATCAGCACGGCCATTTTGGAAGACTACCGCTAGGAGTCTGGGCGGCGGGAACGCAGAGGGCGGCCCGCCTCAGTCCAGCGGCCAGACCCCGTTGGTGAACTTCAGCACCATGAAGCCATTGTCCTGGCAGGTGGTCCACAGTTCCCCGGCTTCGCGCACAAAGCGCACCTGAGCGGTACACCAGTCGGTGGTGAGATTGGTGCCGCCGGCCACGCTGAGCAGACCGTGCGCGTGTTCCGAGCCGCGCAGGCGACCGTTCTCGCCCACCTGGGCTGGCGGATTGTAATAGGCCAGCTCAGCGGGTTGCAGCGGATCACGAATATCGAAAACCCGGACCCCTGACTGAAAATACCCGCAGGCCAGGGCCGTCGGATTGATTTCGCGGTCCACTCCGCAGTAATGCGCCTGGTAACCAAAACCACCATTACCTTCGGTGTCGGAGAGCTGCATGTCGCGGTGCTCGGGCATATGGATTTCCAGTTTCAGCTTGCTCACCACCCGCGGGTTGGTTTCGTCGCTGATATCGATCATCCGGGCCGCACCAGCCGGACCGCGCAGGTCACCGCCTTCGCCGCCCTCATCGACAAAGATCACATACGGCTTGCCGTCGTAGAACACCGGGATCGTATGTTGCGCGGTGCTGCCATCGGTCCAGCACACCTCGCCCACCACGGGCATGGCGGGATTGGGCACCCGGGCCTGCACTTCGGAGGTGTCAAAGATCACCAGCCCGTTGCCGCAACTGGCCCCCACCCCGTACATCCGATTGCCGTCCTGGGTCAGGCTCAGGCCATGGCCTGAACCGGCATTGTCGGTGCGGGCGATATACACCGGCATCGTGGGATCGCTGACATCGATGGCCGACGGCACGGTGCCGCCGTAATAGGTCTTGCCGTCGGGCGCCCACTCGCCCTCATGGCCGGCCGGCACCTGCATCGGCGTGCTCGCCAGCAGTTTGGGTTTGGTGCAATCGTCCTTGATGTCGTAGACATCGAAGAAGAACGGCCCCGCCACATTCCAGCCGGCCACCGCGCCGAGCAATTTGCGCTGATCATTGACCTTCAGCGATTCCCAGGGGTCCAGCATCGCCCCGGTCGGCAGGTTGGCGCTGCGCACCGGATTGCTGGAATCGGAAACATCAACCACCTGAACGCCCATGTCCGTGTGCGGCCCGCCCAGGCCACCGGCCCAGACCGTGCCGTAATAGCCGCATTCCTCGAACCAGGCAAACTGCCACGAGGCACCCTGCCCCTGATGCTGGCCCTTGAGTTCCAGATTGCAGGAATAACCCTGTTGGGAACGGCCGCTGAGGCGATCCTCCAGCGACACCCGGCCCTGCAGATCGGTTTCCGGGCTGGA
Source organism: Oceanococcus sp. (assembly GCA_041624435.1). Classification (GTDB taxonomy): domain Bacteria; phylum Pseudomonadota; class Gammaproteobacteria; order Nevskiales; family Oceanococcaceae; genus Oceanococcus. The sequence goes on along the minus strand of JBFJVB010000110.1, from coordinate 4,036 downwards.
ACCACCGCCGCATTGGGCCCGGCTGACCGGCCCTTCAAACACCGCCGACTCGACCGCCCGCGGCGCCACCATGCTGGCGACTTCCTTGCTGCCGCCACAGGCCACCAGCAGCAGGGCCAGACCACTCCAACCGACACGGACCAGGCTGCTCGAACACTTCATCATCATCGTCTCCATGGGCCCTGGAGGCCTCATTTTTCAGTGTCGGGAGCAGTCAGTACCTGGACCCGGCGGTAGATCAATTTATTCAACGGCGTTCCACCCGAGGCGGCGCTGTCCGGAACCACGCCAGGGCTTCATTCGGAAGCTGATAACAGTTCATCCATCGATTTGGTGAACCGCAGGATCTGAAATCCACCGCACATGCTGGTGAACCAGATCTGCTGCCGCTCCAGCCACAGGCGAGGCATCGACGGCGCCCAATCCTTGGTCAGGCACTCGCCGATCAGATCCACGTTCGAGCCCGGTTGATAACCGGGTACGATCGGCGGGTTGTAATAGGCGATTTCCCGGGGCTGATACGGGTCGCGGATGTCGTACACCCGCAAGCCCGAAGAGAACCGACCGCAGGCCATCATCCGCGGATCGGTGGCCCGATCCACATTGCAGTAATGACTGTCGTAGGTAAAAACCGCATGTGCGGTGTTGTCGTTCATGACCATCGCGCAGTTCGCCGGATCATCGACCTCCTGCATGACTTTGGCGACCAGCCTGGGCTGGGTTTCATCACTGATGTCAAAAATTCGGGGAAAGCCGGAAGGCGGCAGGCCTTGGGCACAGGCCGCCTGTGGCGAACCGATCACCGAACCGGCCTCATCAAAAAAGATCACATGCGGGACGCCGGCATAGGTCACGTGGATGGTACTCTGCGCGGCGCTGCCATCAAGCCACAGGGTTTCGCTGATTACGGGCACCTGCGGGTCAGGCAGCCGGTCCTGCACCTCGCCCACATCCAGAATCACCAGCCCATTGCCCGGCGGTTGCCCGGGCACGCTGCCCAGACCGGATTGGGCCAGATACGCGCGGCGTCCATCTTCGCGTATCGACAGCCCATGTGTGCTGGCCGAGATACTGGCAATCGATGTGGGTTGGCTAGGCTTATCCAGGTCGATGGCCGTGATCGGGGTCACGGACGCGCCGTAGTAGGTACGCCCGTCTGGACTGACCGTGCCTTCGTGACCCAGTCCCCCCTGAAACATGTCGATGCTGGCCAGCAGTTCCGGCTGTGTGCAATCGCCGGCCACATCGTAGATTGAAAAGCCGGGCCCTTCCTCTTCCACGCCCATCAGCAAACCGCGGCCCTGGTGGACCCGCAGCGATTCCCAGGGATCGATCATTGCGGGCTCGGTCAGCCAGGCCGTGGCCACGGGGTTTGCGGGATCGGAGGCGTCAACCACCACCGTCCCCGGGTTTTGCAAGCTCGGCCGCAGCGGATTCTGGTTGTCTGCACCGGCCACGATACGATCGGCCTGATCGTAATAGGCACAGTCCTCGTACCAGGCATGTTGCCAGCTGGCGCCTTCACCGCGCCACTGGCCGACCAGTTCAAGATTGCAGTTATAGCCTTCACGGACCCGACCACTGAGACGATCGACAAGGCTCACCTGACCTTGCAAGCCGGTTTCAACCCGGTCGTTGGCGCCGCACTGCGCTTTGGGCACCGGACCTTCCCAGGGCGTGGTCGCCAAACTGCCGCGGGAAGCCAGTTGCAGCGCCACCCCTTTGTCCGAGCAGGCGCTCAGCAATGCACAGGCACAGATCAGCAATACAACGCCTGATACAGGACGGATTTGTTGCTGGATCATGTCGGGCAACCTCAATGGCGGATACGGCATACACGGCACCTTGGCCTGCTTCGTTCCTTCGACCGGATCCAAACTGGCCATGGCCCGGTACCCGAGTGTGTGGGTAGCGATCCTGGCGGACAATGAGACTTTCGTCGTAAGCAGCTCCTCCAGCGGCTGATTTCGGCCTCCGTCCCGGGGTTGGGAGCGCGGCTTGGCAAGCCAGAACCGCGGTTGTGCCACGCCCGAGCTCGGGGGCGACGCGGCAGACCATCAGCACTCGACGCCGCGCCCGTGGGCTGGCATTGTTAAGCGCGGAAATAACTAACGGGTCCCGACCCTGCCGGAGCCACTGGAAGCAAGCTCGAAGACCTGCCCTTGCGTTTTCTCATGAGGAGACTGTCATGCCCAGCTACACGCCCCCCCTGCGCGACATGCAATTCGTTCTGCATGAAATGCTCGATGTCGAAGGCATTCTGAGCGCCATCCCCGAGCACGCCGACATCGACGCCGCGATGGTCGATGCGGTGCTTGAAGAAGGCGGTCGATTCTGCAGCGAGGTCCTGCAGCCGCTCAATGCCGTGGGTGACCGCGAGGGCTGCACCCACCAGGGCGATGGGGTCGTGACCACGCCGACCGGCTTCAAGGAAGCCTACCGGCAATTCGTTGACGCCGGCTGGCCTTCGCTGGGCGCCGATCCCGAATTCGGCGGCCAGGGCCTGCCGCACGTGATTCACAGTGCCTTCATGGAGATGATGAATTCCGCCAACCAGGCCTGGTCGATGTATCCGGGCCTGTCTCACGGCGCTTACAACGCCCTGCACGCGTTTGGCACCGACGAACAGAAAGCCCTGTTCCTGCCCAAGCTGGTGTCCGGCGAATGGACCGGCACCATGTGCCTGACCGAAGCGCATTGCGGCACGGATCTGGGACTGCTGCGCAGCAGGGCCGAACCGCTGGACGACGGCCGGTATGCCATCAGCGGCACGAAGATATTCATCTCGGCGGGCGAACACGATATGTCCAGCAATATCGTGCACCTGGTGCTTGCCCGTCTGCCCGATGCGCCGGCCGGAACCAAGGGAATCTCGCTGTTCGTGGTGCCCAAGTTTCTCCCCGATGCCCAGGGCGAGGCGGGCGAGCGCAACGCCCTGAGCTGCACCTCGATCGAAGACAAGATGGGCATCCACGGCAATGCCACCTGCGTGATCGCGCTGGACGGCGCCACCGGCTGGATGGTGGGTGAAGCCAATCGGGGCTTGCGGGCCATGTTCGTGATGATGAATTCGGCGCGCCTGGGTGTCGGCATGCAATCCCTGGGACTGGCCGAGTTCGCCTATCAGAACTCCCTGGCCTATGCGAAAGACCGGCTGCAGTCGCGCTCGCTGACCGGCCCGAAGCGCCAGGACCAGCCGGCCGACCCGATCATCGTGCATCCGGATGTGCGGCGTATGCTGCTGACCCAGAAGGCCTACGTGGAAGCCGCCCGCGCCTTCACCTACTGGGCCGGACTGGCCATTGACCGGGAACACAAGCACCCCGATCCGCAGGTCCGCAAGGACATGTCCGACCTGGTGGCCCTGCTCACTCCGGTGGTCAAGGGTTTCGTGACCGACAACGGCTACGAATCCACCACCCTGGCGATGCAGGTGCTGGGCGGGCACGGCTACATCTCCGAGTGGGGTCTGGAGCAGTGCGTCCGCGATGCCCGGATCAACATGATCTATGAGGGCACCAACACGATTCAGGCCCTGGATCTGCTGGGCCGCAAGGTCCTGGGCGACGGTGGCCAGCGCCTGCAGAAATTCGGCAAGGTTATCCAGGACATCGTCCAGGTCCATGCCGACAATCCGGCGATGCAGGAATTCACCTCACCGCTGGCCAGTCTGGCGGCCGAGGTCCAGAAAGTGACCATGGAAGTGGGCGCCAAGGCAATGAAGAATCCCGATGAAGCCGGGGCCGCTGCCGTGCCCTACCTGCGCCTCATCGGCCATCTGGTGTTCTCCTTCTCCTGGAGCGTGGCCGCCGGCGTCGCTTTGGAGAAACTCGACTCCGGGGATGATTTCTACCGCGCCAAGCTCGTCACCGCCCGCTTCTACTTCGCCAAGCTGTACCCGGAAACGGCCAATCTGCTGCAGCAGATCCGCTCCGGCTGCGGACCGCTGATGGAACTGGAAGAAGACCTGTTCTAGGCGCCCGTCACCCGGCCGTCAGGATAGCTCGGCTCAGTTCGCCGGGCCGAGCAATTCCTC
>JBFJVB010000109.1:0-11285 GCA_041624435.1 Oceanococcus sp. | reverse complement strand
CACGCCAGCCGGGCGGCACGCTGCGTCGGCGAGCTGGCATTGGCCAGGTAGGATTTGTCTGCATCCAGAATCAAGGTCGGTGCGGTGACCTGAGCAAAGACGGCCAGGGCTTCTTCGTCGCGATACAGCAGCGGGCCATGCTGCCGATGGCGTTCGTCGCCCAGTAATCGGTAGCGTCCATCGGTCGTGGCTTCGGACCAGCATTCGGCTACGAAGCGGGCGCCGGCCGAGTCCAGCCCAGGCTGACGGGCGCGAATTCGTTCCGCCAGGGTGTCCAGGTCGGGGTAGGTCTTGGCCGCTGGCGTTTGCTTCAGATCCTTCAGCCAATGGCGCAACTGCAGGGGCGCGCGCTTGGGATCGCTGGCCGGCAGGAAGAAGCCGTCCAGGGCGGCCAGGCGCCGAACCCGTTCCGGACGGACGCCGGCGTAGAGCGCGGCAACCTGAGAGCCCATGCTGTGGCCGATCAGATCCACGGGCCGATCGGGTGACAGTTGCTCCAGCAGGCCATCCAGGTCGCCAAGATAATCATAGAACCAGTAGGTGTCCCCGGCGTTGTCCGAATGCCCGAAGCCGCGCTGATCCGGCGCGGCGATGTTCCAGGTGCTGGGCAAATGATCGACCAGGCGTTGCCAGGTGGCGGAGACGTCCATCCAGCCATGCAGGATCAGCTTCAGGGTTTGGTCCTGCGCACCCGGCCAGCGCCGCACATGCAGGCGCAGGCCCCGGACAGTGAACTCGGAGGATTCGCCGGGGCGCGAATTCGCGCGAGGATCAGTCATGGCAAAGGCGGGTAGCGACAAACCCGCATCTTCTCTGAATCCGTCAGTGATTGGAAATGCTTGTTTCGGTTCGGGTATTGATCGCCGTGCGGTTCTGCTGCGCGGCGCCGTGGCAGCGCCACATGCAAATCGCGCATAGCTTCTATAAACTTCGGTCATCCTATGAGTACCTCCCAAACGAAAGCATCCGCGCCCCTGGAATTCAAGGGGCGCATGATGGGTATTTCCGTCCTGCGGATATCCGATAACAAGCTGGAAGACCTTGCTTCCGCCCTCGACCAGCAGGTCAACAAAGGCGGAGGGCTTCTGCGCGAGTTGCCGATCGTGCTGGATCTGGACGTGCAGATCATCGATATCGATGGCCTGCTGGAGCTTTTGCGCAAACAGCATTTGACCGTGCTTGGGGCCTATCGCACCGCCGCCTCGATGGAAGCCGCCGTGCGCCGGGTCGGTCTGCCGGTGATTCTGGAGCGGACTCCGGCACGTAAATCGCCTGAAGCGCCGGCAGCAGCGCCGGTGGAGGCGCCAGCAGCCACCCCGGCAGCGCCAGCAGCTGCGCCAGTGCAGACCGTGGATACCCGTCTGATTACGACGCCGGTGCGTTCCGGGCAGCGTATCTATGCGCGCAACAGCGATTTGATCATCACCGCGCAGGTGAGTGCCGGCGCGGAGGTGATCGCGGATGGCTGCATCCACATTTATGGCAGTCTGCGCGGACGGGCGCTGGCTGGAGCGCAAGGCGACGAAGCCGCGCGAATTTTTTGCCGGGATCTGCAGGCTGAATTGCTTGCGATTGCTGGTCGTTACAAAGTTGCAGATGATATTTCGGACGAGGTACGCGGCCGGCCGGTTCAAATCCGGTTGGACGGCGAAAAACTCTGCGTAGATCCATTGAGTTAGGAGAAAGATCCGTGGCCAAAGTTATCGTAGTCACTTCAGGAAAAGGCGGTGTGGGCAAGACCACGACCAGCGCCTCTTTTGCCTGTGGACTGGCTCAGCGAGGGCACAAGACCGTGGTCATCGATTTTGATGTCGGTTTGCGCAACCTCGATCTGATCATGGGCTGCGAGCGTCGGGTGGTCTACGATTTCGTGAACGTGATTCACGGCGAGGCGAATCTGCGCCAGGCCTTGATCAAGGACAAGCGATTTGAAAATCTCTACATCCTGGCGGCTTCGCAGACGCGGGACAAAGACGCACTGACCCAGGAAGGCGTGCAGAAAGTGCTCGAGGAACTGTCCAAGGAATTCGAATACATCGTCTGTGATTCACCCGCCGGGATCGAAAAAGGCGCGATGCTTGCGATGCATTTCGCCGATGAAGCGCTGGTCGTGACCAACCCGGAAGTGTCTTCGGTACGGGATTCGGATCGGGTGCTGGGTATCCTGCAGTCCAAGACGCAGGCCGCGATGGATGGCAAGGGCATCAAGGAGCATCTGGTGCTGACCCGCTATGCCCCCAAACGCGTGCAGAACGGCGAGATGCTGTCGGTGGAAGACGTCATGGAGATTCTCGCGATTGATCTGCTCGGTGTCGTGCCGGAATCGCAGTCGGTGCTCAACAGCTCCAACGCCGGCCTGCCGGTGATCGCTGAAGCCGAGGCCGACGCGGGACAGGCGTATTCTGACATCGTGGCCCGATTCCTGGGTGACGACAGGCCCATGCGCTTCGTTCACCTCGAAAAGAAAGGCCTTCTGGGCCGAATCTTCAGGAGCTGATGATGGGCTTCCTCGATATTTTTCGCGCCAGCGAGAAGAAAACCGCCACGGTCGCCAAGGAGCGTTTGCAGCTGATCGTGGCTCATCGTCGCGCCGGCAATATGGAAGCTCCGGTGTATCTGCCGAAGATGCAGGCGGACCTGCTCGCGGTGATTCGCAAATACGTCCAGGTGTCTGATGATGCGGTGAAAATTGATGTGGAGCGGGACGGCGAGATGGAAGTCCTGGAGCTCAACATCATTGTCCCGGATAACCGCGACTAATCAGGCCGTTCCCGCCTGATTTCACCCGGACGATCAAGCAGATCGCCCAGGGTGGCGTCTCCCAGGACCTGCTGGCGGGCCTGTTCGAGCCGTCGGGCCAGATCCTGGATCGGCTGATTGACCCGCTCCTCCAGAGCCGTCGAATTCAGATCCGGCGCATAGGCGCTGTTCAATAATTCACTCAGACTGAGCCGGCTGGGGTCATGCTGGGGCAGCAGTTCGCCCGCGGCGGTTTCCGCCAGCAGGCCGCTTTCCAGCAAGTTGTTGATCAGCGGGTTGACCAGATCCGGGGCCGCGCCGCTGAGCCGGGCGAGCTCGGTGGGGCGCAGGCCGACCTTGCCGTGTACAAAGTGTTGCTGGACCAGACCCATCAGGGTCAACATCAGGATATCCCTTTGCATTCCGCTGGCCTGGGCATGGCGGTGATGACGGGTGAGATACTCCGGATGCTGGATGAAAAAGGCGATCTGACAGCCGGTCAGCAGAATCAGCCAGGCGAGATACAGCCAGATCAGCAGCAGGATCAGGATCGCAAAGCTGGAATACACCGCATTGTAGTTGCCGGAGCTGGCGACAAAATTGGCAAACAGCCAGGCGGCCGACTGCCACATCAGGCCGCTGACCAGTCCGCCTGCGCAGGCCGCTCGCCAACTCACTTTCGTATTCGGGATGAACGCGAACAGGAAACTGAAAATGCCCACGATCAGGACATACGGCAACAGCCGCCCCAGCAGATAGATGGACTGACCGATCAGTTCGAATTCCAGCATGGTTTCGACCAGTCGGGTCGAGGCCAGACTGGCCGTTGTGCCCAGAACCAGAGTCAGCACCAGGGGGCCCAGCAGCAGGACCACCAGATACTCCGAGACTCGCTGCGTCAGCGGGCGCTGACGGGGAATCTTCCAGATGAAATTGAAACTGCTTTCGACCTTCTGGATCATCCCCAGCACGGTGTAGAACAGCAGGGCGATGCCAATCGAGCCCAGGACGCCGATCTTGACGTTGTCGACAAAGCCGATCACCGTCTGGGTCAGTCCGGCCGCCGATGGCCCCAGGGGCTCCAGCATGGCGGCCAGCATCGGCTCGATGCGATTGTGAATCCCCAGGCCCTTCAAGATTGAAAACGCCAGGGCGAGCAGTGGTACCAGGGAAAGCAGGGTCGAATACACCAGGCTCATGGCCCGCAGGGTCAACTCGCCGGCCGAAAGCTCGCGCACGGTACAGACCAGCACACGCCCGGCTCTGCAGCCCAGGCCGGCGGCACCAGCCCGGTTCTGGGCCCAGGCCCAATCCAGGCCAAGCTCCCATTGTTCCTTTAAGTTCATAGGCTTAAGTCGCAATTACCGTTCGTCGGGAGACCGAATTTTGTGCAGCGCAACACTTGACAGCGTTGGTCTGTGCGCATATGATGCGCCGCAACAAATGGTGCAGCACAGCATTTGAACATTAAACCGAACATCACTAGCGCAATTGGGAGATTATCCATGCAGATTCAAACCATCGTCGAAGACGTCAAAGGCCGTGTCGAGAAAGTGAGCAAAGAAGCTCAGACTCGTTACGAAACCGTCAGCAAGCGTGCCCAGGACGTTCTGAAGACCTCCAAAGAAACCGCCAAGAAAGCCGGCGATCTGGTCAAGAAGAATGCCAAGAAAGTGGCCGACACCAACCAGGGCGTCGCCAAGGAACTGGCTGAAGTGGCCAAGGCCAGCCTGAGCAAGGCTCGCGAAGCCGGCCTGAAAGAAGTGGCTGCCAAGCCGGCTGAATTCCTGCCTGAAGGCAAGGATCAGGTCGTCAAGGCTTACAAAGAAACCCTGACCACCTTGGGCAAAACCCGTGATGACCTGCAGAAGCTGCTGAAGAAGAGCGCTGATCAGATCAAGGTCAGCATCGAAGGCAAGCCGGCGGTCAAGAAAGCGGCGCCTGCGAAAAAGGCTGCTGCGGCTCGCAAGGCCCCGGCCAAGAAAGTTGCTGCCGCAGCGCCTGCCACCCCGGCAGCCTAAGGCAACCAGGATGGCGGCGGGATGCGCCATCCGATGATCCCCCCCGGCAGTGCTTCGGCATTGCCACACCCCGGCCGGGTGCTTTCGTAACGGAAGCACCCGGTTTTTTTTGGCCTGAGGCAGGGCACAGCGCATCGACTAGCCGTCTTTGTCAGTACTGCTCCGCCGGCGTCGGCTGCTGCGCTTGTGCTGTTCTGCGGTGTCGCTTTCTTCGATCGACCCGAACGCCGCGGCGATCAGCTTCTGCCAGGCCTTGGTGCCGCGCACCGCGTCCATGTTCTCCTTGACGAAGGACTTGGGGTCGATGCCCTCGACGCCGTCAGCGAGCTTTTCACGCGCATAACGAAACAGATCTTCCTGGATGCCCAGCACATCCGGTATGCCCAGAAACTGTCGCAACTCTTCCGGTTTTAGATCGATCTCCACTTTGATTTGCATGCGCTTGTCCGTTGCCAAGATTGGAAATCGGCAGTGTACGGCTTTTGCTCGACTCTGAGCACCGTGGGGGAGCTGCTGAGCCTGGGGTTTACTCGCTCAGGCGGCGTTGCGCTTCGGCGTACTTCTGGGCGGTCTTGTCGATGATCTCCTGCGGCAGGCGTGGTCCGGGCGCGGTCTTGTCCCAGTCCAGCGTCTCCAGATAATCGCGCACGAACTGCTTGTCGAAACTGGGCGGACTGATCCCGACACGGTATTCATCCGCCGGCCAGAAACGCGAGGAGTCCGGGGTCAGTACTTCATCGATCAACACCACCTGACCGTCTTCGTCCAGTCCGAATTCGAGCTTGGTGTCGGCAATGATGATGCCTTTTTCCCGGGCGAATTCCGACGCTTCCCGGTAAAGCCGCAGGCTTAAGGTCCGCACCTGCTCGGCCAGGTCCGCGCCGACCAGTTCCACGATGTGGGCGAAATCGACGTTCTCGTCGTGATCGCCGACCGCGGCCTTGGTCGAGGGGGTGAAAATGGGCTCCGGCAGGCGCTGCGCCTGTTGCAGCCCTTCTGGCAGCGCGATGCCACAGATCGCGCCGGTTTTCTGATAGTCCTTCCAGCCCGAGCCGATGATATACCCGCGCACGATGGCTTCCAGTGGCAGCGGTTTCAGCTTCCTGACCACCACCGCCTGCTGGCCCAGCTGGGCGCGCGTGGCCGGGTCACCGATCACCTGATCCAGCGGCGTGGTGGACAGGTGATTGGGCAACCAGCTGGAGAATTTGTCGAACCAGAAGTTGGCCAACTGGGTCAGCACCGCGCCCTTGCCCGGGATGGGGTCCGGCAGGATCACATCGAATGCGGACAGGCGATCGCTGGTGACAATCAACAGTTCCTTGTCGCCAACCGCATAGATGTCGCGGACTTTGCCGCGATGGACCAGCGGTAGATCACTGAGTTCTGTGGTGTGTACGGCCTGGGACATGGGTTTCTCCGTTCGAACCGAGTCTGAATCGAGAAAAAGGGCGCAACTTTATGCCAAGCACCGCTTTTAGGTAAAGTACCCGCCCATTTTGTTCAGTATCATTGCGCATGAGTCCTCGCGACCCGATTATTGCACCCTCCATTCTTTCCGCTGATTTTGCCCGTCTGGGCGAGGATGTCAGCCAGGTGCTGGCGGCCGGCGCCGACTGGGTGCACGTGGACGTGATGGACAACCATTACGTGCCCAACCTCACCTTTGGTCCGCTGATCGTCCAGGCTTTGCGCGACTTCGGCGTGCAGGCGCCGATGGATGTGCACCTGATGATCGAGCCGGTGGATGAGATGGTGCCGGGCTTCGCCCAGGCGGGGGCGAGCCTGATCAGCTTTCATCCGGAGGCCAGCCGGCACGTCGACCGGACCGTCGCGCTGATCCGCGAGTCCGGCTGTCAGGCCGGACTGGTGCTGAATCCCGCCACCCCGCTGGCGGTTCTGGATCACGTGCTGCCGCAGCTGGATCTGGTGCTGGTGATGTCGGTCAATCCGGGCTTCGGCGGCCAGTCGTTCATTCCCTACACCCTGGACAAGTTGCGCGCCATCCGTCAGCGCATCGATCTGCTGGGTCTGACGACCCGCCTGGAGATTGATGGCGGGGTGAAAGTCGACAATATTGCTGAAATCGCCGCGGCCGGCGCCGATACCTTTGTCGCCGGCTCGGCGATTTTCGGCAGCGCTGATTATGCGCAGACCATCACCCAGATGCGCCGGCAGATCGGCGCATGATCCAGCAGCTGATTCCGGTCGTGCGCGAGGCGCTATCGGATCTCGAAACCCCCCTGTCGACGTATCGCAAGCTGGCCAACTGCCCGAACAGTTTTTTGCTGGAATCGGTACAGGGCGGTGAACGCTGGGGGCGCTATTCGATCATCGGCCTGGCCGCCCGCGAGCAGATCCGGATCAGCGGGGGGGTGCTGGAGCATCGCCGCGACGGCGACATCATCGAACGCTGCACGCCGGCGGATCCACTGGCCTGGATCGCCGACTATGCCGCCTCGGTGCAGGCGCCGGATCTGCCGGATCTGCCGCGCCTCAATGGCGGGCTGGTCGGTTACTTTGGCTCCGAGACGATCCGCATGATCGAGCCTCGACTCGCCGGGGTGAGCCATGAAGACCCGATCGGGGCGCCCGACATCCTGCTGCTGCGAGCCGATGAACTCGTGGTATTCGACAATCTGCGTGGCCGATTGCACTGCGTGATCCTGTGTGAGCCCGAGCAGCAGGCCCAGGCGCAGCAGCGGATCGATGCGCTGATGGCCCAGCTCAGCGCGCCCCTGCCCAGCGAGGCGCCCTGGCAGCTGGGTGAGGTGCCGCCGCTGCCATTTGAATCCCGCTTCGGTGAGGCGGAATACAAGGCCGCCGTGCAGCGCATTCGCGATTACATTTTCGCTGGCGATGCGATGCAGGTGGTGCTGTCCCAGCAATTGTCGGCGGACTTCTCAGGGCGTCCGCTGGATCTGTACCGGGCGCTGCGCAGCCTGAATCCCTCGCCGTATCTGTACTACTTTGATTTTGGCGATTTTCAGGTCGCCGGTTCCTCGCCGGAGATTCTGGTGCGCCTGGAAGACGAGGAAGTGACCCTGCGGCCGATCGCCGGGACCCGGCCGCGCGGGGCGACCGAGGCCGAGGATCTGGCGCATGAGCAGGATCTGCTGGGCGATCCCAAGGAGCTGGCCGAACACCTGATGCTGATCGATCTGGGGCGCAACGATGTCGGCAGGATCGCCCGGACCGGGACCGTCAAGCTGACGGAAAAGATGCTGATCGAACGCTATTCGCATGTGATGCACATCGTTTCCAACGTCACCGGTCAGTTGCGCGACGGGGCCAGCGCGATCGATGTGCTCAAGGCGACCTTTCCGGCCGGTACCCTGTCGGGGGCGCCCAAGATTCGCGCCCTGGAGATCATTGACGAGCTGGAGCCCAACAAGCGCGGGGTGTACTCGGGCGCGGTGGGCTACATCGCCTGGAATGGCAGCATGGACACCGCGATTGCGATTCGAACCGCCGTGGTCAGCGGCGGCAAGGTGTATGTACAGGCTGGCGCGGGGATCGTGGCCGATTCCGTGCCCGAACATGAATGGGACGAGAGTATGAACAAGGCGCGGGCGGTGCTGCACGCCGCCGCACTGGCGCAGAGTCGGGGCGGTGACCAGGAGCAGCGCGCATGATGCTGATGCTGGATAACTATGACTCTTTCACCTTCAATCTGGTGCAGTACCTGCGCGAGCTGGGGGTGGAAGTGCAGGTGGCGCGCAATGACGAGATCAGCGTGGCGCAAATCGCCGCCCTGAAACCGAGTCACATCGTGATTTCACCAGGGCCCTGTGCGCCGGATCAGGCCGGCATTTCCCTGCAGGTCGTGGAGCAGTTCTCTGGTCAAATTCCTCTGCTGGGCGTGTGCCTGGGCCACCAGTCGATTGGTCAGCATTTTGGTGGCCGGGTGGTGCGGGCCCGGGCGGTGATGCACGGCAAGACCTCGGCGATCCATCATTCCGGCCAGGGGGTGTTTCATGCCCTGCCCAATCCGTATACGGCGACCCGTTATCATTCCCTGGTGGTGGACCGGGACAGCCTGCCCGATTGCCTGGAAATCACCGCCTGGACCGAAACCGAAACGGGTGAGCGCGACGAAATCATGGGCTTGCGGCATCGCAGCCTGGCGGTGCAGGGCGTTCAGTTTCACCCGGAATCCATTTTGTCCGAACATGGACATCAGCTGCTGAAGAATTTTCTGGACCAGACCTAACGATGAACGATGCAAGTATTACCGATGCTTTGATCCAACTGCTCGATGGCGAGAATCTGCAGGCCGATACCACGGCGGCCGTGATGCGCCAGATCATGGCCGGCGAGGCCACCGATGCCCAGATCGCCGGATTTCTCATCGCGCTGCGGATGAAGGGTGAGACCGTGATGGAAATCACCGCCGCGGCCCGGGTGATGCGCGAGTTCGCCACGCCGATGAATTTTTCCGAGCGTTTGCGCGCGCAACTGGTGGATACCTGCGGTACCGGCGGCGACGGCTCCAGCCTGTTCAATGTGTCCACCGCCAGCGCGATCGCCTGCGCCGCGGCCGGCGCCAAGGTGGCCAAACACGGCAACCGTTCGGTGTCGAGCAACAGCGGTAGCGCCGACGTGCTCGCGGCGGCCGGGGTCGAGATCGGGCTCAGCCCCGATCAGGTGGCCAGCTGCGTGCAGGACCTGGGTATCGGCTTTCTGTTCGCGCCGACCTTTCATCTGGCGATGAAGTACGCGGTGGGTCCGCGGCGCGAACTGGGCGTGCGCACCTTGTTCAATCTGCTCGGCCCGCTGACCAATCCAGCCGGCGCCAGGCGTCAGGTGCTGGGTGTATTCGCGCCGCAATGGGTGGAAACCATGGCCCAGGTCCTGGGCAACCTGGGTTGTGAACATGTCCTGGTGGTGCATGGTGAAGACGGTCTGGATGAGGTCAGCCTGAGTTCCGGCACCCAGGTGGCGGAATGGAAGGGCGGCGAGCTGAGTACCTACCGGGTGCAGCCCCAGGATTTCGGCCTGGCCCGCTGCGATCGCAAGGAATTACAGGTCGCCGACGCGGCGCAAAGCCTGCAGATGATTCGCTGGGCCTTTGCCGGTGAGCGTGGCCCGGCGGCCGACATGATTGCGCTCAATGCCGGGGCAGCCCTGTATGTCGCCGGCCTGGTCGAGGACTGGGTGGCGGGCGTGCGCCGGATCGAGGCGGTGCTGCAGTCGGGTGAAGCGGCTCAGACCCTGTCGGCCCTGGCCGAAAAGACCCAGGCTCTGGTCAGCGCATGAGCACGGTGCTGCAGACCATTCTCGAGCACAAGAAGTCGGAACTGGTCGCCGCCCGGCGGACGATTTCTCCCGCTGCGCTGGCAGATATTGCCGGTGATCAGGCGCCACCGCGCGGTTTCATTGCCGCCATGGCGGCGAATATTGCAGCGCAGCGTACCGCCGTCATTGCCGAGCTGAAGAAAGCCTCACCGAGCAAGGGTCTGATTCGCGAGGATTTCGAGCCGGGCCAGCTGGCGGACCGCTACGCCCGGGGCGGAGCGACCTGCCTGTCGGTGCTGACGGACCAGCGTTTCTTTCAGGGCCATGCGGATTTTCTGCGCCTGGCCCGGGCGGCTTGCACGCTGCCGGTGCTGCGCAAGGATTTCATGATCGATCCGTATCAGATGCTGGAGGCCCGGGCCTGGGGAGCCGATTGCGTGTTGTTGATCGTGGCCGCCCTGGCCGACAGTCAGATGCAGGAACTGTATGCCGCCGCGCATGAGCAGGGCCTGGATGTGCTGGTGGAAGTGCATGATGGACTGGAACTGGAACGCGCGCTGGAGCTGCCGGGGGGGCTGCTCGGCATCAATAACCGCAATCTGAAAACTTTCGAGACTCGCCTGGAAACCACCCTGGACCTGCTCGCCGCCCTGCCCGAGCAGCGTGCCGTGGTGACCGAAAGCGGCATCAGTGGTCCGGCCGATGTGCAAAGAATGCGCGCGGCCGGCGTTTACGGGTTCCTGATCGGCGAGCATCTGATGCGCCAGGAAGATCCGGGGAAAGCCCTGGCCGAGTTGATTGGGGAGGCTCAGGCCCCGGTCTGAAACAAGGCCTCGCCCGGCACACCGTTCCGGGCCTGCCATTGGCGGGGCGGGCCAGAGCTTGCGGCGGAGCCTGGAGGAGGCCAAAAAACTCGCTTGCGTGACGGTAGGCGGGTACCATTTCGCGCCCCGCGTGGTGCCAGGTCACCAGGGCGTGGGGATTGCGACAGGTCAATTGCAGGCTTTCCGGGTCTGGGTCATGGCAGTGCCTTGCGGATTCACGCGTTACGGCGCGAACGATATTGGCGCGGCAGGAACTGGCTCGACCGGTAAGCGGTGAGAAAATCAGCCTGATGATTTTCGCCAACAGTGTGGAGTGTAAGAAATGGAAGCACGGGTCCGCTGGATTGATGGCGCCAGCTTCGTAGCCGAGACCGGTAGCGGTCACGCCCTGGTGATTGATGGGCCGCCGGAAATTGGTGGGCGCAATCTGGGCCCCCGGCCGATGGAGCTGATGCTGCTCGGT
>JBFJVB010000108.1:0-11379 GCA_041624435.1 Oceanococcus sp. | reverse complement strand
TGGCGAGCTTCAGGTCGGCGACGTCATTGCAGGATTCGATGTGCGCTCCCGGGTCGGGGCGCCCAGTGCGCCCAGCCGGGACACGGCCGGACCGGCGGACTATATCGTTCGTGGTCCCGACAGCTGTGCGATTCAGGGGCTTTCGGCGCTCGCCGAGCTCCAGGCCGACCGGGAGCGCGGTTCCGCGCCCTTGAGCGTGACCTTCACCATCTCCGGCGAGGCCACCCCGGGCACCGAACTGGCCACCTACTCGCTGGATTTTGGCGACAATGAATTCGTGCGTGATCAGCCCTTCGGCGACCAGTCCTCGGTGCAGGTTGTGCATACCTACCGGCAAGCCGGCACCTACTGGGCCTCGGCCAGCGTGCGTGATGGTAACGGCAAAACCAGTACCAATCTGGCCCAGCGGACCATCCTGGTCCGGGCCGAGGACGGCGTCAGAGCGGTGAACCGCAGCGGCGGCAGTCTTGGCTGGCTCGGTCTGCTGCTGATCCTGCTGCTGCCGTTCGGCCGGCGCCCGCAGGCGCTGCGCCGACCCTGATTGACTCGTCGCACGCCGATCTCCCAACCGGACCAGAGCCATCGAGATCTGGTCCGGTCTCAACCGCAGAAGCACACCTGCCACCTGACGCCCTGGCGGCTGGGCGATTCGCTCGACCACTCTCCCCCAAACTGCCATGCTTAGGCCTGGAGCTGCGACGGACCGCAACCCACCATCCCCCCGCGCAGCCTTATTCTGGAGAGTGTCATGGATCAAATTATGCCCCCGCGCCTGGGGCTCATCCTCCTGGTCACCGTCGCGCTGCACGGCTGTGAGGCCAACGGCGGACGCGGTGGCAGCGTCGCCCAGCCACCCCTGCCACCACCCCAGGAGACCGCCGGTGACTGCCACCTGGACATCGAGGCACGCCGGGCCAGCGGTGCTGGCTACTGCTATGAAACCAAACTGGTGTCGCATGACGGCACCGACATCGCGCTGCAGGTTTTCGTACCGGATGAGAAAAAGCTTCAGGCCCTGGCCGACCTGCCCCCCGGCGGCACCACGCCAGGCTTTGCCCCGCTGGTGATTCACAGCCATGGTTTCGGCGGCACCAAAGCGGAAGATTTCTCTCCGCCGGGCACCGAACTGGATCGCCAGATCGCGCTGGATCTGTGGCAAACCGGCTACTGGGTCATCAGCTTCACCCAGCGGGGCTTCGGCGGCATCGACGGCTCCGAGCTGGCCAGTGGCGGTGAAATCGGCCTGATGTCACCGGACAAGGAAGGCTGGGACTTCGTTCGGGTGGTCGACTGGGCGATCTGTCATCTGCGCGAGAACGCGCCCCTGCATTCGGCCAGCACGGCGCAGGATGACGACCCGGAATTCGACAGCTGCGGCCAGGGCGCCGACAGTCAATGGGGTCAGTCCCTGCTGGCCAATGACGCGGGCAACCGGGTGAGCGACTTCGACGACGACGTTGCCCTGGGCACGCTCGGCTACAGCTACGGCGGCGGTTTCCAGTTCAATGCCCAGAGCGTCGATCCGCGTGTCGATGCCCTGTTGCCCATGGGCACCTGGCACGATCTGCGCACCTCCCTGCACCCCAATGACACGCCCAAGACGTCCTGGATCACCATCATGACGGCCTTTGCTTCGTCCGTTCCGGAAGCGGGCGGCGGTAACGGGCAGCCTCTGCCCGCCATCATCGTCGAGGCCAATACCGAAGCGGAAGGGGTTAACAAGGACCCCGATGACGTCCCCTACAACAAGCCGCGCCAGGTTTCGGTGCGCAACGCCAATATCCTGGCTCCCAACGGCGCGGTCGCCTATTGCGATGGCCACGCGCAAGCCTACGGGGCCAAATTCGCCGACCCGGACAATGAACCCTATCCCCTGGACAGCGACAGCCGCCCGGCGCATGCCAGCAGCGTCCGGGTTCCGCGCGCGGACCTGTTCATGATTCAGGGCTATGGCGACACCCTGTTTCCGTTTGGGGAAGGCTACGACAATGCCCGCTGTTTCGAAGCCGCCGGTCGCGAAGCCTATTTCCTGGGCGAAACCTCAGGCCATCCCCTGCCCTACCTCGGTCCGGATCACTATGCCGGGGTTGACACCAGCATGTACCTGGACGAAATCGTCCACTGCGGCGTTGACGGCGGCGGCCAGCCGCAACGCTATGACACCCGCACCCTGGGCCGCCAGTGGTTCGACGCCAAACTTCGCGGCGTGGGTGATTTCGCCCAGATCTTTCCGCACCGGGCCTGCATCACCCAGCAAAATGCGGATACCGCCCTGGTGCTCGACACCGCCGATCCGTTTTTCAACAACGGCACCACCAATACGGCGGCCACCGCCTATCGCTGGTCGCGCGAAGGTGCGGTGTTCAACCGGATCGCGGACATTCCGGTCGGCGGCGAAGCTTTTGCAGTCCCGCCCACCAGCCTGACGACCGGTCCGGGCTCTCTCGGCCAGGGTAGCGAGTCTGATCCACGCATCAGCTTTGTCCCGCTCATCACCCTCAGCAGCTCTCGGGTCATCGCGGGCATTCCCACCGCCAATCTGCAAATTACCCGCGCCAATCCACTGGCGGATGAAATCTTCTACATGGGTATCGCGGTACAGCGTTGCCAGAGTCGGCCCTCGCCGGATCAGGACCCGGCTACCTGTGAGAGCTCGAGTCCGGAGCTTTTGCATTTCCAGGCCATGCCGGTGCGGGTCTTTCCCAGCGAGGCCGTTCTCGCCGAAGGCGTCTATCCCGGCGATGATCCGCGTAATTTCGCCGGTGAGCCCAAAGGCCATTATTACCCCATCCGCTGGGGCGATAACCCGCAGGACCAGAGCAAAGGTCGGCTCCACGGCGTCACCGCCCGCCTCTACCCCGGCGACCAGGTCGGCTTGCTGCTGCTGCCCGAGCACCCGACCTACACTTCGGTGTTTTCCAGCGTCCCCGGTCAGGTCACGGTCTCCGGCAGCGTAGAGCTGCCCTTCCTGACCCTGGCCAATCCTCCACCGGGCGATTCGCCTGCCTATGTACTGGAAAACTGACCGGATCTGGCCCTGCGCTCATTTGAACTCGGGTTCCCAATGCCGGCCGCGACTGCCTCCGGGCGTGGCCGGCCTCGATTTGTCGCAGGCCTTCACCGATAATGCACAGGCCGATTCGCAACCAAGTCCGATATGAGTTCTGCCCCAGCGCCTACCGACCGCCTGATCTTTGCCCTCGATGTGCCGGATATCGGTTCCGCACGTACCCTGATCGAGCAACTGGGGGACAGCGTGAGCTTCTACAAGCTCGGCCTGGAACTGGCGATGACCGATGACTACTGGCGGCTGATCGACGATCTGCTCGAATCCGGTAAGAAAGTCTTCACCGACCTGAAATTTTTCGACATTCCGGCCACGACCGCGAGCGCGGTACGGCGGCTGTCCGAGCGCGGCGTGCAGCTCTGCACCGTGCATGGCAACCAGGGGATCATGGAGGCGGCTGCCGAGGCCAAATCCGGCGAAATGAAAGTCCTGGCGGTGACGGCCCTGACCAGCCTGGATCGCGGCGATCTGGATGATCTGGGCTTCCAGTGTGATGTTTCCGCGCTGGTGCTGTCCCGCGCCCGCCGCGCCTTCGCAGCCGGTTGCGATGGCATTGTGTCGTCCGGCATGGAAGTACAGGCCGTGCGCGCGGCCGGACTCGATCAATTGATCGTGGTCACACCGGGCATCCGGCCGGTCGATAATCGCCCCGAGGATGATCAGAAACGGGTCCTGAGTCCCGGTGCCGCGATCAAGCTGGGCTCCGATTATCTGGTCGTGGGACGTCCGATCCGCAATGCCGCCGACCCGCGGGCTGCGGCGACCGCGATTCAACTTGAGATTGCCGCCGCCCTGCGCTGAGCCTTCCGCCCCATCCACAACAACCTCTTTTCGCTTCTCAGATAAAACCCTCATGCCCCTAGAAAATGATCGCCTCCTGAAGGCCCTGCTGCGCCAGCCCGTGGACCGCACCCCGGTCTGGATGATGCGTCAGGCTGGCCGTTATCTACCGGAATACCGCGCCAGCCG
Organism: Oceanococcus sp.; assembly: GCA_041624435.1. Classification (GTDB taxonomy): domain Bacteria; phylum Pseudomonadota; class Gammaproteobacteria; order Nevskiales; family Oceanococcaceae; genus Oceanococcus. The sequence goes on along the minus strand of JBFJVB010000108.1, from coordinate 7,343 downwards.
CGCTGCGGTGAACGGTTTCATGGGCCTGTGTCAGAATCCCGAACTGGCCTGTGAAGTCACCCTCCAGCCGCTGCGCCGTTTTGATCTGGATGCGGCCATTTTATTCTCCGACATCCTGACCGTGCCGGACGCGATGGGATTGGGACTGTATTTCAACGAAGGCGAGGGCCCGAAATTTGAACGGCCACTGCGCTCTCATGCGGACATCGCCAAATTGCGCATTCCGGACCCGCAGCAGGATCTGGCCTATGTCATGAACGCGGTCAGCACCATCCGCGCCGCGCTGAACAATCGCGTGCCGCTGATCGGCTTCGCCGGTAGCCCCTGGACTCTGGCCACCTATATGGTTGAAGGCGGCTCATCGAAAACCTTCTCGAAAATCAAGGCCCTGCGCTTTACCGAGCCCAAGATCCTGCAGCTCCTGCTGGACACTCTGGCCGATGCGGTCGCCGCCTACCTCAATGCCCAGATCGAGGCCGGAGCCCAGGCTCTGATGATTTTCGATACCTGGGGTGGCGCCCTGGCGCACCAGGATTATCTGGATTTCTCGCTGGCCGCCGGGCAACGGATTCGCGAACAATTGCGGCGTCAGCAGGATGGCCAGATCGTTCCGGTCATCTGGTTTACCAAGAACGGCGGCCAGTGGCTGGAACATCAGGCCGATGCCGGCTTTGATGCCCTGGGCCTGGACTGGACGGTGAATCTGGCCGATGCCCGCGCCCGGGTCGGCGACCGCGTGGCCTTGCAAGGCAACCTGGATCCGGCGGCTTTACTCGGCTCCGACGCGATCATTCGCGAGCAGGTCGGCCGCATCCTGCACGAATTCGGCCCGGGCAACGGCCATGTCTTCAACCTGGGCCACGGCATCACACCCGATGTTGATCCGGCCAAGGCTGGGACAATGATCAAGGCCGTTCACGACATCAGCCCAGGCTATCATCGCTGAACACCTGGAACCGCCGGCCCACCGCCTGCGCACTACACAAGACCCCCATCATGAAGTACCGTTCTATCGCCCTGCTGTTCGCGCTGCTCTGTACCTCGGTACTGGCCGAAGAAGGCATGTGGACCCTGGACAATCTGCCGCGTCAGGCCCTGGCCAGGCAATACCAGTTCGATGTCACCCCGGCCTGGAGTCAAACCGTACAGAAAGCTTCGCTGCGGCTGGCCGGCGGCTGTTCGGGATCGTTTGTTTCGGCTCAGGGACTGGTCCTGACCAACCATCACTGCGTCAGTCGCTGCATTGCCCAGCTCTCCAGTCGGGATGAAAACCTGCTGGAAGCAGGCTTTGTCGCCAGGGAATTGAACCAGGAAGCCATCTGTCCGGAAATCGAGGTCAACCAGCTGCTTGACATCAGCGATGTGACCCAGAGCATTCACCAGACCATCGCCGATCTGTCCCCCCAACAGGCTGTCACGGCACGCAAAGCCGCGATGTCGGAGCTGGAAGCGGGCTGCGGTCAGGGCGATCACAAGCTGCGCTGCGAGGTCGTCACCCTGTATGAGGGCGGTCGCTACCATTTATACAAATACCGGCGCTATCAGGATGTGCGGCTGGTGTTTGCCCCGGAAACCCAGATTGCGGCCTTCGGCGGCGATCCCGACAATTTCAGCTTCCCGCGTTACGCGCTGGATATGAGTCTGCTGCGGGTCTATGACGAGGGCCAACCGGTTCAATCCAAGCACTATTTCAGGGTCAATCCGGCCGGCGCACAAGTTGACGAACTGGTTTTTGTGACCGGCCACCCCGGCACCACCCGCCGCGCCTTTACCGTGGCCCAGCTGGTCAGCCTGCGTGACCTGATCCTGCCCCAACGCATGAGCTACCTGGCGGAGCTTCGCGGCGTCCTGCGTCAGTTCGCCACCGTGGGTCCGGAGCAGGAGCGGATCAGCCGGCGCGAATATCTGGGCATCGAAAATACCCTGAAAGCCTTTCGGGGACGCCATGCGGCCTTGAGCGAACCCGGCTTCATGGAAGCCCGGCGCAGCCAGGAATACGCGCTGCGCGAGCGTGTCCACGACAAGCGCGCGCTGCGCAAAACCACCGCCGGCGCCTGGGACGAAATTGCCAAGGCCCAGCTGGTGTGGCGGGACATTTACACCGACTACTCGATGCTGGAACTGATGCGCGGCTACCAGTCCGATTTGCTGGCCATTGCCCGCCATCTGGTTCGGGCGGCCCAGGAGCGCCCGAAACCGAACGCGCAACGCCTGCGTGAATACACCGATGCCGCTCTGCCACAGCTGACCCAGCGCCTGTTTTCCGCCGCGCCCATTCATCCGGAGCTGGAACGCCTCAGCCTGGGCTGGAGCCTGGAAAAATTACGCGAATTTCTGGGCCCCGATCATCCGGCGGTCCGGCTCAGCCTCGGCGTGGAAGCCCCTCAGGCCCTCGCCGATCGCCTGATCCGGGAAACTCAGCTCGCCGATCTGAGCATCCGCAAGGCGCTTTGGGATGGAGGCGCGGCGGCCATCGCCGCCAGTGCGGATCCGTTGATCGAGTTTGCCCGCCGCATCGACGGCCCGGCGCGAGCCGTCCGGGCGCGTCAGGAACAGGACATCCAGGCCGTGGTGGAAACGAATTCCACCCTGATCAGCCAGGCCAGATTCCAGCTCGATGGCACCGACAATTATCCGGACGCGAGCTTTTCCCTGCGCCTGAGCTACGGTCAGGTCAAAGCCTGGACCGAGAAAGGCCGGGAAATTGAACCATTCACCACTGTAGCCGGCGCGATGGCCCGGGCCACCGGCCAGGCACCCTTTGCCTTTCCGCCTTCCTGGCTGGCCGCGGAGACGCAGCTCAAGCTCACCACACCGATGAATTTCGTCACCACCCATGACATCATCGGCGGCAATTCCGGCAGCCCGATGATCAATCGCAAGACCGAGCTCGTGGGCCTGGTCTTTGACGGCAATCTTCACTCCCTGGGCGGCGCCTACGCCTACGACGGTCGCTACAACCGTGCCGTCGCGGTGCATCCGGCGGCCATGAAGCTGGCACTGGAAACGGTCTATGCGGCAGACCATCTGGTGGACGAATTATTCAGCGCCCCATGAGCACGCCACACCCGGCCGGGCAGATCTGTGCCTGGGCGCGAAAAACCGCCATCGAACAGCAGTACCACGACAGCGAATGGGGTGTCCCCACCGCGGATGATCGCAAGTTGTTCGAATTCGTGCTGCTTGAAGGGGCGCAGGCCGGGCTGTCCTGGCTCACCATTCTCAAGCGTCGCGACGGCTATCGCAGGGTTTTCCATGCATTTGATCCGGCCCTGGTCGCCCGCATGGACGAGACCGCGCAGGCCCGGGCGCTGACCGATAGCGGAATCATTCGCAATAAGGCCAAAGTCCGCTCCGCGGTCGGCAATGCTCAGGCATTCTTGCGCATCCAGGACGAATTTGGCAGTTTCGCCCGCTACATCTGGGACTTCGTGGACGGCCGGCCGATACACAATCACTGGCACCGCCAGACCGAGATTCCGGCGACCACCGCCCTGTCCGAGCGCATCGCCAAGGCCCTGAAACAGCGCGGCTTCAGTTTCATGGGCAGCACCATCGTGTATGCCCATATGCAGGCCACCGGCATGGTCAACGACCATGTGGTGGACTGCCCACGCCACGCCGAAGTGCAGCAGCTGGCCGACCGGTTCGCAGCGCCGACCTAGATGGACTCGCTCGTGCTACTCGTCAGCAGGCTCGAACTGCTGCTTGATCATGCCCTGGGTATAGCTGTAGCTGGCGCCGGTCTTTTCCTGCTTGCACTCGGGCCGGGGGGTCAAGAACGGCAAGCGTGACTCGATCCCGTATTCGATCATCGGCGGCAGCCGTTCGGGATGATCGAAGCTGCCCACGGCCAGACAGATCCACTCCGATTCGTTGTAGGCGAAACTGACCGGGGTGCCGCAATGGGGGCAGAAGCCCCGCCGCGCAACCGTCGATGAGGCAAATTGTGCCGGTTCTTCATCCAGCCAGCGCAAAGCGTCACGCTTGACCGGCGCCAGGGCCGCAAACACGTTGCCTACCGCGCGCTGACACATCCGGCAATGGCAAAAATGCACGCCTTGAGGCACCATGCTGAGCGCGTAACGCACTGCCCCGCATTGGCAGCCCCCGGTCACTGGCTTGTTGGCAACGGCTTCTGACTCGCTCATCTGAACACCCTGCGGCAGACGGTCCCTGAGTGTAGGCCATTCGACCAACTCATGGGAACGGCCCTGCCATCCACTACTCGCGGAGAATCCTCAATGTCTGCAAACCCTAGATCGATCGCTGCCAGTGTCCTGCTGGGCGCCGCCCTGCTGAACCTGGGCGCTTGCAGCAACGACCTGCTGAACCTGGAAGATGACCGTCCGACCACGGTGCAGAGCAGTCGCATCAAGCTGGACGGAGCGTCTGAATCCGCCTCGTTCCAGACCACCGATGAAACCCTGCACACCGCCGGCACGGTGATCAGCGTCGCACGGCAGATTGGCCGCAGCCTGGCGAGCATCGCCAGTGCCTCCGCAGAAGGCGCGGAAGAGGCGGACAACCAGGGCGCGAAAGCGGCCACGCACAAAGTTCAAAGAACGGAAAACTGCGCCGATAGCGGGCGTAAAATCGTCGATATCACGGTTAACTTCCCCTCGTTTGACCCGGAGGGCGATGTCCAGTTCGAGGCCTGCCGGGAAGGCGGTCTGAGCCTCAACGGCTTCGCCAACGTGCGCTGTGACAATTTCGATTGCGACAGTGGCAATGCGATCTTGGGGCGCGATTTCAACGAACTGGAAATTGCCAGTGGCAATGTGTCGGCCCTGTTCGCCGGAGTTGGTGACTATCGGGTGCTCAGTCGTTCACCTCTGGCGGCGAGCCTCGCTTCCACCCTGAAAATCCAGGTCAATCTGGGCGATGCCACACTCAATGTTGTGACCGGGACCGACTCGGGCCTACCCTTGCAAATCGATTACCGGCAAAGCGCCGGGACGGAAGTATTCAGCCTCAACGGCAGCCTGGGACTGGGAGAGAGCACCACTCTGAGCCAGTGCGGCCAGGGTCGGTTCGAGATTGAAACCTTGCAGGACCTGCAACTGTCCAGCCAGGGTCAGCCCCTGGGCGGCCAGTTACGTTTGCGCAATCCAGACGCAGTCACCGCAGACCTGGATTTTCTCAGTGATGGCGGCGTCACCATTACCCTGGCGGACGGCAGCCCGGCCCGGACCTACACCGCCGAGGAATTGCGCCAGGCCTGCGCTTTCTGAATCTGATCCCCAAGCCATAAAAAAGCCCGGCGCGAAGCCGGGCTTTTCTTGCTGCAACCTGAACCCAATCAGCCGAGCAGGTTTTCCACCGCGGCACGTTCTTCGCGCAGTTCCTGCTCCGTCGCGTCCATCCGGGCCTGACTGAAGGCATTGACTTCCAGCCCCTGCACGATGCTGAAATCGCCATTCTCACAGGTGCATGGATAGGAGTAGACCACGCCCTCTGCGACGCCGTAGCTGCCGTCTGAGGCCACACCCATGCTCACCCAGCCACCGTTGCTGCCCAAGGCCCAGGAGCGCATATGGTCGATCGCGGCCGAGGCCGCAGACGCAGCGGAGGACGCTCCCCTGGCCTTGATGATCGCAGCGCCGCGCTGCTGCACCACCGGAATGAAGTCCGTTTCATACCAGGCTTGATCCACCAGGCTCATGGCCGGCTGACCGCCCACGGTCGCGTGGTGAATGTCCGGGTACTGCGTGGCGCTGTGATTGCCCCAGATGATCATCCGCTCGATTTCATTGATGTGCTTGCCGGTCTTTTCGGACAACTGGGTCAGGGCCCGGTTATGGTCCAGGCGGGTCATCGCCGTAAACTGGCGCGGATCAAGATCCGGAGCATTTTCACGGGCGATCAAAGCATTGGTGTTGGCCGGGTTACCTACAACCAGCACCTTGATCTGACGGCTGGCATGCGCGTTCAGCGCCTTGCCCTGAACCGAGAAGATCTGCGCATTGGCCTGCAGCAGATCCTTGCGTTCCATCCCCGGTCCGCGTGGACGAGCGCCGACCAGCAGGGCGTAGTCGGCATCCTTGAACGCCACATTGGGGTCATCGCTGGCGACGATGCTGTGCACCAGAGGGAAAGCGCAATCATTCAATTCCATGACCACCCCTTCCAGCGCACCCATGGCCGGGGGGATTTCCAGCAGTTGCAGAATCACCGGTTGATCCGGACCCAGCATGTCGCCAGCCGCGATGCGGAAGGCCAGCGAATAGGCAATCTGACCGGCGCCGCCGGTAATGGCTACACGAACGGGTGCTTTCATATGTTACTCCTAGGATTCATACCCGCTTGGGGCAATATAAAGTTGCGCGAGCATAGCGAAATGGCCGGTTCCGGGCAAAACCCAAACGGACCAGAAGCGCCCCGCCTCATTCCGGTGGCAGGCTGAAATAGAATCGGGCCCCCTGATCGACTGCGGAATCCACCCAGATTTTTCCGCCGTGCCGTTCGATCATCTTGCGCACCGTCGCCAATCCCATTCCGGTGCCGGGTGTATCGGGATTCAGACGGCGAAACACTTCGAAGATCTGCTCCTGATGCTCGGCGGCAATTCCGATACCATTATCCGCCACGCAGAATTCCCACATCCCGCGAGTCCAGCGCGCGCTGACCTCAACCCGCGGAGGGCGTGCCGGAGCGCAGAATATCAGGGCATTTTCGAGCAGTTGACGAAAAATCTGCCGCAGCTGCTCTGGATCACCCAGAATGCTGGGCAGATTGGCATAGCTGATTCGACCCTGCGTCTGCTCCAAGCGCGGCGCCAGTTCCTGCTCCAATTCGGCAATCAAGGTCGTCACGGCCACCGTCTGGCGACTGAACTCGCCACCGCGCATCTGCTCCGCATAGGTCACCAGTTCATCCAGCAACGCCTGCAGCCGTTTGACCCCTGCAACGCCCTGCTGCGCCAGTTCCTGGCCCTCTTCGCCCAGCGCATCCCGGTAACGCCGGGCAATCAACTGGATCGAACCGCCGATCCCGCGCAGCGGCTCACGCAAATCATGGCTGGCGATAAACGCAAAACGCTTCAGTTCCTCATTGGAGCGCAGCAGATCGGCATTACTCTCGCGCAGACTGTGTTCGGCCTGGCGTCGCGCGGTGATGTCCTGCAACTGCACGATGAAGTGCTCAAGGGCGCCTGATTCCGTCCAGATCGGCGCCATATTGAGCAACAGCCATTGCGCGGCCTGGCCATGGCGCTGCAGCTGCAATTCCCGTTCACACACCGATTCACGTCCGGCCAGCAATTCGGCGGCATCGTGACGGAGCTGCTGCGCGCCGGACTGGGCAAAGTGCTCGAACAGATTGCTGCCGATCAGTTCGGATAC
>JBFJVB010000107.1:0-11475 GCA_041624435.1 Oceanococcus sp. | reverse complement strand
CGGCAAACTGTTCTGTGACGTAGGTCATGCCGGGCGGAGTGACCGGTTCAACCCGGGCCGTTAGTGAGAGTTGCGAGCCGAACCAAGTGGGTGTGGACGATATTGCATCTATACCTACGCATGCTGGTGCAAAATGGGCGCCCACCCGCATTTCCAGCTTGCGCATGGGGGTAGACAGGATTCCCCGCAAACTCCTCACGGTGTGCAGCATGGCTTGTGATGCATGAGCGGCACTGACGGCGTCCCTGGTGACAAGATGAATCGCATCACCCCAAGTTTGCTGTAGCAGGATGGCGTCTTTCCACGGTTCGAGAGCAACTGCCAGCTCCGGTACGATTTTCGTGAAGTAAATTTCGACATCTTCGTCGCTGTACTTGCTGAACCCCACGAGATCGGTAAATACCAGCCCAAGCATTTCACGCCCAGCGGGTGCCTTAACCTCAGGGAGGCTGGGCGGCGCGCTCGTGATATCCCAAGCAAGCGAACTCCCAGTGCCTTGCTGCACCAACTGCCTCAATTCGACATTCAATTGGCGTGCGTTAATTGCAGCTAAACCGTACAGATGGCGCTGTGCCATTTGCTCGAACCAAAGCGTTTCATGCTCACGAAAGCCACGCAAACAAACTCGCCGCTCGATTCCTTCACGTATCGTCGAATCATCCTCAATCTCCTTATCGAGCAGGTGTACGCGCATGCCTAATCCACCCAGTTGCTTCAAGACTTTTTCGGCTACGCCGTTAGCAGAAGTACCAATGGCGTAGAGAGGAGAGCCTTCCAGAATCTGAATCAGGTCAGCCGGCATGCTCGATGGGCAGTCCGCAACCGAAGGCAGCAAATAGACATACGGCAATGCCAGCTCGTCCAAAATTGCGGGATCACCTTGAACATGCCGCAACAATTCACGAAGCTGGTTACGGGTTCGAGCGCGGGCATTGAGATCCGCACGTAACAGAGGATTGGCCGAGCGCAACGCCATTCGACATGCATCCCATTCCCGCAATACGGCGTGTGCTTCAGCGCAACTTACATGGTGGTAATAGGTCTCGCTCTCATTGGTCGGTACTTCAAGCAGGGATTTTTCTATCACTTGCGTGGCGAAACTCCGCGCTTCTTCTTCGCGACTTATCAAGGCGTACATGGTCGCCGCATTGATGGCACTGAATATTCCGCCAGTTACTGCAAACGCCTCTGCGTAATGCCGCGCCGCTCGTTCGAGATTGTTTTGCCGGTCCTGCCCAAGCAAGGCCAAGTCTTTAAACAGCCGGCCATGCAGCGCCAGCCAATCTTCATCCGGTTCAGCGGGAGTCGCAGGGGCCCACTGCTCATATAAACGTAGGGCGCGATAGGTACTTCCGCACTGAGCCAGACTGAGCAAGTAGAAATAGCGCAACAAGCTGTGGTCTGGGTACCTCAGCAGTGCGTGGGCTGCCACATCGCTGGCTGTCAGTGGGTTTCCCGCACGCAGGTGTGCCCGCACATCGTTGAGCTCTGCCAAGACATGGCGACGGCTGGATTGTGAGTGCAGGGCCGGATTGATCTCAATTAAGCGTCGCTGGCTCAGGTCCTGGTTGCGCGCGAAGCCGAGACGCAATTCGCTGGGAACCTTCTCAAGATCCTTCCACCAATCGACGGTTTCTGCAGTTCCACCGTCCTGGTTGGGATGACTCTGTCGAACCACTGCAACTAACACATCACAACTTTCCGCCAACATGGCCGATAGCTGCTGATAGCCCCTTTTCGGAGCGCCCAGCGGTGACATCAAGCGCAATTGGCGATCGGCTCTTAGCAAGAGTTGGCGTAGTTTCTGGCTGACTTGTTCGACGACATACGGGGTAATCGTTGCGCCAAGTTCTTCTGCACGTTCCTGCCAGCGATGCAGTATGTCCTCGGGGGAATCCACAATGGCCGCTGTAAGCTGGCAAGCAATCCCATGCGCTTCGCAACCCGCTAGTAAGGACTCCGTAAGCACAAGGTCGGAACCCGGCGCCAAGCCACTGACCAGATGTACTTTCGCCACCTCGCCGACGTCTTGAAACAAGCTGTCTAGCTGGCTGCGGGCATGCTCGGCCACATGCTGGCGTTCATCAGAGTCCAGCAGCAGATGGCCGGTCACTCCAATGCTCAATACCTGACTTGTTTTCGTCCCCAAAGCCCCACCCACTTATCGGTCGTTGTAGTCGGTTCGCCATATGAGCATGACAGTCGTGGCACGCGCAATCGTCATAAACCAGCTTTCGTCAAGGCGTTCGCCCCGGAGACTTTGCGTGGCAACTTTCAATGTAAGCATTCTGTGTGGACTCTCCGGGCGGCGCCAGTTACAAGCCAACTCCGCGTGGTCATGAGCCCACTGATCGAGCGCGCGCCCCGTGAACTCAAGGCCTTGCCAGTACGAATCACGGTGGGGCAACTCCGGAATAGACCGCCGCGAATTTGCTGCTCAGTCTTGCCGGGGCGCCCCGAGGAAATCCTTTTTGCCGATCGGCACACCATAGCTGCGCAATATCCCGTGAGCGATAGACGTATGAAACAGAAAGTTCGGCAGGGCGAAACTGGTCAGATAATCTAGCCCGGTGAAATTCAATGTCGTGTTAGGCAGCTTCAGCTCGACCGGCTTGTCTTCTGTGCCATCGATCTGCTCGCTGGGGACAGATTTTATGAACTCCAGAGTCGAGCTGATACGCGCAATCAACTCAGCCATGCTGCTTTCATTGTCCTCATTAACCGGCGAGGATACGCCGGACAAGCGCGAAACCGCCCGCTTGGCCGTGTCGCACGCAATCTGCACCTGATTGCTCAGCGGCAGCATGTTGGGGTACAGGCGCGCGGCCACCATGACCTCGTCCTTGATGTCGGTGGCGGCCGCGTGCGCGACACCCTTCTCAAGCAGGCCTTTGAGATTGCCCAGCATGGTGACGAAGACGGGCACACAAACTTGTGACATGGTGACGGACATGGAGGTCTCCAGATGGGTGACAAACTGATCGGATTGTAGGCGACGACAATAGCCCCGTCAGATTTTTATGCTTGCCTTTCACGCCTCATCCGCCAGGATATTCTGGTCGGCCGTGTCAGGATGCCTGCGGGTGACGCTGAACAACGGTCGGGCTGGCTGTCATCGGAATCATCAACCGGCGCGGCGGTCGGCTTCGTCGCCCAGAAAGTCCACCTTCGGACACGGATTCGCACGACCCCAGGGCAGGACGGGACAGAGACGTGTGAGCTGTGGATACGCCCTTCTCTGGCCCTTGCGGAAATGTTTGTGCACTCTTGTGTGTGTAATTTGGTCTGAGTCAGAAGAGCGACAGGATCACGGAGCATGGGTTGCGGTGAAATAGATCGCAGAAGAAAGGGGTGTCAGGTTTCGCCGAGGCGATGCGCCTGGAGCGTGATCGGCACCTACAAGCCGTATCCGGTCACTCACTTGTTGATGCCGATGTGCATGTTCGGGATAGGCAGAAGCTAAACTGGCCTTTTCCCGAATGCGGTCATTCATTCAGCAGAATGGCCGGCAGGCGTGTGCCAAGCACCGACCTTCGCCATCCCCGCCATTTTCTGTTGGACTCCGCTTAGGGTAATCGCATTGGTCCCCGATTGAGATCGGGTTAGACTGGCTCTCGACCGACCGCTGAGGCGACGCGATGTCGATGAGAAAAGACTGCGCTTTGATTGTGGGTGTCGGCGATCGCAACGGCCTTGGCGGAGCAACAGCAACGCTCGTTGGCAGCCAGGGCCTGCACGTCTTCATGGTGGGCCGAACGGCCGGCAGGCTCGGCCCGCTGATCTCGGAAATCGAGTCTGCTGGCGGTTCGGCGGAAGCCCTCACAGCAGACTCCACCCGGCCAGATGACATGCGACATGTGTTTTCGCATATCAAGGGGGGCGCAAACCCTCTTCGATTTGTGCTTTACAACACCGGCCGCAACATTCCGTCCGCCTTCCTCAAATCCGAGCTGAGATCAATCGACGATCACTTCAAGCGTGGCGCTTATGGAGGCTTACTCACGGGCCAGGGGGCATTGCGCCTGATGCTGGAACAGGATGCCATCCACGGGCATCGCGGGTCGATTTTCTACACAGGCGCCAGCGCATCGCTGCGAGGCAGGCCCATGTTTGCAGGATTTTCCGCGGCGAAGGCAGGACTGCGCGCCCTCGCGCAATTCATGGCGGATGAATTTGGCTCCCAGGGGATCCATGTCGGCCACGTCTTGATCGACGGCGTGGTGGACGGCGCCATTGTCCAGGAACTCGATTCTGGTATTGGAAGAATCATGCTGAAGCGCAAGGGTGTCGACGGTGGCCTCAAGCCCGATGAAGTCGCCAAGGCGTTCTGGATGCTGCATCAGCAGCCCCGCACGGCCTGGACCCACGAGCTGGACCTGCGGCCATACCGGGAGGCGTTTTGATGAGCGTCAAATCGCAGCATGACCGCGGGATCATGCGCCGATTCCTGCTCGAAGCGATTGGCAACCGCGTGGAGAAAGTCAAACGCCAACGACGGCGCCAGAAGCGAGACAAGTGGCCGGATAACCGCCCTCACGCCGCATTGGTTTTCGGCGCAGGCGACTCTCATGGCATCGGCGATGCCATCGCAGCACGCGCCGCCGCCGGCGGAATGAAGGCCTATGTCACCGGGCTACATGCCGAAAAGCTCAACGCAACGGCCTCTGCCATTCGGCACGCCGGACATCAAGCCGAGATCATCACCGTTGACCTGACTCGGCCCGAACAAATCCATGCCGCATTCGAAACGGTGCGCGCCGACGGTTGCCGGCTGGAACTGGTGGTTCACAGCGGAGGGACGAGGCACGCAACACCGTTTCTGGACATCACGCCAGAGGATCTCGAAGAACGCTGGGAGGTGGATTGCCGTTCGGGTTTCGTGATCGGTCGCGAAGCCATTTCAACCATGCTTGGTCAGCCGAGTTCGGAACGCGGCCTTGGTACGATATTGTTCAGCAGCACCTCGGACTCACTCCGTGGGCAAGAGGGTTTCGCAGCATTCGCGCAAGCCAAAGCTGGTTTGCGCATGCTTAGCCAAGCCCTGGCGCGCGAGTTCGGCCCTGAAGGAATCCATACCGCACATAGCATTATTGATAACGCTATCTGTGGCGCCCGGAAATGCGAATCGGCCGAAAATCCTGTTGATGCACAAGATGTCGGCCGTGCCCTGCATCCGGCGGCAATCGCGGAAACCTACTGGAACATCTGCCAGCAGCACCGATCCGCTTGGACCCACGAAATTGAGCTTGCAAGTCTGATGACCCGCTGAGCCACCAGCCAGGTCGAGGACTTCTCCATTCGACCTGCCGCGCTTCCGGCTGGCAACAGACATTGAGTCAGAAATCGATGGGATCGACGAAACTTGGCAAACGGCCCTTCGACCGCCGAAAGTCAGCGACCTGCCCCACTGCGTGTTGGCGCGCAACTAAATTTGCTCAATGACACCGAATTTTGCGCAATGTTCTTGATCAGCGTTTCGAGCTTGCCGACTCAATTGTCTTGGCACGAAGGCCCCGGAGCCTGATGGTCAAAACCGACTGCGCGCGGATGATCCATTTCCGATGCGCGGCATCACCCGTTGGGCGTACGCGAAGAATCGGCCAACAACGAACAGCCAACCCGTGAGCCGCATATTCAGTGAGACTGGGAATGCAGCCCTTCAGAAGTCGAACGGCAACTCCCTGCCCTACAGCGGCCAGTCACTAGACGCCTCAGATGTGCCATGAGCAGACTTAGGCCGCAATCCCGAGAAACAAAGCCAGAGACCTATCGATCTGAACCATTTCCGCTGAATCAAGGATGCCGATACTTTGGCCCACTTTCGCCCGATTGATAGTGGATGGCTTGTCGATCATCACCTGGGAGGGCTTTTGTAGGCCATTTCGTTCGTTGGGAAAAAGATCGATTCTAAGCAGAGGCGCATTCGTAAGTTCGCCCGTGATTGGCAGGACAGTTATGGACGCTGTTTCTGAAAAAACGTCAGCTTGAATTACAAGCGCTGGTCGAGGTTTGCCAAGGTCTCCTTGTATCGCTACCGTTACCAGCTCACCGCGATTCACTCGCTCCAGCCCTCAATATCGGCAATCGCGTCGTCCATGAATTCATCCAGCCCTTGATCATTCGCATCTGCTTTAGCGACAAGCATCGATTGCCTGCGGCACTCGTCTGCGAACCCCGCGCGACGAGTATCAGGCACCCAAATTTGAATAGGGCGTAACCCTGCAGCTCTCAGGGCATCTCGGTGCTTTTTCACTCGTTGATTTACGTGTGTTCCGGACATGAATTCAATCGCTCTTTTGTTACATGAAACATGATACTTATCGTTACATGCAACGTCAAGTAAAATTCTGTTTTGTTCTGTAGAGAGTCGTTGGCCCGAAGCTCCGCTGGTCCATGCTTGGACCTCCGTTAGCCTGGCACTGCCAATTGGACGGCCGTTCTGGAAAACTCTGGCCGGCAAGGCTTGGCCAGCACCGCGCCCGAAATCAACCGCGATGAAGCTTGAAAATCCATGGACTTCAATTTGCAAATGCAGCTAGCCGAACTTTCCAATGGCCCCGTCGTCAAGTTCGGAGAATGACCCCAGTGCACATCGATTTAATCTGCGGCGAGTGTAGTCCCACCGTCCGATACCCCATGTCATTGGTCGCCTGCCGCGAAACAGGCCGCCCTGACCTGGGCAAAGCGCCCGGTGACCGATCAGCGGACCCCGGGCAGCAGACTCAAGCCTTAACAGGCCGATTCACACGGAGACCTGCCCTTGCACTGCCGAAGCCCGCCATGAGACCAGACGTTACAGGCCAGTCCGCGCCGCAACTTCGGGACAGCGGCAGCGCCGTGTCCCCCCGCTCGCAAACGCATTCCCTGGCAGCGGCTTAAGCGGCCGCCAGCAACTCGTTGACCGCGGCCTGATCGGGCGCCGACTTGCCCTTGATATCCTCGGCCACGACTTTTTCGATCTTGCCGCCGATCAGCGGCAGCTTGACCTTGATTTCCCAATCGAAAACCTTGCGGCAACCGTCGGCGTTATCTTCCAGCCGGGCCTCACATTCCATCGTACCCGGCAAGGTCGCCACGTCAATGGAAATATGTCCTTTGCCGGTGGCGCGGTCCCAGTCTTCCTCGTGCACGACCTGCGAGCTGTCACCGAGAATCTTCTTGGCGAAGGCCGGCACATCCGAGGCCACCTGATAACTGAATTTGATGACGCAGCGATTGCCATCATCGTTGTGCTCCAACAACTTGAAATCCGTACTTCCCATCAAGGCCTGATGCTGGGAAAAAAAATTCGGATCACAAAACAAGCCCAGTACCGCGTCCTTGTTCTTGTTGAATTGCAACGCGTAGTTCAAGTTCATCTGCTTAGTCTCCTCAAGATTAATCGGCCCGGCCCAACCCGCGGCACCCAAAACCGCGACCGGTCGGCCCCTATTCTGCCCCGTGCAGGCACCTTCGCGCACGCCTGGATCTACATTCGCTTGGCCACTTCGTCCAGCATGACCTCCGTCGCACCGCCACCGATGGCCTCAACCCGGGCGTCACGGACCATGCGCTCGATGGTGGTTTCGCGCAAATAGCCGGCCCCACCGTGGAACTGCTGACAGTCGTACAGCACCCGATTGACCAGATCACCGCACAGCGCCTTGACCATCGACACTTCCTGCACACACTCATGGCCCTGGGAGTCCAGCCAGGCGGTGTGATACAGCAACTGCCGCGCCGCGGCGACCTCGGTCAGGCGCTGCGCCAGACGCTGGCGGATCACCTGTTTATCCCACAGCACACCGCCAAAGGCCTTGCGATCGCGCACGTACGCCGCGGTGATATCCAGGGCCTGCTGGGCCTCGCCGATCGCCTGGGCGCTGACCACCAGACGTTCATTCTGGAAATTCTTCATCACCGCGTAGAAACCCTGGTTCAGGCCGCCGAGCATGTTTTCCGCCGGCACCCGGCACTGGTCGAAAATCAGTTCGGCGGTGTCGGAACACAACCAGCCGGTCTTCTTCAGCGCCCGGCCGACGCGAAATCCGGGCGTACCTTTTTCGACCAGGAACATGCTCATACCGCGTGAGCCCTTGCTGTCTGGATCGGTTTTGGTGGCCACGAAATACAGGTCCGCGTGAACCCCATTGGTGATGAACATCTTGCTGCCGTTGATCACCCAGTCATCGCCATCGCGCACCGCGCGCGTCTTGATACCGGACACGTCCGAACCGGCATCGGCCTCGGTCACCGCCACCGCGGTCACGAGTTCGCCGCTGACGATGCGCGGCATGTACTTATCCTGCTGCGCCGGGGTACCGGCATTGGCCAGGTGCGGGGAAGCCATGTCGGTGTGCACCAGCACGGTGATGACGAAACCGCCGTAGGTGCTGCGCGCCAGTTCCTCGGCCAGGACGATGGTTGACAGCGTGTCCAGCTCCGAACCGCCGTATTTTTCCGGATAACGGATGCCCAGCAGGCCCAGCTTGCCCAGTTCGCGAATCACCGAGCGGGGGGTCATTTCCGCGGCCTCCCAGGCATCACCGTGCGGGCGCACCTGGGTATCGACGAAACGCCGCACCTGTTCACGCAGCAGGGCGTGCTGGGCATTGAAATAGATCGATTCGTTACGCATGCGATTGGGAATCCTGCTTCAGTTCGAGTTCATGTAGGGCTGGTGAGATCTGCTGGATGGTCCCGGCTTCGCGACCGCTCATGACGGCTCCGCAAAGCGGACCAGGGCATCGCCGCTGTTGACCGCATCGCCGACGGCGACCGAGACCGCCGCGACCACACCGGCCTCCGAGGCACAAAGTTGTTGCAGCATCTTCATCGCCTCCAGGACCACGATCGGCTGACCGGCGTCCACCTCGTCGCCCACCGCCACCAGCACTTCGGCGACCTGACCGGGCGTCGGTGCGACGATGGCATTGCCCTGGGACGAGCCGGCTGCGGCCCCGCCCAGCAGGCATTGCTCGGCCGAGCGTACACGGATCGCCACCACCGCCGCGCCGGCGTAGACGCTGAGCGTATCGCCGCTCCGGCTCAAAGCCACCTGCCGCTGCTGACCCGCGCAGACGTAGCTCACGCCGGCGGTGTCCAGCCGGGCCTGGTTCACGCTCAGCAGCGTATCGCCATCGCGCTCCAGGCGATAATCGCCACCGCGCCCGACCACCGTGAGTTCAAACTCATCGCCTTCGCCCAGTTGCAGGTGGTAGGTGGCGCGCGCCGCCCGTCCACTGGCTTCACCCAGACGCCAGGCGCCCAGACTGCCCCAGGCCGAGGTGGAACGTGGCGCTTCATGTTCCAGATGCCGGGCCAGAACCGCGTGGGCGCAATCCAGGTCGCCGGCCTGCGGCGCGGACCAGCCCTGCGGCCAGGTCTCGTCCAGCAGGCGGGTCGAATGTTCGCCCGAGACGAACGCAGGCAGCGTCAGCACCTCGTGCAGAAACGCCCTGTTGACCGGCACCCCGCCGATCCGCAATTGCTCCAGACCCCGGCGCAACTTGCGCACGGTGGCGGCCCGGTCAGGGGCCGTGGCAATCAGCTTGGCCAGCATCGAATCGTAGTAGGGCGACACCACGCTGCCGGTTTGAATGCCGCTGTCGATGCGCAGACCGGCCAGCTGCGGCTCCACATAATGCGTGATCTGGCCGGTCTGGGGCTGATACCCGGCGGCGGGGTCTTCCGCCGCGATGCGGGCTTCCATCGCCCAACCCTCGCAGCGCACCTGCTCCTGGGCGAAGCTCAGCTTTTCGCCGGCAGCCACACGCAACTGCCAGGCGGCCAGATCCAGGCCGGTGATCGCCTCGGTGACCGGGTGCTCGACTTGCAGACGGGTATTCATCTCTAGGAAATAGGCTTCACCCCGCACCGCATCGACCACAAACTCCACCGTACCCGCGCTGTCGTAACCGATGGTCCGGGCCAGGGTGACGGCGGCGCTGAGCATCTGCTCACGCAGGACCGGGGACAGATTGGGCGCCGGAGCCTCTTCAATGACCTTCTGGTAGTGGCGCTGCACCGAGCAGTCACGCTCGTACAGATGCCGCACCTGCCCGTGCTGATCCGCCAGGATCTGCACCTCGATGTGGCGCGGCGCTTCGACATAGCGCTCCAGCAGCACCGCCGCATCGCCAAACGCGGCCCGGGCTTCCTCCTGGGCCAGCCGCAGCGCGGTCTGGAATTCGCCCAGATCATCCACCCGGCGCATACCCCGCCCGCCACCACCGGCGCTGGCCTTGATCAGCAGCGGCGTGCCGATGCGGGCCGCTTCGCTGGCCAGCCGGTCAGCGGACTGATCATCGCCGTGATAACCCGGCACGCAGGCCACGCCGGCGGCTTCGGCGATGCGCTTGGCCTCGATCTTGGCGCCCATGGCCGCGATCACCCGCGGCGATGGACCAACGAACACCAGACCGGCATCGGCACAGGCCTGGGCGAATTCGGCATTTTCGGCCAGAAAGCCGTAGCCCGGATGAATCGCCTGGGCGCCACAGCGCTGCGCCGCGGCGATCAGACCTGCCCCGTCGAGATAGCTGGCCCGAGCCTCGGCCGGACCGATATGCACCGCCTCATCGGCCAGGGCCACGTGCAGGGCCTGGGCGTCGGCGTCGGAATACACCGCCACGGCTTGCAGGTCCAGACTCTGGCAGGCGCGCACCAGACGTACTGCGATTTCGCCGCGGTTGGCGATCAAGACTTTCGAAAAGCTCATCCGTTACATCCGATAGACCGGCGTATGCCGACCCGCTTCAGGGACCGTAGTGACCAGGGCCAGACACAGCCCCAGCACATCACGCGTCTGGGCCGGTTCGATCAGGCCATCGTCCCAGAGCCGCGAGGTGGCGTAATAGGGATCGGTCTGTTCGGCATACTGGTCGCGAACGGCCTGTTCCAGCTCGTCCAGCTCCGCCTGGGTTGGCGGCGGCAATTTGAGGTTGGTGCGGCGCAGCTCCAGCATCACGTTGCTGGCAATGTCCGGCGACATCGTGGCGATCTCGGCGCTGGGCCAGGCGAACAGAAAATCGGGGCGAAAGCCCCGGCCACACATGCCGTAGTTGCCGGCGCCGTAGGAGCCGCCGATCACCACGGTCAACTTCGGCACCTGGGCATTGGCCACCGCATAGACCATCTTCGCGCTGTGCTTGGAAATCCCCCCGCGCTCGGCCTCCGAGCCCACCATGTAACCGCTGATGTTCTGCAGGAACAGCAGCGGAATCTGGCGTTGCTCGCACAGCGCGATGAAATGCGCGCCCTTGAGCGCAGATTCGGAGAACAAGGCCCCGTTGTTGCCCAGGATGCCGACCCGCTGACCGTGGATTCTGGCGGTGCCGCAGACCAGGGACTCACCCCATTCGGGCTTGAAAGCCTGAAACGCACTGCCATCGACCAGCCGGGCGATGACCTCGCGCACATCGTAGGGGATCCGCCGGTCGCCGCTGACCACGCCGCCGATTTCCTGCGGGTCGTATTGCGGCGGCTCGACGGGCT
>JBFJVB010000106.1:0-11557 GCA_041624435.1 Oceanococcus sp. | reverse complement strand
GGCAGACCTGGGAAGGCGCGGACCGCAGGGTGCAGCTTGAGGCGCAGCTCAGCGCAGCCTGGGCGGCCGCGCAGGCCGCGGATCAGTCCGTGGCGTTGTACCGCGACCGCCTGCTGCCTCTGGCCCGGCAGAATCTAACCGCGGCGCGCGGCGAATGGACGGCCGGAGCGGGCGAGTTTCGCGAAGTCATTGACGCCCAGGAGGAGCTGCTCGACGCCCGCCTGGGTCTGGAGAAAGCTCTGGCCGATGCCTGGATTTTTCGCGCCCAACTCGATGAACTCAGTGGCGGAGCCTTGCACGCCGCCTTGTACGGAAGTGGCTTGTGATGAACAACATTCAATCAATTTCGTGGCAGCGAGCTTACGGGTTTGCGCTGCTGCTGGCGGTTGCGGGACTCTCGGGACTGGCATCAGCGGCTTCCCGCGGTGGTGCCTGCGTCGGGGACGCGAAGCCGGATTACTGGGTCGCGCCGATGGACCCGAATTTTCGCCGTGACGCCCCCGGCAAGTCGCCGATGGGCATGGACTTGCTGCCGGTCTGTGTGGCTTCAGGTGCGACGGCTGCCGATGTGCTGATCAAGCCTCACGTGTTGCAAAACCTGGGCGTGCGAACGGCGCCGGTGACGCGCGGCGTGCTGGAGCGCAGCGTCACCGCGGTGGCCACGATCGGCTATGACGAAAGCCAGTTCCACATGGTTCATGCGCGCGCCGAGGGTTGGGTGGAACGCCTGGGTGTGGAATCCGAGGGCGCCGCGGTGGTGGCGGGCAGCGAGCTTTATGCCTTGTTCGCGCCCAAACTGGTGGCCGCGGCGGCGGAATATCGCAATGCCCTGCAAGCCGGACGCAAAACCCTGATCGAGGCCTCCCGGCAACGCTTGCTGGCGCTGGGCTATAGCGCCGATCAGGTGGTCGGTTTGAAGGATCTCGAAGCGCTGGGCAAGCGGCTGAGTTTTCCGGCTCGACGGGACGGCGTTGTGGCCATGCTGGGCATACGCGAAGGCCAGTTCGTGACGCCCGGCAGCCATATCATGACCCTCGCCAGCCTGGATCGGGTCTGGGTGCTGGCCGATGTGCTGGAACGCGATGCGGCCCTGATCGAAATCGGGCAGCTGGCCGAGCTTACGCTGGGAGGCCGGCCGGGGCGGACCTGGTCGGGGCCGATCGAGTACATCTACCCGGTACTGGACTCGCGCACCCGCACCCTGAAGGTGCGTCTGGCGCTGGATAATGCCGATCACGTGCTCAAGCCCAATATGTTTGCGCGCGTTGCGATCGCCAGTCCGGCCAAGGAGGAAACCCTGCTGGTTCCCGCCAGTGCGGTGATCCGCACCGGGCGCGGGGCCCGGGTGGTGCAGGCCCTGGGTGAGGGCCAGTTCAGGATCGTGCCGGTAAGGCTGGGTCTGATCGCCCAGGCTCAGGCGCAGATTCTGGACGGTTTGGATGCCGGTGAGCAGGTGGTCATCGAGGGGCAATTCCTGATCGACTCGGAGGCGAACGTGGACGCCGAAATGCGGCGCATGGCCGCGCCCGAACCGGCGCAGGCGGCGCTGCCGATGGCGGGCCAGCTGACGGCTGGCCAGGTGGTGGCCGTGGACCCGGTCACCCGGATCATTACCCTGGATCATGCGGACATCGTGTCATTGGGCATGCCGGGCATGGTGATGAGCTTCCAGGCCGTGGAGGGTCTGGCGCTGGAACGCATCCAGGTCGGCGAGCAGGTCCGTTTTGCAGTTGAAGTGCAGGCGCAGGGGCTGCGCTTGACCCATCTGGAATCGGCGCCATGATTGCGGCGATTATTCGCTGGTCGGTGGCGAACCGGCCCCTCGTGCTCATCGCCAGCCTGTTCCTGGTCCTGGCCGGTGCATGGGCGACCAAGCACACCGCGGTCGATGCCATTCCGGATCTGTCCGATGTCCAGGTGATCATTCATACGCCCTTCCAGGGACAGGCGCCACGGGTGGTTGAAGAGCAGGTGACCTACCCTTTGTCCACCGCCATGCTGTCAGTGCCGGGGGCCAGGAATGTACGGGGCTATTCGTTCTTCGGGGATTCCTATGTGTACGTCATCTTCGAAGATGGCACCGATCCTTACTGGGCCCGTTCGCGGGTCCTGGAATATCTGTCCCAGGTCTCGGCCCAGTTGCCGGCACAGGCCCGCCCGGCCCTGGGACCGGATGCCACCGGTGTGGGCTGGGTGTACGAGTATGCCCTGGTTGATCGCAGCGGCCAGCATGATCTGAGCCAGCTCACCAGTTACCAAAACTGGTTTCTGAAATTCGAATTGCAGACTCTGGAAGGCGTGGCCGAAGTCGCCACGGTTGGCGGCATGGTCAAGCAGTATCAGGTCGTGGTCGACCCGGATCAGCTACGCAGTTACAACATCCCCTTGATGCAGGTCAGCGAGGCGATTCGCCAGGGCAATCAGGAAACCGGTGGCGCGGTGGTGGAGATGGCCGAGGCGGAATACATGGTTCGGGTCAGCGGGTACCTGAGCAGTGCCGAGGATCTGGCCCTGATCCCCCTGCTGACCACGCCGGAAGGTGTGGTGGTGCGTCTGGCGGATGTTGCCCGGATTGGCATCGGTCCGGAACTGCGGCGCGGCATCGCCGAATTGAACGGCCAGGGGGAAGTCGTGGGTGGCATCATCGTGATGCGCTACGGCGGCAACGCCCAGGCCACGATCGAGCGCGTTCGCGCCAAGCTGGAGGAGCTGCGGGCCAGTCTCCCGGATGGCGTGGAGATCGTGACGGTCTATGACCGGTCGCAGTTGATCCAGCGCGCGGTAGGCAATCTGTATCGCACCCTGATCGAGGAATTCATCGTCGTCGCCCTGGTCTGCGCGCTGTTCCTGTTTCATCTGCGTTCAGCCCTGGTGGCCATCATCAGTTTGCCGGTAGGAATTCTGGTGGCCTTTCTGATCATGCGAGTGCAGGGGCTCAACGCCAACATCATGTCCCTGGGTGGCATCGCCATCGCCATTGGCGTGATGGTGGATGCGGCGATCGTGATGGTCGAAAACCTGCACAAGCACATGGAGCGCGATGATGGCCGGGAGCATTGGCAGAAGGTCATCGCGGCCGCAAGCGAGGTCGGCCCGCCGCTATTCTTTTCGATGCTGATCATCACCCTGTCGTTTCTGCCGGTGTTCACCCTGCAGGCTCAGGAAGGCCGCCTGTTCGCGCCGCTGGCTTTCACCAAGACCTATGCGATGGCCGTATCGGCCGGCCTGGCTATCACCCTGGTGCCGGTGCTGATGGGGCTGTTCATTCGGGGACCTCTGCGGCCGGAGCAGGCCAACCCGCTCAATCGAGTTCTGCGGGCGGCTTACCGGCCGGTGCTGCGACTGGTTCTGAGCTATCCGCGCAGCGTGGTGCTGCTCGCGTTGGTCGCGGTGGTTATCAGTTTGTGGCCAGCGAGCCGACTGGGTAGCGAGTTCATGCCGGCTCTGGACGAAGGAGACTGGATGTATATGCCGACGACCCGTCCCGGCATTTCCATTGGCGAGGCCCGGCAGCTCTTGCAGCAGACCGATCGCCTGATCAAGACCGTGCCGGAAGTGCACAGCGTGTTTGGCAAGATCGGCCGCGCGCAAACCGCGACCGACCCGGCGCCGCTGACGATGATCGAAACCACGATCCGGTTCAAACCCAGGGCGCAGTGGCGGCCCGGTTTGACTCTGGAGGATATTCGCAACGAGATACGCCAGCGGGTTCAGCTGCCCGGGCTGGGCAATGCCTGGGTGATGCCGATCAAGACCCGGATAGACATGCTGGCCACCGGCATCAAAACCCCGGTGGGGATCAAGATCACCGGGCCGGATCTGGCGGAAATACAGCGGCTTGGGCGGGAGCTGGAGGAGCTGCTGCCAGCGGTTCCGGGCACGGCCAGCGTCTATGCGGAGCGGGTGGCGGGGGGGCGCTATCTGACCATCGACATTGATCGTGACAGAGCGGGCCGGCTGGGCTTGAATATCGCCGCTGTTCAGGCCGTGGTTCGCACCGCGGTCGGCGGCATGAACGTGACGCAGACGGTGGAGGGGCTGGAGCGTTACCCGGTGAATCTGCGTTATCCGCAGGAGTGGCGCGATTCACCCGAAGCGCTGCGCGCCCTGCCCATCGTGACGCCGGCCGGCGCACATATCGCGCTGGGCGACGTGGCCGAGATACGGATTGAGGATGGCGCACCGATGATCAAAAGTGAAAACGCGCGCCTGTCCGGCTGGGTTTATGTCGATATCGCCGGGCGGGACGTCGGTTCCTACGTGGCGGAAGCCCGCGAACTGGTGGCGAAGCAACTGGTCCTGCCCACGGCGTATGCACTGAACTGGTCAGGTCAGTATGAATACATGGAGCGGGCCCGGCAGCGTCTGCTGGTGGTGGTGCCGGCGACCCTGGGCGTCATCGCCTTGCTGCTGTTCCTGGCGTTTCGTCAGTTCGCCCAGGTCGCGATCATCCTGGGCACGGTGCCGCTGGCCCTGGTGGGGGGCGTCTGGTTGCTGTACCTGCTGGACTACCAGCTATCCGTTGCGGTCGCGGTCGGTTTCATCGCCCTGGCCGGTGTGGCGGTGGAGATTGGCGTGGTGATGCTGGTCTACCTGAATCAGTCATTTACGCGCTGCAGTGAAGCGGCGCGGGCCAGCGCTTGTGTGCTGACAGCGGCGGATCTTCGTGGCGCGGTCACCGATGGGGCCTTGCTGCGTCTGCGGCCGATCGTCATGACGACTGCGTCCACCATTCTGGGGCTGATGCCGATCATGCTGGGCAGTGGTACCGGCGCCGAAGTCATGCGTCGGATTGCCGCGCCGATGGTGGGTGGTATGGTCAGCGCCCTGGTCTTGACCTTGCTGGTGCTCCCCGCCGTGTACTTGCTCTGGAGACGGCGCAGGCTGGTCGCCGGGTAAATTCCGGGCGGGGGATAAATTGCCGCATCTTGCGGTCTATGGTTTTTGCTGCGGAGAAATACGTTATGAGCTTGATGCGAAGTGTGTTGTTGGCCGCCTTGCTGGCGGTGAGTGGGAGCGTCGTGGCGGCGGAGTCAAGTCAGCCTGAAGCGGGCATGGCAGGTCATGACAAGATGGGCCGTGCGCAGGCTTTGGGGCCGCACATGGAGGGCCTGATGCACGATATGCAGCACACGCTCGAAATGATGCGCATGAACACCTCGCCCGAAAAACGTCACCAGCTGCTGCATCAGCACATGCATCGCCTGCATCAGGCGATGATGAGTGCGCATGGCCACAAGCCGATGCACGGCAAACACGGCGATGGCAAGCATGCGGGCAAGCATCGCTGCAAGAAAATGGCCGCCAAGTCCGGGGATCATCATGGCAAGATGCATGATCACGGGAAAAAGCATGGTGAAGCGTCGGTGGTGCCGCGCTATGGTCAACGGCGCTAAGCGCCTCAGGGTGAATCGGTCACGATGCCGGCCTGGCGCAGTTGCAGGCGCAGGGCTTCGAGGCGTTCTCGGTTGACCTGAAAATCATAGTAGCCAAAGCGGCTGATCGAGCGCATGGCGACCGTGCCGTGCTCGGACAGCAACAGCAGTTCCAGATCATCCACGTACAGGTGCCAGGGGCTGACGATCTCGATATGCAGATAGTCAGCGTCCTCGTGGGCCAGCGTAGAGCGCGGCAGTTGCAATACCTGCTGACGCAGCAGGGGCCAGGCTTTTTCCGGGGGCAGGGCCAGGGTCAGCGGCGCGATCGCGTGGCGTTCGTCTGAGGCAAAGCTGCTGACGCAACGCGGTGCGCTGGGGCAGGCTTGCAGGCGCGCGCCATCGCGCCCCACGCTGTGCTCGGACAAGGTGGCGCAAGCCGGGCTGAGCAGGCCCAGGCCCGTTATCGTGACGATCAGGATTGACTTCATGGGGTTTTACGCTCCAGTGGCACGCTGCCGGTTGCACGGATAGGCGCCGGCTGGCTATACACGCCAGAGCCCCAGCCTACGCTTTCAGGCGTTCGCCCTCACGTTTTCTTGCCGCTCAGGCCTGGATCATCTGAGCGAATTTATCAGGGCAAGATTCCATGGAAGCGGACGTCCGCAGGCCGGCAGAGTCGGTGCAAGCCAGCGAAGCTGCGGCTGCGCCAGGCTTCAAGGCAGAACAATCCAGTACCGCAAACCACTCAGCGGAGACTCCGGAGCGCGCCGTAAAAGCGGATCCGCTGCTGGACTGCCTGTGCCTGGTTGCGAAACTGCATGGACGGGCGGCCAACCGGGACAGTCTGGTCGCGGGCCTGCCGCTGAGTGACGGGCAGTTACGCCCGTCCCTGTTTTCCCGTGCCGCGAAGCGCGCGGGCTTGCGAACCCGGGTCCACAAGGGCAACTGGCGCGATCTGAACCCGGCCACCTTGCCCTGTGTCGTGCTGCTCAAGAAACACAAGGCCTGCGTGCTGCTTGGAATTGCTGCCGATGGTCAGCTCGAAGTCTGCTTCCCGCATCGCAGCAGCAAAAACGTCAGCTTGCCCGCGGATTTTCTCGATCAATGGCACACCGGTCACAGCCTGTTGCTGCGTCCGGACTTTCAGTTTGATGCGCGTTCTCCGGAAGTCGGTAGCGCGCGAAGCCGGCACTGGTTCTGGTCGGTCATGGCGGAAAACAAGGCCCTGTATCGCGATGTGCTGGTCGCGGCGCTGCTGATCAACAGCTTCGCCGTGGCCCTGCCCCTGTTCGTGATGAACGTGTATGACCGGGTGGTGCCCAATCAGGCCACCGACACCTTGTGGGTGCTGGCCGCTGGCGTGGCGCTGGTATTACTGGGGGATCTGTTGTTGCGCACCCTGCGGGCCTACTTTATCGACCTGGCCGGCAACCGGGTAGATGTGAAGCTGTCGGCGTCGATCATGGAGCGAGTGCTGGGCCTGCGCCTGGCGGAGCGGCCGGCCTCGGCAGGCTCGTTTGCCTCCAATCTGCGCGCCTTCGAAGTGGTGCGGGATTTCATTACCTCGGCCACGGTCACCACCCTGATCGATCTGCCCTTCGCCCTGATCTTTGTGCTGGTCATCGGCTGGATTGCCTGGCCGCTCACCCTGCCGCTGCTGCTGGGGATGAGTGGTCTGCTGCTGTATACCTGGTCCGTCCAGGGCCGGCTGAATGAATTGACCGAGGCCAGTTATCGCGCCGCGGCCCAGCGCAATGCCACCCTGATCGAAAGCCTGGTGGGCCTGGAAACCCTCAAAGTGCTGGGCGCCGAGGGCGTGATGCAGGGGAAATGGGAGCAGGCGGTGGCCTATCTGGCCCGGATCGGCACCCAGCTGCGTCTGGTGGCCGCCAGCACGCTGCACGGGGCCCTGTGGGTGCAGCAGCTGGCCAATGTGTTCGTCATTGTCGTGGGCGTGTACCTGATCGCCGACAATGCCTTGTCGATGGGTGGCTTGATCGCCGCAATGATGCTCTCGTCCCGGGCGATGGCCCCGCTGGGTCAGGTGGCGGGTCTGCTGACCCAGTATCACCACGCCCGCACTGCGATGCGCGGCCTGAACGAGGTGATGCAGAAGTCGATCGAGCGGCCGGCGGATTCCAGCTTCGTGTCGCGTCCCCGCCTGCGCGGCCAGATTCGCTTCCGCGATGTGAAT
Source organism: Oceanococcus sp. (assembly GCA_041624435.1). GTDB lineage: Bacteria > Pseudomonadota > Gammaproteobacteria > Nevskiales > Oceanococcaceae > Oceanococcus. Next base: position 3,985 of record JBFJVB010000106.1, on the reverse strand, counting down.
TTCCGCTACCCGGGCGAGCAGGTCGATGCCTTGCGGGGTGTGAGTTTCGAAATCAAGGCCGGCGAAAAAGTGGCCTTGCTGGGACGGATCGGCTCCGGCAAGACCAGTCTGTTCAAACTGCTGCTGGGCCTGTATCAACCGGATGCGGGGGCGGTGCTGATCGATGGGATCGATGCCCGTCAGCTGGACCCGGCCGAACTGCGTCGCCAATGCGGCTATGTCCCGCAGGACATCACCCTGTTTTATGGCAGCCTGCGGGATAATCTGACGATTGCGCATCCGCAGGCCGATGACGCCGCAATTCTGCGTGCCGCCCAGGTTGGCGGCATTGATGAGTTCGTGGATAACCACCCACGGGGCTTCGATCTGCTGGTGGGCGAACGCGGTGAATCCCTGTCCGGTGGGCAGCGACAAGGCGTCGCGATTGCCCGCGCGATGATCCAGGATCCGCCGATTCTGCTGCTGGATGAACCGACCGGTTCGATGGATTTCGCCAGTGAGGAGCTGGTCAAGCAGCGGCTGGGACAATTTGCCCGGAACAAGACCATGCTGCTGATCACGCATCGCACCGCCTTGCTGGAACTGGTGGATCGCATCATCGTGATTGATCGCGGCACGGTGGTTGCGGATGGTCCGAAGGACCAGGTCATCGCGGCGCTGCGTCAGGGCCAGATCGGCAAGGCTGCCTGATGCCCGTGTCCAGCCCCAAGAAACTGCTGCAGCTCATCCTCGGTGAGACCGCCCGGAGCGAGGCGCCCAGCGCGGAAGGCCCGGCGGAAGGTCCCGCGATGGATCCTTTGCTGAAGAAATGGATTCCCCATCAGCGCCACGATCTCAGTGACTGGGACAGCGACGCCGACTGGACGCTGCATGAACAGCAGCCCATGCGCGCCCGCCGCCTGCTCTGGGCCGCCTTGCTGATGGTCGTTGTGCTGGTCGTGTGGGCCAGCCTGGCGGAAGTCGACGAAGTCACGCGTGGCGAGGGCCGGGTGATTCCGACCTCGCAGCTGCAGATCGTGCAGGCGGTGGACGGCGGCGTGGTCGAGGAGTTGAAAGTCCGGGAAGGGCAGATTGTCAAAGCCGGTTCGGTGCTGCTGCGGATCGATCCGACCCGCTTCATCTCGAATCTGCGGGAAAACCGCGCGCAGTATCTGTCCCTGACCGTTCAGGCTGCGCGTCTGGAAGCCTTGAGCCGAGGGCAGCCGTTTGCGCCGTCGGCCGAGGTCCTGGAGGCGGTGCCGGAAATCGTCGCCCACGAACAGCGCCTGTATGACTCCAGTCTGGCAGAGGTCAATGCGCAGATATCCATCGCGAAACAGCGTCGTGATCAGCGCACCCAGGAAATGCTGGAAGCCCGTTCGCGTCGCGATCAGGCCAAGCGCGGACTGGCCTTGGCGGAACAGGAGCTGAGCGTGACCAAACCGCTGCTGGGTTCGGGGGCGGTGTCCGAGGTCGAGGTTCTGCGTCTGGAGCGCGATGTGTCACGCATGAGTGGCGAACGCGATCAGGCTGTCTCCCAGATTCTGCGTTTGCAGTCCGCGATCGCCGAGGCCGAACGGACCATCCAGGAAGTGGAGCTGAATTTCCGCAAGTTGCTGCAAAACGAGCTGTCGGACACTTTGGCCAAACTGGAAAGTCTGGGCGAGAGCCGCTCGGCACTGGCCGACCGTGTGGCCAAGGCCGAGGTCCGCGCGCCGATGCACGGTACGGTCAAGCGGGTGCTGGTCAACACCGTCGGTGCGGTGGTCCAGCCCGGTCAGGCCCTGGTGGAGATCGTGCCGCTGGATGAGGCCCTGGTCCTGGAAACCCGATTTCTGCCTCGCGATATCGCCTTTCTGCGGCCTGATTTGCCTGCGGTGGTGAAGTTCACGGCCTATGACTTTGCCATTTACGGCAGTCTGGATGCCGTGGTCGAACTGATCAGCGCCGACAGCGTGATCGATGATCAGGGCAATGCCTACTTCCTGGCGCGGGTGCGCACCCTGGAGTCTGACCTGGGGGAGGGCCTGCCCATCATCCCGGGAATGGTGGCTCAGGTGGATGTACTGACCGGCAAGAAAACCATCCTGGCTTACCTGCTCAAACCGGTATTGAGAGCGAAAGCCAACGCTCTGAGTGAGCGATGAGCGCGCAACTATTCGTCACGCCGGATGGGCGTCCACTGGGCCATTGGCGAGCCGCTTTTCCTGCCGCGCGTTTTCTCAGCGGGGCCGAACTGTCCCAGGACTGGTTGCGGCCCGGTGTCGTGGTCTGGACCTGCGGCCTGCGGCTGGCCGGTCTGGCGGAGATGCTGCAAGCCAGCCCGCAGTTGCGTCTGGTGGTGATGTCGATGCGGCCCCATAGCGAAGAAGGTCTGCAGGCACTGGAGATCGGCGCCCAGGGCTACTGTCATGCGCTGGCTGCGCGGGCCATGCTGCGCGAGGTCGCCCTGGTGGTCAGCCACGGTGGCCTGTGGCTCGGGCCGGAGCTGATGCAGCGCGCCGTGCAGGCCGTCACCCGCATGCCGCGGACGCCTGCGCTGGCTGACCCCTGGTCGGGCCTGACCGCGCGGGAATCTGCGGTCGCGCGTTGCGTGTCCGAAGGGGCAGCGAACCGGGAGATTGCCAGCCGTCTGGGGATTACCCAACGCACCGTCAAGGCGCATTTGAGCGCCATGTTCGAAAAGCTCGGCGTGCGCGACCGGCTGCAGCTGGCGCTGCTGCTCGGGCCGGCGGTTCAGGCCGATCCGACGCGAGCTGATCCGATGGGGGGCGCCAGCGCGAACCCTGTACCTAAGTCCAATAGTCAGCATGCCTGATGCCTCCTAGGCTAGAAATGCATGCTGCGGTTCGCTGAGTGCGGCGACCACCCAAAACAGGAGATTAAGCATGGCCACTGCGCAAATCATCGCCACCGTACTGAGTGTCACCGGGCAGGTCATTGCCCGCAATGAACAGGGTCAGGTACGTATCCTGAAGGTCGGTGACGAACTGGAGAACGGCGAGGTCATCCTGAGTTCTTCGGACGGTTACGCCCAGTTGGCGATCGTGGACGGAGATTTTGTCCAGGTCGAGCCGGACCAGACCTTCACCCTGACCACCGAACTGGCTCAATACACCGCCCCGGATGCGACCGAAGCGGCGCTGGCGCAAGGTACGGTTGATCCCCTGGTTGCAGCGATTCTGTCCGGCGCCGAATTTGAAAGTCTGCTGGAAGCGCCTGCCGCTGGTGTGGCCGCCGGGGCAGGCAATGAGGGCAGCAGCTTCGTGCGCCTGCTGCGGATCAGCGAAGGCCTGGATGCGACGGGTGATCCCCTTGCGGGCGCGGGCGGGGCCAAGGCCAGCGACGAGACACTCGGTGGCGGCACCACCGAGCAGAATCCGGACGCGCAACCCGATGCCGCGATTACCGACGAAGACACCCCGATTCTGATCGATGTGCTCGCCAATGATTCGGATCCGAACAATGATCCGCTGAGTGTCGCCGCGGTGGGTCAGGGCGATAACGGCAGTGTCAGTCTCGATCCGGACAGTGGCTTGCCGTTCTACACCCCAGATCCTGGCTTCACCGGTCAGGACAGTTTCGAATACACGGTGACGGACCCGGCCGGGAATACCAGCGTCAGCACGGTCGTGGTGACGGTCAACCCGGTCAACGGGGCGCCGCAGGCCAATCCCGATCAACGCGGTGCCGACGAGGACGCCATCACCCTGAGTGGCAACGTCATCACCGCGCCCAATCCCGGCGAGCAGGCCGATACGGATCCCGATGGTGATCCCTTAGTCGTGGTGGGTGTGTCTGCGGGTGCCGTGCAGGGCAACGTGGGCAGTGCCCTGGCGGGCAATTTCGGCACCCTGACTCTCAATGCCGATGGCAGTTACAGCTATGCCTTGAATCCCGAGTTGCAGAGTCTGGACGACGGCGACAGCGTCGTGGACAATTTCAGCTACACCGTCAGTGACGGTAGCGCCAGTTCGACCACGAGTCTGAGCATCACGATCAGTGG
>JBFJVB010000105.1:0-11966 GCA_041624435.1 Oceanococcus sp. | reverse complement strand
TTGCGACACGGCCGTGGTCACATCGTCCACGCTGGTCGGGAACAGGGTGCAGCCGCGGTCGGTCGCCGCCAGCCGCTTGATCGGCTCCAGCGTGTGGCCAAATACCGGTGCGCGGATCACGCCATGGCCGTTGTCCGTGGCGTAGACCTCGATCATCCGCTGTTCCTGCGGGTGGTCGAGCATCGAGCTGGTTTCAATCTGCCAGAAGCCGCGACAGGCCCCGGCAACCTTGCATTCGACAGTGGTTTCGATGCTGCCGTTCGAGCCGGTTTCGCCGCTGACGATGAAGGGGCGAATTTTGTGGCGGTGGGTATGGCCGGCAATCCAGGCCACCATGTGCGGCCAGCTGGCCAGCTCCGCGTCCAGCATGGCCGCGGGCACATTGGAGGGCAGGGCGGCGCTGACCGCGAAGGAGGTGTCCGGGTGGTGGGAGAACACCATCACCAGCTGCTGCTGGGCATAGGCCGCGGCAAGTTCGGCTTTCAGCCACTCGAATTGAGCGCTGTCCACCCAGCCGGAGGCCACCGCGGCGGGGTTGCGGACCTGATCCGTGCCCAGGCGCTCATCGATGCCGTCGTACATGGTGTTCAGCACGATCATGCGGAGACGGCCGTCGCCCGCCGCGAAGCTGTAGTAGCCGTCGTTGCGGTCATTGTCATCGTTCTTGCGGGCTTCGTCGGCGAAATTGAAGCCGTGACCCACCGGGCCGGGAAACGGCTTGGTGTAGAAGAATTCGTCAATGAACTCGTGTTGATGAATCATGAAATGTCGGCCGGTGGACTGGCTGGCTTCGTTGAACCCGGTGCCACCGGCCACGGTGCCGCGGATATAACCGTCGTGATTGCCGAAAGCGGCCATCCAGGGAATCTGCGCATGCTGGTTGTCGCAGGCCTGGCTGCCGGCCTCGCAGCGCAGGTGCTGGGGTAAGCCAGGGGCCTGCGTCACCGTCTGCCGCGCGGGATCGGTGGAGCCGTCCGACCAGCGGCCGGTGGCCGCGGCCTCTTCCGTGCTGATGGTCTGGCTCAGGGTCCGGGTCACCTGGAATTGGTACACGCCATTGTCCGGGTCCGGCATCGCGGATTCGGTATCCGCGATGCCTTTGCCGGTATGCCGGAGACACAACTCGCGCTGCACTTCCGCAGGTGCGTCCGCCCCAAGGGCCGTGGTGCAGGTGGTTTCGAAGGCGCCGGTGGCATCAAAGGTGCCATCCAGGTTGTCGATCACGCGGCGGGTTTCCGCGATCGTGGTGAGATCGGTGATGTCGCCGGTGATGACCATGAACTCCGACGGGTAGCTCGCATCGCAGGCGTTCATCAGCTTGATGAAATCGTTCAGCAGCTCGTCTGAATACTCTTCGTGCAGGCGCTGGGCCGACGGATAGGCCGGGTCGATCAGACTCGCCCCATTGGTGATCTGGCCGTCATCGTCGGTGATGTGCGTGTCGGTCAGGTGGATGAAACGGGTCAGCATTTGCGCGCCCGCGGGCAGGGCCGCCGGGGCCAGTTCATCCCGCTCCAGAAAGCTGTCCGCTGCGAAGTGCGCGCATTGGGCGGTCATGGCGACGTTGGCCCGGGCGTCCGAGCGAACGACTTCGCTCTCGCCGCTGATGTCATTGGAGCAGGCCGCCAGCAGGGCGGTACACAGCAGTGCTGCTGCCGTGGGGTGAAGCGTTTTCATCGATTTCTCCGAGTGGGCTGACGAGCCGCAGGGCCCGGTGTGGTCTATGGGTGAGACCGGATTTCGGCTCATGGCGGCAACGACGCAAGATTGACGGGCGCGTGATGAAGACGAATCGAGATCCGCAATGGTTCCCTGGCACGTCTGGGCACGCCGGCAGTCGGTCACGGCGTGATGGGGCTGATTTGCAGGCTTACCTCACAGGCGGCGGCTGGCCAGTATCTGCCAGGTAAGGGAGCTGCGATGGGCATGCTGGTGGTTCTCGATCAAGGGGCCGCCGGAGCGGGCAAAATCCGTTCAACTGCGCGGCAATAGCCAATGCCGGCAAAGTGTACTGAATGGGCGCCTACGGTGGCGATGCCTGGGGAAAGTCGCGTGCGCGGTAGTCCGCTCAGGCTAAGTTGGCGCTTCAGTGGGCTGATAATATCTGCAGTTCGGGCCCGGTGTTTGGCTCGCGCTGCGTGCCGCGGAGGCACCGGTGACAAGCCTGGCGGCCGGCTTCGAGCTGGCGCGGGCGGGGCGCGACAGGACTGCCAGGATGTCGGCCCCGAGGGCAAAGGATGGCCGGAGAATTTGGCGCAAAGAATCATTGACCGGCAAGGCCCGCGAGAACAGGAACCAGTAAGAGATGAACAAATCCCCAAACGTGTTGGCCTTCTGGTCCAGCGTGCTGCTCTGCGGCTTGTGCGCGAGCTGCATCGGGACCGAGGCCGATGTGGACCAGCGCGCGGCGGAGCCACCACTGACTGCCACGCCCCAGGCGGTGTGTGGCCCGGGGTCGCGTCCCGAGCACGGCATCCAGGGACGGGTTTCGCGCGAGGAGATGGAGAGCGGCCGGGCCGCGGAGGGCTACACCTGCAATACGGAGCTGGTCGGACATCACAAGTCGGCGGTGATCCCCGCCAATACCTGGGGGACCATCGGCGGCTTCAAGGTCCACCGCTATGTGGATCCACACGGCAACGAGTGCGCCTACTACGATTCCACGCTGCTGTTCCCGACCAATCTGGGTGATCAGGAAGGCGGTGTTGTGGTCCTGGACATGGCAGACCCGTCCCGCCCGGTCAACAGCGCCACGCTGCGCACCGCGGGCATGCAGTCCATGCACGAGACCCTGGTCATTTCCGAGGAACGCGGAATACTCGCCGGCATCTCGGCCGCGGCCGAACCGATCGAACTGCCCGCCGTCCTGGACCTGTATGACCTGAGCCAGGACTGTCGCCAGCCCCGGCTGATCTCCTCGACCCCGATGCCGCTGCTCGCTCACGAGTCCGGGCTGTCGCTGCAGGGCAATCTGTTCTGGGCGAACATGACCAACGAGGACAACATCTGGGCGATCGACATCTCCGACCCGCAGTTGCCGACGCTGATCTACCACACGCAGATCAACAGCCACGGCATCAACATCAGCGCGGACGGTAGCCGGGCGTACCTGTCGCAGACCGGCGACGATCGCGGCCTGCTGATCCTCGACACCACGCAGCTCAACGCCTACCTGAGCGGATCACCCATGCCGCTGGTCGATCTGCCTGTCGCCGCCGGCATGCTTCAGGGCCAGCCCGAAAGCGGTATCCCCGCGGCGCACAAGATCGCCAAGCTTGAGTGGAGCGGCGGCTCGATTCCGCAGAATTCCGTGCCGTTCACCTCCAGGGGCAAGCGCTACCTGATGGAAGTCGACGAGTACGGCGGCTGTTCCGGCACGCCGGCCGACGCGGGCGCGGCGCGGATCATCGACATCAACGACGAGACCCGACCCTTCGTGCTGTCGAATCTGCGTCTGGAGGTGCACAACCCGGAGTTCTTTGACGAAATCTGCGACGACCCCGGCGCGCGGAACCCGTTACAGACCTATTCGGCCCATTACTGCCATATCCCGACGCGGCTTGACCCGACGATCGTGGCCTGCTCGATGAACCTGTCTGGCCTGCGGGTCTTTGACATCTCCGACGTCGCCAATCCGGTTGAAATCGCCTATTTCAACGCCCCGGTCCAGCCCCGTCCGATCTTCGATCCCCTGCCGGAAAACACCACCCCGTACGGCATTACCTTTGAAGCCTCGAACTGGGCCATGAGCGCCCCGGCCTTCGCGCCCGAACGCAACGAGATCTGGTACACCGATGCCTTTCAGGGTTTCTATGCGATCCGCCTGACCAACAACGTCTGGCCCCAGGCGGTCGATTAGGTTTTGTCGCACCGGGGGCTGGAGCTGGCCACCAGGCGCGGGTCTGGGGTCGCGATCAGAAGGTGTAGCTGAGCTCCACGGCCAGATTGTCCCGATCACCCCGGCTGTAATGCCGGTTGCCCATATGCAGGTTGTACTGCAGCTTGCCTGACCAGCGCTGCCCGACCAGCACCTCCAGCGCGAACGCGGCATCAAGCCGGTCTTCGATGAAGTTCTGGAAGGGTTTGGGTGCGGTGCCGCCCAGATCATGGGCGAGGACCAGCAGTGGTTTGAGGGTGAGCAAGCCGAACACGTCGTTGTATTGCATCTGGCTCAGCAGGCGATAGCCCCAGGCAAATTCGGTGGGAAAGGCCTGGGTCTGCTGAGTGGGGTTCTGCCGACGGGCATCCGGCTCGCCGTCCGGCATGCCGCTGCCGTCGGCACCGCCGGCGCGGTGGCTGGCATTGGGACTGCCGCCTTCGAACTGCAGGGTGTCGATGTCCGGCATGTCCCAGACGTGAGTGACACCGGCTTCCAGCATCAGGATGATCTGTTCGCTGCCGATCAGATTGCTCAGCGGATGCGAGCTGCCGAGTATCCGGATGCCATTGATCACCAGCTGATCCACCGCCATGCGCTCGAAGCCGGGAATGTACTGGCGCGGCTGCACCTCGTGGCCGCGGTAGCGGGTCTCGATAAAATCGGGAATGGCGTTGCGCGCCCCCGGCACGGTAATCGGAAAGCCGCCGGCGTCGGCACCGGCCAGCACCGGATTCAGGCCCAGGGCGAGCAGTTCGTCGGCCGAGGCATCACCGAATAATTCGGCGCTGCCGAAGACGATGTCCTGCTCCGGAAAGGCCGGCTGCAGTCCGGCCCAGATCAGGTCCACGCTTTGCACCTGCACCGGCACATTGGGGCGATAGGCGTATTCACCCGCGACCGACCACTTGCCCAGATTGGTGTTGAAGCTGATGCCGTAGAGCTGGATGTTTTCGGGATATTCGAAGAACGCGGTCAGCGTGTCCAGCGGCAGCGGTTCACGCCCGGAGGCCGCGACAAAGCCTTCGCAGGCGGCGGCATAGGCGGCGTAATTGTTGTCCACCGCATCACGCAGGCAGCTGCGCTCGGTGGCATTGACCGACAGACTGGGCAGGCGCGCGTGGTAGTTCATCGCGTAGAAGCCGTATTCGGTGGAGGGCAGCAGGAAATCCGAAAACCAGCTGAGTTTCACGCCATACTGGCCGCCGTGCCTGGGCTCCCGATTGGGCAGAACCCGGGCGGTGAACGAGGTATCGGTCAGCAGCTGGGCGGCGGGATGGGCCAGGCGAGCCTGACCGTCGGGATCTTCCGCCTGATTGCCGATGCCCAGCATCGCGTAGGTCTCATCCTTGTGCAGCGCGTCGATGTCGGCATAGAAGCTCCCGCCCGGATCGGCCAGCACCGGGCGCCAGCCGAACTGGTAGAAGGCCTGGATGCCCAGGCCCAGGTCGACATCCAGATCCCCGGACAGCACCACCATCGGCACCGGCAGGAACAGCTCGTTCACCTGGAAGCCCGGCTGGTGCAGGCGCCGGCCATCTGGCGGATTGATCTCGTTCAGTGAATTGAGCACGATCAGATTGGCCTCGCCCCAGCGAATTTTCTGCTGGCCGACGGACAGGTCGTAGAAATTCTCGCCGATCGTAAACGGCATCGTCACCACCAGATCATGCAGTTCGATGGCCTGACCGATCAGCCGGTCGACCTGTGGATCCCGGGGGGTGCGTGCCGGTTGATAGCGGGTGTTGCTGTGGGTTTCCTGGAAATCCGTGTTGACGAAGTCGTAGAAGCCGATCGCCCGCGCCTTGAAGGACAGGTCGCCATAACTGCCGCTGAGGTCGCTGGTCCATTTGACCAGACCGGCGACCAGATCCCCCGGGTCGTAATTCAGGTTGCCGTCATCCATGTTATGAGCCAGAAAGCCGCCCGGGGCGTCCACCAGTTCCTGATTGGGAGCGGGGTCACCGCTCAGGGACTGGCAATTGTGTTCCGCACACAGGGTCGGGTCGAGATTGCGTTTGCCGATCAGATCCGGGTCGCGTTCTTCCAGTCGCCACGCCGCGCCCAGGCTGATCCGGTTGATCCAGCTCAGATCGACCGGACCGAGGCTGTATTCGACGGCTGACGCACCCAGGCTGTGCAAGGCCAGGGCCAGACCGATCAGGCGAATTTTCATTGAGCTTGTCGTCATTCCAGTTCCGCTATTGAGTGCGCAGGCGGTTTTGCCTGGTTGATTCATGTCATCCATCGGGCTGGTTCAGACCGGCCCTGTTTCGGCCAGGTCCACGCCGAGCCGCTGGGCCAGACCCAGACAGATTTCCATGCTGCCATTGACCAGTTCGTCACGGGGCTGGCGCATGCCGCTGCGAATCCATTGCTGCGAGAGGTAGACCACCGCACCCAGCACCCCCCGGGCCATCACCCGCAACTCCGCTGGCGGACGGATGTCCCTGGGCAGCAGGGGCTGGGCCAGGCCCAGAATCAGATCGGCGAAACGGTTCAGGTTCAGGCCCAGCGAACGGTCCATGCCCGGGCCGATGCCCAGACATTCGATGTACAGCAGGCGGGCCCGGTCCGGCGCGGCGGCGATGTAGTCGAAATTGGCCTGCAGTCCGGCCTGCACCATGGCCAACGGATCAGCCGCCTGCGCCATCACCGCGCGTCGCACGCAGAGCAGCACTTCATCGGCAATCTTCTGGTAGGCGGCGATCAGCAGGGCTTCACGATTTTCGAAGGCTTCGTAAAAATAGCGTTCGGTCAGGCCGGCCTCGCGGCTCACCGCGCGCAGCGTGGCTGCTTCATGGCCCTGCGTGCCGATGATGCGAATCCCGGCCTCCAGAACCTTGCCGTAGCGTTCCTGACGGCGGCAGGCCGCCGCCTTGCCCGCGTACCGCCCGCTGACTCGGTTGTCGCGTGTCGACACCCGGGCATTCGCGCCTGATTTGGAACCGGAGCTTGGCATCGAAGGATTTTGACAGCACTTGATGTCAGAAGTAAAGTGCGCGGATTGTCAGCCCCGGATGAGATCGGCCGCCTCACCGGCAAGCAGCGCCGCGGCCTGCGGCTGGCCGGAGCCCGGCCCAAGGAATCGAGTGATGCACCAACAAGGGATCGACCAAGGCGTGGGTGGCGCGGCGCTGAGCGGGCTGCGGCGAGGCCTGTTCCTGCTCGGCGTGCTGTGCCTTGTGGCCTGTCAGGACCCGCCTGATTCGTCACCGCGTCTGGGGGCCGGCCTGGCTGCGCAGGCGCAGGAATACAGCGCCCGTACGGTGATCGAGGAAGGCTACCTGGATCTGCGCGACGGCACGCGTTTGCGCTATCACCTGGAGCGGGCCGAAGATGCACCGCCCGGCCCGGTGGTGATGCAATACGACGGTTACGATGCCGGCACCGGCGATTACTTCAGCAACATCCCCGAGGTCAAAGCCCGGCTGCTGCGCATGGGCTACGCGATGCTGGGCGTCTCGGTGCGCGGGACCGGATGCTCATCCGGTGAATTCGATCTGTTCGTGCCGCAATGGGCCGCCGATGGCGCCGAAGCCGTGGCGTGGGCAGCGGTCCAGCCCTGGTCGGACGGCCAGATCGGCATGATCGGCTACTCCTACCCCGGCATCATGCAGCTGTTCGTGGCGGCCGAGCGGCCGCCGCAGCTGCGGGCGATTGCGCCCTCCAACGTGATCATGGATCTGTATCGCGATGTCGGCAGTCCGGGCGGCATTCCGAATGCCGCTTTTGCCGGGCTGTTCACGGTCCAGCAGCAGGCCCCCGGGCTGGGCGGCATGCCGCCGGCGCTGTTCCGGAATGATCCGGAATGTGCGATGAATTACCTGCTCAACCGGCTGGCCTACCAGTCCTTTGCGCTCGACGGGCAACTGAGCCCGTACATCGACGGCCCATTCGGCTGGCATGCACGCAGTCCCGCGGCCACCGCCGCACGCATTGATGTGCCGGTGCTGAACGTCAATTACTGGCAGGACGAACAGACCGGCTCGCGTATCGGCGGCCTGCTGGAACCCGGTGGCCTGCTCGAGGTGCTGGGGCTGGAGCAGAGCTGGAGCGTGATGAGCAACGGCAACCACGACCTCACCTGGTCGCATCCGCTGCATTCCGAGCTGTTGGTGGAATTTTTCCAACGCTATCTGCGGGGCGTGGACAACGGCTGGGAGCGCACGCCGCGAATCCAGCTCCTGCATGAACTGAGCGCGGCGGACCTGCAGCCCAACTGGGTCACCGTCCACGATCAGCTGCCGCGCCCCGAACCGGTCAGCTTGTTTCTGCGTGAATCCGGGCGGCTCAGCACCGAGCCGCCCCAGAACGCGGAAGCGCCTGATGGCTATGTCTATCCCTTGCCTTCCACCTCGACCAATCCCTTGCCCGACAGCAGCGCGGAACTGGACCAGCTATGGCGGCTGCCGGCGCCCGATGCCGGGCGCCTGGTGTGGACCACCCCGGCCCTGGCCGAGGATATCCAGCTGCTGGGTTCGGCCAGCGTCGATCTGTGGCTGAGTTCCAGCGCGGACGATACCGACGTGCAGGTCACCCTGAGTGAAGTGCGTGCGGATGGGCAGGAAGTGTATGTGGCGCGGGGCTGGCTGCGCGCTTCCAGGCGTGCGCTCGATGATCACCGTTCCACGCCGACCCGCCCTTTCCACCTGTTCACCGAGGCCAGTATGCAGAAGCTGACTCCGGGCGAACCTACCGCGCTGCGGGTGGAGGTGTTTCCCTTTGCCCACCGCTTCCGCGCCGGCAGTGCGCTGCGTCTGATCATCGATGGCCCTGTCGCGCTGACCGGCGACTGGGGCGGTTCGCCCAGCCCCACGCCCGCCCAGAACACCATCTGGCACGATCGGGACCGCGCTTCGGCGCTGGTGATCGGCGTGCTCGAAGACCCTCAGCCCCGACCGGCCATGCGCGCCTGCGGTGAACTGGCCAATCAGGCCTGCCGGGACTCCATCGCGCCGGTTCCGGCAGGGCAGCTGCTGCTCGCGCGCTGATTCGGACCGGCCCTCGGGCACTCGCGGCTGGTGAGGCCGAAGCGGCGGCGAGCGAATCCGGTCGCGCTCGGCCTCAGGCCGTGCTCAGGGGCAGCTCACCTGCACTCCGGCGTCGCCATCGCTGCTGGGGACCGCGCTGAATGCTTCGCTGACGGCAATGCTGAACAGGCACTGGGCGGAGCTGTTGTCCAGGCGCGGTCCCGCCATGCCCGGGGCGCTGGTGTAACCCCAGGAATTGACCGAGATGACCGGGCCCTCGCCAAGACTGGTGTCCATCGGTTGGACCCAGGGGCCGCCAGAGGCGCCGCCGGACAGGCCACACCCGGCCAGCCACCAGTTGACGTTGCTGTTGCTGCCCATGTCTTCGGCGCAGTACATGAAGTTCGGATCATCGCTGTAGGAATAACCCAGGGCGTGGGTGAAGTCCGGGCTGGCTGCGCCGGGCTGGCCGTCGTCTGTCAGCGGTGTCGAAAAGCTCAGGCTCATCGCGCCGGCCGCCTGATCCAGGACCGGGCTCGTCGGGCTTTGACCCGGTTGATGGGCACCGCTGTCAGGAACCACGTAGTAGGCATAATCCCAGGCGGCATTGTCGGGGAAACTGCTGCCGCTCCACTGGGTATCGACAACCCCGAAAGAGGGCACCCAGCAGCCCAGAGGATCGTTGCTGCAGTTCAGGTCGGTGCCGGCCCCGCTGGTGCCGTCCTGATCCGGGATGAACAGCACCTTGCGGGCAAAGGCTTTGGCCGCATCATCATAGACGCAGTGCGCGGCGGTGATGATCACCGAGCGGCCGCTGGTCGCGTCGCTGGCGACGGTGCCGGAGCAGACATAGCCGTCCCAGCGGCGGCGCCGCTTGTTGCTGGGCATCTCGAAGTAGATTCTTCCTGCGGCAAGCTGGACCAGGCCACCCGACCAGGCGGCATTGCTCACGTTGTCGCCGCTGCCGCCACCGCCGTTACCGGTATCCACCGTGAAGCTCTGGGCGGCTGAAGTGGCCGTGTTGCCGCCGCGAGGGGCCGCGTCCCTGGCCACCACCTGCCAGCTCCACTGGCCGTCGCTGAAGCCGTTCAGGGTGATCGCCCAGGTGTCATCGCCGATGAAGCCGGGGCTGAAGGACTGAGTGGTGGCGCCATCCGGGTAGGTGACGATGAAGCTCACCGACTTGATGCCACTGGCATCGCTGATCCGGGCCGAGAATTCCTGGCTGCTGCCGATCGTGCTGCCGGCGTTGGGCAGCAGCTCGCTGATGCTGGGGGGTGTGGTGTCGTTATTGCCGCCGTTGCCGGCCCCGGGGCGGGCCTGCGGGACCGGGTTGGCGTAGAGCTGGTTCCCGGCGCGGCGGCTGCGGTAATCCAGCAGATGACCTTCGGCAGCACGCAGGTAGGCGCGTCCACGGGCATCGACCAGCAGCTCACGCGGCAGGGCGCGAGTCCGCCGCTCTGGGGTCCAGTGCTCAACCACCCGGCGCTTCTCGGCGCTGATGATGGCGCCGTCGGGCTGTGACCAGGCACTGCCGGCGCTCAGCAGCCCCAGTAGCGTGGCGGTTAGAATACTCAGGGAAAGATTCGAATGGCGCATGGTGCTGTCCTGCCTGGAGATGGCTTATCCGCTGGAATCGCTCAGCAGGCTTTCCAGGGGTCCAAGAGCCCTCTAATAAAGCAACAGCCGTCAAGCGAGCGTGAAGGCCGGCCCGTGCCTGAACGGGTCGCGGACCAGGGGTTCTCAAATCAGCACAGACGAAGGGACACGGAATGCCACAGCTGCATTTGCCACAGCTTGATCTGGAGTACGAAGTAATCGAAGCCGATGCCGGGCGGCGCGGCGATGTCCTGCTGATTCACGGTCTGGGTACGCAGATGATTCAGTGGCCGAAGCCGGTGATTGAACGCTTGACCGCCGCGGGCTATCGGGTCATCCGCTTTGACAACCGGGATGTCGGCCTGTCCCGACTGAAACAGCCCCCACGGCCGCAGCGCCACTCAGTCCTGGATCTGTTGCGCTGGCGGCTTGGTGCGCGCCTGCCATCCGCCTACAGCTTGCAGGACATGGCCGCGGATGCACTGGCCTTGCTCGATCATCTGCGCTGCGACCAGGCCCACCTGGTCGGGGTGTCCATGGGCGGGATGATCGCCCAGGAGCTGGCGCTGCTGCAGCCGCAGCGGGTGAGCAGTCTGAGTCTGCTCATGACCACCAGCGGCGCCCGTTCGGTGGGTGGAGCGAAATGGTCCGTCTCCCGCGCCCTGATGTCGCCGCCAGCGGACAAGAGCCCCGAGGGCATCGTGCACCACCTGGTCGCGCAGTGGCGAATGCTGCAAGGCCCGGATTATCCCGCGTCCACAGCGGATCTGGAGGAAACCGCCCGGACCTGTCTGGCGCGCGGCCTCAATGGCGCCGGATTCGTCCGGCAGATGCAGGCCATGTTCAACGCCGGGAACCGCGAGTCGAGGCTGGCCAAGCTGAATTTACCGGCACTGGTGGTGCATGGCACGGCCGACCCGCTGGTCCACGTCTCCGGGGGCAAGGCGCTGGCCCGGGTGATTCCCGGAGCAAGGCTCGAGCTGATCCAGGGTTGGGGACACGATTGGCCACCAGGTCTCCATGCCCGGCTTGCCGAATTGCTGGCTGCGCATCTGGCCGCGGCCTGATTCAGCGACGGGACAGGCCTGAGGGGTCACCGGTCGCTGCACCCCGCTTCAGGGGCAATCACGTATCGGTTCGCCCAGCCTGAAGCTGTCGGAAATCACCTCGTAGCCCTGGGCCGCGCCGCCGGGCTGGCTGCGGCTGGCGCCGGTCATGCGGATTCGATAGGTTCCGGCCGGGGCATTGCCCGGCACCGCCCAGGCCGCCTCTGCGCTGCCGGAACTGCTCAGCGGCGGTTCGATGGCGACGGGGTTCTCGACCTGGGGCTTCCAGAAATACAGCAGCTCGGGGGCGCGGTCTTCCACCACTGGGGTCCATTCACCGCTGGCTGTCTGCCGCTCCACGGTAGCGTAGCTATCCTGCAGGCGCAGGTCATTGGCGGGATGTCCGGCCACGATTTCGAAACGGACCGTCTCGCCCTGCCGGACTTCGGCTGCGGGCTGCCTGATCACGGT
>JBFJVB010000104.1:0-11985 GCA_041624435.1 Oceanococcus sp. | reverse complement strand
GCCGATTCCAGGATTGCGTAGCCACCACGCTGGCGGTGGTTTGCGGATCGACTTCGCCGTCGAAGTAACGCCGCCCCAATGACGCACTGAGGCGGCGACCGCCTGACCAGCCCCCGATTGAGCGCAGCTCCCCGCGCAGTGCCAGCTCGGCAAAGCCGGACTGCTCGGCCTGACCGGAAGTAATCGGAGTGCCGGCGAATTGCTCCAGCTCTGTGCCCAGAGTGGCATTCGAGTCATAGCCGAGGTTCAGCGCAAGAAAATAATCAGCCCCAGGCACCGGCAACAGACCCAGCGCCTGCATCCATTGGCGCAAGGCCTGCCGAGCGGCCGTTGGCGGCTCCAGCGCATACAGAACGCGCAGTTTGGCCCACAATGCGTCCCAGTCGCTCCGCGCGGCATCGATCCGGCCCAGCTCCATCCAGGCCGCCGCATGACGCGGATCGACGGCGACGACACGCTCGAACACCGCATAAGCCTCGTCAACGAGCCCTGAGCCCAGCGCGGCGCGGCCCAGATTGAAATCGAATTCCGGGCTGCCGGCGAACTCGGCTTCCGCGGCGCGCAACCAGGCGTAAGCGCGCTCGAAATCACCCTGCTCCAGCCACTGCTCAACTCGGGCAGGCTCGCCAGCCGGTGCGTCCAGGGCCCAACTGGTACCACTCAATGCGCAGATCAGGATCAGCCCGAGACTCGGAAGAACCTTGCGTGTCACGGTGTTGCCCATTCTTGGCCGCCTTGCGAATAATCTGACCTATCTTAACCGCTGCGCTACCGCAGCGTCGGGTCCGCCACAGCCTGCTGTGCTCCGCACCACCGCCGGCTTGAGCGTGGTCGTCAGGCTCAGCCCCGCCAGGTGGCATGGCGCTGCCAGAACGCCACACTGGCCCGGTAAGCATCGCGGTCCAGAGCGACACCTGAGCCCCCCTCCTCCACACCCAGGGCATTGCGCAGCAGGGTGATCGGCGTCAGTGGTGTTTCCTGGTCATCAAGCGTCGCCAGGCAACCGACCACGCCCCAGTCGGCATCAATCGGCGAGCCTTCCCGCGCCAGCTGAGCACGGTCATACACAATGACTTGCAGATAAGCCGCCCGCGGCGCCTCCAGGCCTTCGAACCAGCGCGTCAGCACCGGCAGTTCGGCCTCGGTACGGGCTTCATAGGCCGATCGCAGCAGGTGCTGATTATCGGCGGTGATCGCGATCGTAGCGCAGCGCGAGCTGGTCCAGTTTCGAAACACCAGCAGCCGGCAGAACGGCGCATAGCCCGGACGGACCTGCAACGGCTGGTGCTGATTGAGATAGGTTTCGAACTGCTCCGGCGTCACCCCGCACAGCGCATTGCGGCGAGCGGATTGCGGAAACAGGCGGGTGCGGGCGAATGGCGTCAGGACAATCGTGGACGACATCTACTTCTTGGGCTTTTTCAATGGCCGGTACAGAATCAGCACGCCGCCGACCAGCGCGACGATATCGGCGCCAAGCGAGCTGGCCAGCGAGGCAGCCATGGTCGTGCGCTGCTCGCGCTCCACCCCGGCCAGTCGCACCTTGATCAGTTCATGATGATTGATCGCCGTCTCGGTTTCGGCGATCACCGCAGGCGTGATGCCTTTGGCACCGGTCTGAACCACGACCGCCAGATCATGCGCCTGAGCTTTCAGGCGACGGCGCTGCTCGGCATTGAGACTCATTGGCCTGGCCCTCTGCCCAAAGCGTGAAGGGCCCCGGGGCCGTGGAAAATGCTGGAGCGTTGAATAGTGGACATGGGCGTTTCATCAGCGAGGGACCCTCGATTGTAGTCGCCGTGGCCCAATAACTCACCATCCGGCCATCAGACGCCCCGGAATCTTCCGGCCGCGCCGGCCCCGGACCCGCGCCAGAAGGCCATTTCGGCTTTGCAGGTGAAAACGCTACGATAGGGCCCCTACTCGCATCTGGCGAAGGCGATGCCAAGCAAAAAAGCAAAATCCGGATGTCCCGCCACACGGGCGGCTACGCGCGGTGCGAAAAACCGATGAACAGCCGGATACGTGCCACCATCGTGTTGCTCATGCTGCTGCTCGGCAGTTCAGCCCATGGCGTGGAACGGCGCCTGGAGTCGATCAAGCAGCAGGCCCTGGCGCTGTACACGGTACGGCTGGCCGATCAACGGCAGTTTTCACCCAGTGTCATGATGCTGATCGATGATCAGGCCCCGGATTTCAGCTGGCGTTCGGTCCAGGTCTGGATTGACGATATTGCGCTGGCCCAGTACGCCTACAGCCCACGGGAGACGCAACTGCTCGACTCCGGCCTGGGGCAGCAATTGGCCATCGCCCAATTGTCCGACGGTCCGCACCGCGTGCGGGTCAGCGCGATTGCCCAATCGCGTGGCCGCTCCCCACGTCGCACGGATACCGAGCTAAGCCTGGATGAGGAGTTGAGCTTTGACACCTGGCCGCGCGGATTTTCGATCCAGCTCACGCAGATCAGCCCGCAGCGGGCTCGACTCAGACTGATCACGCCGCTGGGTCCCGCTGCTTTGCAGCAGGCCGCGCAATACGAATATGCGCTCGGGCACCCAGGCAAGGCGCTGACCCTGCTGCAAAATCTGGCACATCAAGACCCGGCCCGGACCCAGCAGGCCGACTATGCGCTGTTGCTGGGCGAAAGCCTGCGGGCCTGGGGCCTGGCCAGCGCCGCGGAAGCGACTTTCGATCAACTCAGCGCGAGTGACGGGCCGAGCAGCATCCTGGCCCGCGCACGTCTGGCCAGCGCCGAGCTGGCCCTGGAGCGCGGCGCGCTGGATACCGCCGCCAAGAATCTGCTGCCTCCACGCGGCGACAGCTGGCCCGCGGCTCATCTCGCCCAGGCCCGCACCCTGGAAACCCGTATCCGGCTGGCAGGTGGTAGCGTGCCTCTGCCGACAGAGTCCCAGGCGATCAAAGGTTCTGCGATCTGGCGCTACAATCTCGCGGCGGCCCTGCTCGAATCAGACCAGGATGCGGCCGCCGAACAACTTCTGCGGGACGTCGCCAGCGGCCCGGATGACGCCGACAGCCCGGGAACGATTCGCGATTTTGCCAATCTGAAACTGGGCTACCGTTACCTGCGACGCGGCGAAGGCCTGCGGGCCGCCGACGCCTTTGCCAGCATTTCGGCGGACGGCCCACTGGCCAACCGCGCCCTTCTGGGCCAGGGCTGGGCCGCCCTGGCGACGCTGAGCTCGCGCTCGGCCGTGGCCGCTGACGACTTCCGGCCTGAATTCGTCCTGCGGATCGAGGCCGGCATCAGCGCGGCTTCCGGCGCCGGTGCCACTAATCGGGCGGACGCGATCAATCGCGCGGTGGAACTCTTCAGCGGTTTGCTGCCCTTGAACCCGCTGGATCCAACGGTGCAGGAAGCCCTGGTGGCGATTCCCTATGCGCTGGCCGAACTCGGCGCCTACGAACGTGCCGTACGCTATTGCGACCGCGCGATCGTGGTGCTGGAAGCTGTGCGCGGCGCGCTGCTCAGTGCCCGTGCCCGCTTGCGCAACGAATCCGCCATCCAGGCCAGCGCCCTGGTCAGCCGAGGCTGGCCGCCCCGACCGCAGGGCTGGCAGAACTGGGCGACACGGGAGCCGTGGTGGGCCTACGCCAAACCGGTCATTCCGGCGGATGCCCATGTGTACTTCCTGCTGCAGCACGGTGAAACGCTGCGGATTCTGGAAGCCATGCACCTGTTGCAGGATGCCCAGGCCATGACCGCCGCCGCTGCGGAACTGGATTCACTGAAGAAACCGGCGCAGCAGCTGAGCGCCAAGATCGATACCGAGCGAAAACGCCAGCAGACCACGCTGGATCGCCATACGGCCAACTGGCTCAATAGCGAAGCCGCCCGCAGCAAGCGCTATCTGGTGATGGCCCGACTGCTGCTCGCCCAATTGCATGAACGCATGCGCAACCAGGACCATTAGGATGCCCGATTCAGCCCTTCCCGCCCCCCGCAGCCAGTCCGGCCAGCGTCGCTACCCGCTGATCGGCCTGATCCTGCTGGCCGGTTTGAGCACGTCTAGCCTGGCCCAGGATATCGGCATGAAAATCATTGGCGACAACGATTCCGAATTTGGCCTGCTGGTCGCCAAATGGATGGATGGTCAGGATTCGGGATTTCTGGCTCCCGGGCTGATCGATGAAGATTTCCTGCCGCTGGAACCCTGGGTGCTCGACATGCAACAGGCCGCTGCACGCGCGCTGCAGGCCCCTACCCCGCCCGCCGAATAAACTCGCGTCGACAGACCCCCGGCATTCGGACGAGGCAAGGCCTGCCGATTCGGGCTGAAATAGACTCAGCGTTCGCGCTCCGACAGCGTCAACAACCACTTTATCCGCCTGTCCTGCTCACCAGTCCACGAGCGGACCCTAGTCAAGGAACTGCAATGACCCAACAATGGACCCTGGAAACCATGCCTGATCAAACCGGTCGGGTCGCCATCGTCACCGGCTCGAACAGCGGTATCGGCCTGGAAACGGCCGCCGCGCTGGCGGCCAAGGGCGCGACCGTCGTCATGGCCTGTCGCAGCCTGGATAAAGCTGAACGTGCAGCCCAATCGATCCGTACCCGCAATCCCGCCGGCGACGTGGTGGTCATGCGTCTGGACATCGCCGATCTGGACTCGATCAAGACTTTCGTTGCCGAATTTAACTCCCGCTTTGACCGTCTGGATCTGCTGTGCAATAACGCGGGCGTCATGGGCGCCAGCGCAATCCTGCGCACCAAGCACGGCTTTGAATCCCAGTTCGGCACCAACCATCTGGGCCACTTTGCCCTGACCGGTCAGTTACTCGATGTGCTCCAGGCGACCGCTGGCGCCCGAGTCGTGTCGGTGTCCTCGGTCGCGCACAAGGCCACGCCGGGCCTGAACCTGGATGACCCCAACTTCAACCAGTCCCCGTACAAACCCTTCGACGCTTACGGCAAGAGCAAGCTGGCCAATCTGCTGTTTACCCTCGAACTGGATCGGCGGCTCAAAGCCGCGGGTCTGAACATCACGGCGCTGGCCGCTCACCCGGGTTACACCTCGAGCAATATCACCAGCGGCGCCAACCCCGAGGGCAGCGCGATCAAGAATTTCATGGTGAAAATCGGCAACGCGCTGTTTGCGATGTCCGCCCGCGGCGGCGCCAAGCCCACGCTGTACGCCGCCACCCATCCGCAAATTCAGGGCGGCGAGTTCATCGGCCCGCTGGGGCCGCTGCAGTTCTGGGGACGCCCCGGCCAGGTGCAGCCGCGCGACACCGCGAAGGACCCGCAGGCCGCCAGGCGCCTGTGGGAGATTTCCGAAGAACTGACCGGTGTGAGCTACCTAAGCGCTTAAGCGGCAGACTGTCCAGGTCGGTCAGGGCTACCATCCCTCGCCATTGGGAGGCGTGTAAATCCAGCTGTCGTCCGCCATGTCGATTGGCAGGTTCACGCTGAACGGTGGGACAAAGCGATCCAGCGTATTAGCGGCTGGATCGCTGGGATCAGGCACCGGTTCTGCGGCCAGCGCTTGCAGCGACCCCCAGTCAACGCTGCCGGCGGTGCCTGATGAGGCCGGCGCCGAAGCCGTCGCCGTGCAGCTGAACTCGGTGCTGGGCGTAAGCAGCCCCAGATCTGCCAACAGGAAAGTCAGCTGTCCATTCGGCAGACCGGCGTCCAGAAGCTCCTTGGTCAGGCTCAGATACGCGGCGGTCTCGATCGCGCCATCCAGCAGCAAGGTGGAACCCTCGGGACAGCAGATGTCCATGCCCTGAATCGAGGTCAGCTGCACCTGGCCGAGAAACCGGGTGTAATTGCCCGACGGGTCGGTTATGGCCTCCAGGAAGGCCAGATAGATTGCGGCCTGATTCAGCACGTCGACCTCGAGTCCGTCCAGCACAGACTGCTGGGATATACCTTCCCCGCAATCGACCGGCGCCAGAACCGGCTCCGTGATGCAGGAACAGGTCGCCGGATCGGTGGCTGTACAGGGCCCGAGACCGACCTCACAGTATCCACTTGCGGACGACGCAGCGCGGTTTTCGCAGGGACTTCCCGTCACCACTTTCTGCGAAAGATAGCGGGATTGAATGTCTGTCGGCGCAACCGGGCAAGCCAGGCTCGTCGAGCGATACAGCCGCCCGCGAAAGCCTTCAGGCGCAGCGCCAATAGCGTAATTGGGACCGCCCTGAAGGGCATGGAGATAACCCACCGCACCGGTGGCAGGCAGGCCGCTCAGGCCGGTGTTGTCGGCCACCTCGTCGCTGACCGCCTTGATACAGGGCGTGCCGGTGCAGTCTGGGCCCGCGTAGTAAACGGGCTCGCGACTGGTGAAGCGGTCATCGCGCACACCGATCAATGCTCGGTAGTTACGGTGTCCCGGATCGGGCGCAAGCGGCGGCACGCCACGATCGATATAAGCCAGCAAGGGCGCTTCGTGTTCGTCGAAACCCACCGCCTTTCCCAGGGCGACGCCACCCGCATCGTAGACGGTGACCTGCTGCGATTGCTGGTTGGCCCAGCGTTTAATCAGCGCGTCGCGGATTGCGACCAGACCGGCCAGCGAGCCAATCACGAGGATCGTGGTCACTAGAAGCAGTTCAATCGTGATGATGAAGCCAGCCTGACGGCCAGACCCGTTCGCGCGCATCAGTTTGGCTCTCCGCTCATGGGCAGTCGGTCGGCCGGAGGCAGCAGCGCCGGACATCCGGCCAGGATAACCAAATGGCCTCGCAGGTCTGGAGGATGCCAAGCTTGCGCCACGCCGGCTACAGCGGTGCGGCCAGATCCCGCAGCATCTCCACTTCGGCCTGGGCCCGCGGATGGCCTCGCTGGGCCGCCTGCGAATACAGATACCAGGCCTCATCGGCGTCCTGCACCCCCGCCTGACCGGTCTCGTACATGCGCCCGAGCAGGAACATGGCTTCGGCATCGCCCAGGGAGGCGGCCTGGCGCAACCACTGGCGCGCCAGCGGATAGTCCTTGCGCGCGTATTCGGTCTCGCCCAGGCGCAGCATGTAAGTGGCCCGCCGCGCGCGCTGTACCGTCTCTGCGGGTCTGGACGTTGCGGCGACCAGCACCTCCGCCGGGGCCACTTCCGCCACCTGATCCGGTGCAAGCGCTTCGGCGGGCAACACGGCCTGTTCCACCGTGGCCTCGGGCAGGTCGGCCGGAGACTCAGCCACTTTGGTCGGCGCGGGTGCTGGCGGAACCGGCTCAATCTGGCTCAAGCTGAACTCCTCGGCTCGGGCCTCAATCAGTACGGCCGCCGGGTGGCGGCTGGCTGCCCTGGCCGGGACCGCCTGGTCCGACATCGCCGCCGCTGAGGTCACGGCCACCAGCCGCTCCAGCGCCGCGACCTCGGCCTGTGCGCCGGCATGCCCCTGCTGCGCCGCCGCGGAATACAGCGCCCAGGCTTCATCGGCATTGCTCAAACCGGACAAGCCCGTCTCGTACAGGCGCGCAAGTTGAAACATCGCCTCGGCATTGCCCAGGGAGGAAGACTGCCGTAGCCATTGCCGGGCCAAGGGGTATTCCCCGCGCGCATAGGCGGTTTCAGCCAGGTAGAACATGTACGCGGCGCTGCGGGCATCGGCGGCTGGATTCCGGCCCTGCTGCGCGGACGCACTGCTGGCGAATAGAACCAGACTGGTTGCCAGCAGACAGGCTGCTGCCGCGGAAGCAAAAACGCGAAACTGGGCGTGCATGGAATCACCGATGGCATCAAGAAACGAGGCTGGGGTCATGGTCGGCACGAAAGCCGACCTGTCCGCGTGACGATCTTAGCAAATCAAGCCGCCGGAAACCCCACTCCCGGCCGAGCACCGGCTCAGACCTTGAGCCGATACCCGGTGCGGAAAATCCACCACAGCACGGCGACACACAGGGCGAAGAAGCCCAAAACCATGCCCACGCTCACCGCGACACTGACATCGGCAATCCCGTAGAAACTCCAGCGGAAACCGCTGATCAGGTAGACCACCGGATTGAACAGGGTCAAGGTCCGCCACAGCGGTGGCAGCATGTCCAGGGAATAGAACGCACCGCCCAGGAAGGTCAGCGGGGTCACGATCAGCATCGGCACGAACTGCAGTTCTTCGAAATTGCGCGCCCAGATCCCCAGGATGAAGCCAAACAGGCTGAAAGTCGCTGCCGTCACGAGCAGAAAGAACAGCATCGCGCCGGGATGCTGAATTTCAATCGGCACGAAACACGCCCCGGTAGCCATGATCACCAGGCCCAGGATGATCGACTTGGTCGCCGCCGCGCCCACATAGGCCAGCACCGCCTCCAGCGGGGAAATCGGCGCGGACAGCAATTCGTAGATCGTGCCGGTGAACTTCGGAAAATAAATTCCGAACGAGGCGTTGGACAGGCTCTGGGTAAACAGCGACAGCATGACCAGCCCCGGCACGATGAAAGCGCCGTAGGACACCCCGTCCACCGCGCTCATGCGCGAACCGATGGCCGCGCCGAAGACCACGAAGTACAGCGAGGTGGTAATCACCGGAGTCACCAGACTCTGCCACAGGGTACGTCGCGCCCGCGCCATCTCGAAACGGTAGATCGCCCACACCCCGTGTCGGTTGAAGGCCATCAGGCCGCCTCGCCGCGGCTGCTGACCAGGTTGACGAAAATCTCTTCCAGGGAGCTTTCTCGCGTATTGAGGTCCTTGAAACCGATGTCCAGTTGGGCAAGTTCACGCAACAGACGGGCAATCCCGCTTTGCTCTTCCTGACCATCGAAACGGTATTCCAGCTCATGGCCCGCCGCGGCCAGTTGCAGATTCCAGCCGGCCAGTTGCGGCGGTATTTCGCCCAGCGGTTCCTGCAGATTCAGGGTCAGGCGCTTCTTGCCCAGCTTTTTCATCAGAGCCTGCTTGTCGTCCGCCAGAATCAGCCTGCCCTGATGAATCACCCCGATCCGGTCGGCCATTTCCTGGGCCTCTTCGATGTAATGGGTGGTCAAGATGATGGTCACACCGCCGTCGCGCAGGCCGCGCACCAGGGCCCACATATCCCGCCGCAATTCGACATCGACCCCGGCGGTCGGCTCATCCAGGAACAGGATACTGGGCTCATGCGACAGCGCCTTGGCGATCATCACCCGACGCTTCATCCCACCGGACAGGGTCATCATCTGCGCCTTGCGCTTGTCCCACAAGGACAGCTCGCGCAGGATTTTCTCGATATGCGCGGGATCGGGCGGACAACCAAACAGGCCGCGACTGAAGCTGACCGTATCCCAGACGGTTTCGAACGCATCGGTGGTGAGTTCCTGCGGCACCAGGCCGATCAGGCTGCGGGCCGCACGGAATTCCTGAACGATATCGTGACCGCCCACCGTCACCCGACCGCTGCTCGCGTTCACGATGCCGCACACGATGCTGATCAGGGTGGTCTTGCCCGCCCCGTTCGGTCCCAACAGGGCGAAAATCTCCCCCCGCTCGATGGCCAGATCGACACCCTTGAGCGCTTCAAAGCCGCCCGCATAGGCCTTGGTCAATTGCTCAATCGAAATGATCGTGGACATGGCTCAGCACCCCTTGGAAAAACACCATGGCCGATGTTCACGTCGCGGCCGCGTCAACTGGACGCGGCGCCGGTTTGCAGCGCCCCGTGGCGCGCCTGCCCGACATAAAAGCTCGGCCGGGTGCCGGGAAAAGCCCAGAACGGGGTCATCTCGGATGACGGGAAAAAATTAGGATAGCGCGGGTCTCGCTGCGACGGCCCGGCGATGGTCTTTTCCTGCACCATCGAGATGTACTGGTCCACCGAGTTTTCCAGGGTATTGCCGTTGATGATCACTTCCGTACCCAGGGTGCGGGCGTAGGCGGCCACGCCCGGCACCGTCGACAGCAAGGGCGCGTAGGCATCCACGCTGATGCCGTTTTCGCTGGTCACCCACAGTCCTTCGTCGGTGTGCACCACGATGGAGTGGTTGCCTTCGGTATGCCCTGGAGTATGAATCAGCGCCACGCCATCGCCCAGCGCGATATCACCGTCAAACTGGATGACCCGATCGGCGGCAATACCCTGCAAGCCATTGGGGCAGTACCAATCCGCCTGATAGGGATTCAGATCCAGTGCCGAGGCCCATTCCCGGTAATGCACCAGCAGCCGCGCATTGGGAAACAGCGCCGACTCGGCATCGCTACCCAGCCAGCGGCGCACGTCCTGGGTGTGGAGATGATCGTAGGTCAGGTAATCGACATCCTCCGGCTGCAACCCAATCCGCGCCAGAATTTCCGGCACCGTGGCATTGCGCTTGACGATCAGCCCCTGCATCCAGCCGGGGGAACTGTCCTGCAAGCGCCGAAAGAACGGCGTTTCGCCGTTGCGTTCATGGTCCGAAGGCGACACCAGCAGGGTTTTGAGGCCGTCGGCGGTGTCAAACTGCACCACGAACAGGCGGTTCTGCAGATGCAGGAATTCCACGAACCGCTCACGGGAAAACGCATTGCGCAGGCCGTAACGGCTGGGATAAGGCACTTTGACCAGATCAAAGGACTCGAAATAACGCACCTTGGGTCCGGCGAGCATGCTCTGGCGAAACGCCTCCGCCGCGGCCCGGGTGTCTTCCACCCGTTGCTGCTGTCCCAGCGCCTTGCGGCAGCCCTCGAAATGCGTGATTGGGGTAAATTCAGACATGGTGCGGTCGCTGATGAATAATCCCCTAGTGTAGTGCCTCACCGCGCTCGGAGCATCCGTCGTTGCCGGACGCGGGTCTGTGGGGCGCCAAAACCGAATCTGCGTTCCAGCCCGCCGCGGACTCGGTGTAAACTCGGCCTGTGTCGCCCCATGTCCACGCAGGAATAATTGCATGAAACCCCAGGTCCTCCTCGCTCTGATGGCCCCGCTGTTCGCGGTATCGGCCTGCAGCACGACTACCGAAGCCGTGTCCCTGCCCTTCGATTTTGCTTCGACCACCGGTGATGCCGCGTCTTCCACCTCGTCCGGGGACGACTCATCCAGTTATGCGCAGATCAATCAGCAGCGCTTCGTGGCTTCGCAGCTCGACTGGATCGCGCGTGATGCGGCCCGCGGCGAGGGCGAAAGCCTGGCGGCGCTGGCGCAACTGCTCAATGAACCGGACCCACAGGCCTTCGCCCAATGGACGCAGCAGAACTACGCGCTGCTGTTTGAAGACCTGCACAGTCCGCAGCAACTGCTCAGCCGCATCGCCCGACATCGCTCGGCGCAACTCTGAGGCCCCGCCGGGCGCCTGCCCGGCCCACCTTTCAAACCCAGGCCTGAGCGTCAGGCGCTTTCACAGGCGCCGCAGCTGCTGCAACCCGACGCACAATTGGCCGCCACCGTCGGCAGCAGACGCAAGCCCAGCTGATTGATCGCCCGCGGCCAGCGCGGGGCCAGCAGTTGCAAGGCCAGACGCTGCTGCTGCTGCGCCCGCCATTGCGGCGCGAGCCGTCCCCAGACATGCCACAGGGACAGGCTCAGAAATGCCAGCAGGATCACGAACTGCACGCCGGCGTAGATCATCCGGCCATCCCCCCGCCCAGCCACAGGGCCACCCGGTAGGTGGCCAGGGCGGCCAGATAGGCCAGGGCAAACAAGGCCAGGGTTGTGCCCAGCGTCACCCGCCAGGAATTGGTCTCACGCCGAATCACCGCGATCGTGGACAGACACTGGGGCGCGAACACATACCAGGCGAGCAGCGAAAACGCGGTCGCCAGACTCCATTGATGCGCGATCAGCCCCGACAATCCCAGGGTCACCGCCTCGTCCGTGCCGCTCAGCGCATACACGGTCGCCAGGGAACTGACCGCCACTTCGCGGGCTGCCAGCCCCGGTATCAAGGCCACGCAGATCTGCCAATTGAAACCCACCGGCGCGAACAGGGGCTGCATCAGGCTGCCCAGACGCCCGGCAAAACTGTAATCGATGGCGGCGCCGGCAAACTCCGCCGGTGGCGCCGGGAAGCTGGCCAGAAACCACAGCAGGATGGTCAGGCTCAGAATGATGCCGCCCACCCGCCGGATGAAGATCTTC
>JBFJVB010000103.1:0-12080 GCA_041624435.1 Oceanococcus sp. | reverse complement strand
TCAAGGCCTTCCGCAGCGGCACCGCAGCCAGCGAACTCATTGCGGCGTGGACCGCCACGGTTGATCAGATGCTTCGGAGCGCCTGGCTCAAGCGGCTTCCCGCGGACGCGCCCGCGGCCCTGATGGCGGTCGGTGGCTACGGGCGCAGCGAATTGCTGCCTCGCTCCGATATCGACTTGCTGATTCTCTACGAAGCCGGCCGTCTGGATGACATCGAGGCCGGGCTCAGCAGCTTCGTCACTTTCGCCTGGGATATGGGACTGGAAGTTGGCCACAGTGTGCGCTCGCCGGCCGAATGTGCCGAGGAGGCGGCGGCCGACATCACGGTGGTCACGAATCTGATGGAAGCCCGCCCCCTGGCCGGACGCGCCGATCTGGCCGACGCCATGCGGGAAGCGACGGGGCCGGACAGAATCTGGCCGGATGATGCCTTCTTCAAGGCCAAACGCGACGAACAGCTGCAGCGCTACCAGCGCTACGACGACACCGCGTACAAGCTCGAGCCCAACGTCAAGGAAGGCCCGGGCGGCTTGCGCGATATTCAGATCATCGGCTGGGTCACCCAGCGCCATTACGGCACCGCTGGCCTGGAGGCTCTGCACGCCCAGGGACTGCTCAAGCCCAATGAACTGAATCACCTGATTGCCGGACGGGCGTTCCTGTGGCAGGTGCGCTTTGCCCTGCACATGCTGACCGGTCGCACCGAAGACCGCTTGCTGTTCGATCATCAGATCAGTGTCGCCGAGTTGTTCGGCTATCAGGACCAGCGCCAGAACCTGGCGGTAGAACAGTTCATGCAGCTGTACTACCGCACCATCAAAGGCCTGTCGGTTTTGAATGACATCTTCCTGCAACTGATGGAAGAGCGCATTTTCAAGCTGCAGAAGGCCGTGGAACCGCAGATTCTCAACGCGCATTTTCAACTGCGGCATGGCTTCATTGAAACTCGCGACCCCCAGCTGTTCAGCAAGCACCCTTTGGCCCTGCTGGAAATATTCTCCGTCTGGGCCCAGCACGAACATCTGCGCATCAAGGGCATCGGCGCCGACACCTTGCGTGAGATGCGCCGCGACCGCAACCAGATCAAGACCATTCGCGACAGCCTGGCCGCCCGTGAGCTGTTCATCGAGATGTTGCGCATGGAACGCGGCGTGCTGCACAGCCTGCGGCGGATGAACCGCTACGGGATTCTGGGGCGGTACATCCCGGCGTTCGGCAAGATCATCGGGCGCATGCAGTACGACCTGTTCCACACCCTGACCGTGGACGAACATACCCTGTTCGTGATTCGCAACATCCGCCGTCTGGCCGTGCCCGAATTCAGGCATGAGTTCCCGCAGCTCAGCGCCTTGCATCAGGAATTGAAAAAACCCGAAGTCCTGTACATCGCAGCCCTGTTTCACGATATCGCCAAGGGCCGTGGCGGAGACCATTCCGAACTGGGCGCCGACGATGCCCGGCGCTTCTGCGCGGACCACGGCCTGGCCAGTCAGGACGGAGAAATGGCCGCCTGGCTGGTCCGCAACCATCTGCTGATGTCGATGACCGCCCAGCGCAAGGACATTTCCGATCCCGATGTGGTCAATGAATTCGCCAAGGCAGTCGGCAACCGGGATACCCTGGTTCATCTCTATCTGCTCACCGTCTGCGACATCCGGGCCACCAATCCCGAGCTGTGGAACGGCTTCCGTGAGGGCCTGTTGCGCTCCCTGTATTCCTCGGCCCGCCGGGTTCTGGAAACCGGCGATCCCATGGGCACGGCCCAGCTGGTGGCCGAAACGCGCGAAAGCGCGCTGTTGCAGTGCCTGGAAAATGGCCTGACCGAGGAGCGCATCAGGGCCATCTGGGAGCGCTTCGATGCCGAATATTTCCTCAAGCACGCTGCCGATGAAGTGGCCTGGCATACCCAGGCTATCGCCAATACCACGAACGATCAGGCGCCCAGCGTGCTGGTCCGGCACTTTCCCGCCCGCGGCACCGCGGTGTTCATCTACATGCCGGATGCACCCAAGCTGTTCTCCGTTACCACCACCTGCCTGGCCCAGCTCGGACTCAGCGTGCTGGATGCACGCATCAGTTCCACGGTGGACGACTACACCCTGGACACGTTCGTGGTCGGCGAAGCCAACGGCGAGGAAATCACTGATCCGGCCCGACGCCTGGAAATCGGCCAGTCGCTGGCCAAGGCCCTGAGTCACCCCAATGCCCCGCTAACCCCGGTCAATCGCCGCATTTCGCAGCGTCTGCGGCATTTCACCACCCCGTTGCAGATCTATTTCACGCCGGAAGTCGACAAGAACCACACGGTGATGGAACTGGTCACCGATGACCGCCCGGGCCTGCTGTCCAGCGTGGGTACGATATTTGCCCACAACGGCGTGAATCTCAAAGCCGCCAAGATCGGCACCATCGGGGAACGCGCCGAGGATGTTTTCTTTATCACCGACCGTAAAGGCCGGGCGATCACCGACAGTGCCTTGCTGCACGCGCTGCGCGAAAGCATTTCCGATCAACTCAAAAACCTTGATTAACCACGATAAAACCATGACAGATACAGATTTGCGTAACCGGATCGAAGCCGCTTTTGAAGCGCGCGATCACTTGAGCCCCCACGACACCCAGGCCCGCGAAGCGGTCGAGGCCGCCATCGCCGGCATAGACGCTGGCAGCCTGCGCGTCGCCGAGCCCACAGCGGACGGCTGGCAGGTGAATGAATGGCTGAAAAAAGCCGTGTTGCTGTATTTCCGCCTGCATGGCAATACCACGATCGAGGGCGGCCACACCACCTACTTCGACAAGGTGCCAGGCAAGTTCGCGGGCTGGGAGAACACCGATTTTGCCCGTCTGGGCGCCCGGGTGGTGCCACCGGCCATGGTCCGCCGAGGGGCCTATATCGCCCCGAATGTGGTGCTGATGCCCAGCTACGTCAACATCGGCGCCTATGTCGACAGCGGCACCATGGTCGATACCTGGGCCACGGTGGGTTCCTGCGCGCAGATCGGCAAGAACGTGCATCTGTCGGGTGGCGTGGGCATTGGCGGGGTGCTGGAGCCACTGCAGGCCAAACCGACCATCATTGAGGACGACTGCTTCATCGGGGCCCGCTCGGAAGTTGTGGAAGGCGTCATCGTCGAGCGCGGTGCGGTCATTTCCATGGGCGTATTCATCGGCCAGAGCACGCCGATCTTCAATCGCGACAGCGGCGAAATCACCTACGGGCGCGTGCCTGCGGGCAGCGTTGTGGTGGCGGGCTCGCTGCCGAAAAACGGTCCGGGCGGAGCCTACAACCTCAACTGCGCGGTGATCGTGAAAACCGTCGATGCCCAGACCCTGGCCAAGGTGGGAATCAACCAGCTGCTGCGTGAAGTCGCCGATCAATCGTGAGCGAGGCCCTGTCCCTGCTGAGCGACCTGATCGCCCGCCGTTCGCTCACTCCGGAAGACGCCGGCTGCTGCCAGCGCATCGCCGCTGAGCTCACGCCGCTGGG
Organism: Oceanococcus sp.; assembly: GCA_041624435.1. Taxonomy (GTDB): domain Bacteria; phylum Pseudomonadota; class Gammaproteobacteria; order Nevskiales; family Oceanococcaceae; genus Oceanococcus. Next base: position 8,593 of record JBFJVB010000103.1, on the reverse strand, counting down.
CTTCGAGCATGAATGGCTGAATCACCAAGGGGTGACCAATCTGTGGAGCCTGCGACGCTGCGGTCGGAACAACGCACCACTGGTCGTGTTCGCCGGCCACACCGATGTGGTTCCGGCCGGTGACCAGGCAAGCTGGGACTCGGATCCGTTCACGCCCACCATCCGCGATGGCGTGCTCTACGGCCGCGGCGCGGCGGACATGAAATCGGGTCTGAGCGCCATGACGATCGCAGTCAAACAGAGCATCGCCCTAGGGCAGGACCTGCCCTTCGACATGGCCTTTTTGCTTACCAGCGACGAGGAAGGCCCTTGTCGGCACGGCACCCGGCATGTGGCCACGGTGCTGGCCGAGCGGGGGGTGCGACCGGATTACGTCATCGTCGGCGAAGCCACTGCGGACCAGCAGGTGGGCGATCGCTACATCGTCGGCCGCCGCGGCTCGCTGGGCTGTAATCTGACCGTGCACGGAATTCAGGGGCATGTGGCCTATCCGCACAAGGCCCGAAACCCGATTCACCAACTGCTGCCGGCACTCACGGAACTGACCCGGACTCACTGGGACGATGGCAATGCGGATTTCCCCCCGACCAGCTTCCAGGTCGCCAATTTTCACAGCGGCACGGGAACCAGCAATGTCATTCCGGGCGAGGCGAAGATCGTGTTCAACTTCCGCTACGCCCCTTGTTCCGGAGCCGATCAGCTCAAGCAGCAGGTCATCGACTGCCTGGACCGACACGCCGTGGAATTCACTGCCGACTGGTGGCACACCGGCGAGCCCTATTACACGGCGCCCGGGCTTCTGACCGGGGCGGTCGAGGCCGCGATCAGCTCGATTACCGGCGTGACCCCTCAGGCATTCACCGGCGGCGGCACATCCGATGGTCGTTTTCTGGCGCCACTGGGCGCCCAGGTCATCGAATTGGGCCCGGTCAGCGCCAGCATCCATAAGCACAACGAGCATCTGGAACTGGCCGGCCTGGAGCGCCTGGGCGCCATTTACCTTGCCCTGCTGAAAGAACTCGCAGCCCGGCTGGAGGCCAGTTAGCCGACGGCGGCAATCACTGCTTAACGCCGGCAACGGATACCAATGAAAAAAAACGGCCGGTTGAACCGGCCGTTGTTGTGATCTGCGCTGCGCTGATCAGGCGGCGTCTTCCATCGCCGCGGAGTATTTCCCGACGGCCGCGGCGCTATTGCACTTCGCCCGATGAATGAACGCGCTCTGCCCTGCCGCCACATTGGCCGCGTTGCCGCCCCAGGCTTTCAGCGCCGCCGCCTGCAAGGCGCGACCGTAGGAAAAGCTCAGGGCCCAGGGGTGCGGACCCAGCTTGTTCATCGCATCCAGATGGGCCGTGGCCAGCGCATCGCTCTGCCCACCAGACAAGAAAACGATGCCTGGCACCGCAGCCGGCACATACCGGGTCAGGCAGCGGACAGTCGCCTGAGCCACCGTTTCGACATCGGCCTGCTCCGGACAGGTAGTACCGGAAATCACCATGTTCGGCTTCAGCAGCATGCCTTCGAATGCCACCCCTTGCGCATCCAGCTGCGCGAAAACCGTCGCCAGCACAGCGGAGGTCACATCTTCACAGGTTTCCAGTTCGTGCGAGCCGTCCATGATCACCTCGGGCTCGACAATCGGCACAATCCCCTGCTCCTGGCACAGGGCCGCATAGCGTGCCAGCGCATGCGCATTGGCCTCGACGCAATACATGCTGGGCGCATCATCATCAATATTGATCACCGCACGCCATTTGGCGAAACGCGCACCGGCCTTGCGGTAGTCAATCAGGCGTTCGCGCAAGCCGTCCAGGCCTTCGGTAATGGTCTCGCCATCCGAGCCGGCCAGAGGCTTGGCGCCCTTGTCGACCTTGATGCCCGGAATCACGCCTTTGCTGGCCAGCAGCTCCGGAAACGGCACGCCATTGGCATCTTTTTGAAACAGCGTTTCCTCGTAGAGAATGACGCCACTGATGCTCTGTTCGAAACCCGGCGCAGAAAACAGCATGTCGCGATAGGCCCGGCGGCTCTCTTCGGTTGATTCGGTGCCAATCGTGTCGAAACGCTTCTTGATCGTCGGCGAGCTTTCGTCAGCCGCCAATATGCCGCGACCGGGCTCAACCAATTCAAGCGCTGTCGCGCAAAGGACGTCAAGATTCATGTTCCATCTCCTAAAGAAAAACAAACCAGCCATCGTGTACGTCGGGACGATGGCAGGTGATTGATTCGGGTACGCCGGCCGTCACTGGCCAGCATCTGTAGTGCACCGGATTTTATCAGAAGATGCCGGCGCCGCCGCCAACTGATAGCGAAACTGATAGTTCTGGAACGCGGCCAGCACTTTCGGGGCCAGCAGCAGGGTCGCGACCATGGTCGGGATCGCCATCAGGGCAAACATGCCATCCACCAGGTTCAATGCGGCATTGAGCGGCAGCAGGGCGACCAGAATGATGGACGCCAGATACACCCGTCGATACCAGTTTTCGGCTCGCGCCCCGAACAGGAACACCGCGCATTGCGCGCCGTAAAACCAGTAGGTGGTGAGCGTGGTCAGGCCGAATAACAGCACCATCAGATACAGGATCGCGACGCCCCAGCCCGCATAAACTTGGGCGAAGGCAGCAGCGGTCAGACTCGCCCCCGTCAAGGCCGTGGTGGTGGCGACGTCGGTCACCAGCAGGGCCAGGGCGGTCGCGCTGCACACGATCAAGGTGTCGATCACCGGACCGAGCATCGCCACGATCCCCTCGCGCACAGGCTCCTTGGTCCGCGCCGTGCCATGCGCCATCATTTCGGTGCCCACGCCAGCTTCATTGGAGAACAGCCCGCGCCTGACGCCCAGCAGTATCACCGCGATGAGTCCCCCGGCCCCGGCGGCTTCCGGCGCAAATGCCTGGGTGACGATCGACGCCAATGCCCCGGGCACGGCCTGCCAGTGCACCAGCAGAATCCCTGCCACCGCCAGGACGTAAAGCACGCACATGGTCGGTACCACCCGGGCCGACATGCGGCCGATGCGCTGCACGCCCCCGCGCACGACCGACCAGGCGAACAAGGCCAGGAGGAGCCCCAGTGCCAGTGGCGTCCACGACGCATTCAAACCCGCGGGCGCGAGCACCAGTTCCTGGGTCGTCTCCACCAGTTGATTCACCTGCAGCGCCGGTAGACAGCCGATCAGGCCGGCAATACTGAACAGGTAGGCCAGCGGCAGAAACGCGGGCGGCAACGCCAGTTTGATCACGTACATCGGACCGCCGCGCACCTGGCCCCGATCATCCTTGCCCCGGTACATCACGGCCAGAGTGCCGGTAAAGAATTTTGTCCCGACCCCCACGATCGCCGTCATCCACATCCAGAAAATCGCCCCCGGCCCGCCCAGTTTGACCGCCACGGCCACCCCGGCAATATTGCCCAGGCCAATCGTTCCGGCCAGGGCCGCGGACAGGGCCTGAAAATGGCTGAGCTGGCCTTGCGCACCGTGCCCGTCATCCGGACCTGCCGGCACCCGACCGCGCAACAGCTGCCAGGCGTGAGGAAACAGGCGAAACGGCGCGCCGCGGCTGATCACCAGCAAGAAAAGGCCGCCCCCCAGTAGCAGGCACACCAACGGCAGACCCCAGACCGCGGTGGCGAACTGGGCCAAGGCTGCATCCATCCATTTCATGGCTTCAGATCATACCGGTATCGGAGCACGAAGCCCTTGCGCCGGTTCAGGCTGGCTTTGAGAACACCGGCCAGCGGAGTCAAATTGGTCGCAATCGGGCATGAGTTCGCTATCCTCCGCTTGCGCTTACCCCTCGCGCAAAATGGCGGCAAAGCGCTCCAGGCGCCTGCTCGACCAGTTCATCAGCGTCAACGCCGGCGACAACCATCCGCCTTCCGATTGACCTTGTCTTCCGTTCTATGCTTTCAATGTCGAGGTGGGCGCATAAACCTTCACCGGAAAATGCACGCCTTTGCACTCCACCTCACCTCGCGCTTCACAATCGATGTGCTCGCTGACGAGTTGATAACTGGCATCGCTAATGAGAATTTCACCGGGTTCGGCTTTGGATTCAATGCGTGAGGCGATGTTGGTTTGGAGCCCGATGGCGGTATAGGTCATACGACCCGGCGAACCGTAGCTGCCAACGCTGACCATTCCGGTGTTGATGCCGATGCGTGTCTGCAAAACCGCTCCGACCCCCAGCAGCCGCCAGGCCTCGTTCAGTGCTGGCATCTTGGCTTGCATGGCCAGCGCAGCCATGACCGCATGACTCGCCTGTTCCAAGGCGGGCATGTCGTTCGGCGCACCAAACAAGGCCATGAGCCCGTCACCAGCAAATTCATTGAGAGTGCCCCCATGCTGCTCAATCAGTTCTGCCATCGTGGACATGTATGCGTTAAGCACTTCGGTCATCACCTCCGGTTCGACACGGTCGGCGATATCGGTGAAACCCACGATGTCGGCGAACATCACGGTCACACGGCGACGTTGCGGTGATTCGATGGCAGCCTCATTCCCGTCAAAAATGTGTTCAGCCACTGCCGGAGGCACATAGCGCCGCACAAGATCGGCGCTGCGCGACAGCGATTCCCGCTGGCTTTCAATGGTCATTTCGCTGATGAATGATTCGCGGTTATTTCGATCCACCAACAGGCCGATCACCACCACGAAATTGATGGCAAGAACCTGCAAGCCAACAACAACACCCGCCGTAAACCTGTCCAACAGGTCGATTTGATAGCCGTAAATCGCCAGGCCGATGACGAGGCCGACACTGGGCGCGACTGCAATCAGAGCCGCGAGTGGCGGCAACTGCATGACCGGCGCCATCAATGAGATAAAAATGGTGCTGGCACAGACGGCTACCAGCGCCAAGGCGAAACCTGAAGCGGGCTCGCCGAGCTGCATAATCAACCATATCTGGACCAAGCCCAACACCGAGGTGTAGACCATCACCATAGGAATACGCAGGCGGGCAAATGCTGAGCGCCCGAGCAGCGACAGCAAGATCGCAAACACAGCAACTATCGCGGCGAGCACCGGTGTAGTGAAACCCGCCTGTTCTGGCAACCAAAGCCAGCAGCCTATACCGATGGCGATCCAGGCGAGCATCGACACGCCGCCACCCATCATCACCAGGAAGAGGATGTGTTCATCACGCCAGCGGCGATAGAATCGCTCGGTAGCTGATTCAGCAAAGCGCAGGCCGAAATGCTTGCGGGTAAGTGACACGGCTGCGGCGCTCATACATGCTCCTTGGGCGCATATACCTCTACAGGGTAATGGATGGACAGCCATCGGCCCCCTCTGTCCATTCATTGCTCAGGCTTTGCATTGGCATGACTGCAGCCCCCCAGACCCAGTTCGGCCCAGCGCGGCGAGGAAAAAACGCTGTCGTCGTCGTAGTTGTCGAAGCGGACAATCTGGCCCTGCTCGTTGAACTCGACCAGCACGTTGATTTCCATCTCGAACGCACCGCCTTCTCGCGTGCCGTACCAGCAGCCCTGGATGTAGGCGCCGCGTGTGCCGGATAAGAAGTGATGACAACGATATTTCGTGTCAGGCGCCAGCTCCAGCAGCGTTCGATTGCCCTCTATCCATTCCTGCGCCCCGCGCTTGGGCCCGATCAATGAAAGCTTGCGCTCGTCGTTGCTGATGAATTCAGCGGCGAACAGCTTGGCCATCGCCTCCCATTGGAATGCCGCGATTGCCTTTCGGAACGGGCTGAGCATCACATAAGCCGGGCTTGCTCTGGACTCATCGCCGGCCGCATAGCGGGCCTCCAATTCGGCGTAGGCCGCGTCGATGTCTTCGGGAGAGAAACGAATACAGTGGTCGATCTGTCCGGCGTCATTCAGACAGAACAGATCGAGAATATGCACCTCGCTTTCACCGACATCACCGCCCGATACCACGAGCGTGTTGTGGCCCAATGACAGCCGCTCGCCGCGTGTGGCCAGCAAACGCGGGGTGACTTTGGTCCTGGGTAAATCGCCCAATGCGCGGAAATAGTCCAGGAACTGTCCTCGACCTTCGGTCTCCACCTGCAGCAGGCGGCGGCGATCGGATATGCGGACATCCTCTGCCAATACCGAAGAAGCACGCTCCCAGGCTTTGTCCATGTAGATCTGGATGAAAGCCAGGGCCGCATGGGTTGCTGCATTGCTGAAGATGTTTGTGTGCCCAGAAACCGGGGGCAGACTGAGATTTCTGTCCTCGCCTGGATCGATCGCCGCAGCCTCGTCAGCGAAATCGGGGTCTGCCCCCGATTTCCCTGCCACAAGCTCCTCGATTTCTCCCAGCTCCGCGAATCGCGCCCGTGCGTGCGCGGCATCTTCGCGCTCGAACAGCTCGCTGCGGCAGACCTGGCCCTGATCGTTGAACACGCGCAGCACGCAGCAGCGGTTCTCGAAGCGGCCACCGCTGGCGTGGTCGGTACCGTGGTAGGTGATGCGCAGCAGGGATGTCCGCGGCGCCAGTGCCAGCACCTCGTCGACGCGGGCGGCCAGGTCCGGGGCCAGTTCCAGCTGCGCCTCGAATTGGCGCAGCATCTCGGTTGCGCCGCCGGAACTCCAGGTGGCGTAGACGCGGTGATCAACCAGTTGGACGTCTGGCGCGATGACCTGCGCCATGCGCCGGGTATCGATGGGGCCGTGGAACACAGCCAGGCCCTCGGCGATGCGCTGAGCGGTCTCGCGCTCCGCCCCGTCCGCCATCATCTCGGCGCGGCGCCGGTAGAGCTGCAACACCGCTTCGCCGAGCTGGTCTTCGTTGAAGGACTCGCTGAAGCTCATCAGCCCCGCCGCGTCGACCCCGAAGATCAGCAGCAGCCGGTGCTCGTATGCGCCGACGTCGTAGCGCTTTCCCTGAGCCCCGCGTGCGCCATAGTGCCGCCAGGCGATGCCGAGTTGCGGGCCCAGCGTCGTGATCCGTTCTCCGCGATACCAGGCGCCGTCGGAGCGGAACAATCGCTCCATCGATGCGATCATCTGCGCTGTGTCGAAACTCTGCCCATTCGGGTGATCGATCTCGCGAAAATCATCCGCGAACACGCGCGTCATTGCCGCCCAGTCCCGTGCGTCGATAGCCTGATCGAATCTCTGCAGTGCGACCAACACCGGCGGGGTGTCGGTCGGCTTGGAAATTGGGGACGTGGAAATTGGGGACGTACCACCATTTTCCGGAACGGACTCCAATGGCCACGAGGAATTGCGTGCTATTGGTGGTACGTCCCCAATTTCATGCTTGGACCCTGCGTCGCTATTCAATTCCTCAAAGCGGGCCAGGGCCTGATCGAAATCATTCAGGTTGTACTGGTCCCAGTGGGTCAGGCCCTCGGGGCCAGCCACGAAGACGTGCCAGCAGCTGCGCTCGAACTCGCCACCGCTGGCCCGGTCGCGGCCGCGCGTGGTATGACGCAACAAGGCGGCATCGGGTCGCAGGGCGGCAATCTCATCCGAGCGCCCGCTGAAGTCATCCGCCAATTCGGCCAGCATCCATTGCGCCTTCGCCGCAGCATCCCGACCGTCGCGCAGGCCCGCGCCGGCGGTCCGGTGATCATCGGCCTGGATATCCGGTGCGAATGTGGCAATGAAACGCGCGAAATCGAACGGACCCTCCGCGGCCGAACACATGGCCACGAAGTGTTCGGCGGTCTGCCGTGCGGGACCTTCCGGCAGAGCCTGCGCGTAGCGTTCGTGGAGACGGGCGATGGCCTGGCCGAGGTCTTTCTGGGCGAACACCTCGCAGCGACAGGACTGCCCGGATGCGTCGGTCTCGATGAGCATGACAGACACCAGTTCGCTGGGCCCCACGTCGAAGCGCGCGGTGACGGTCGCGGCGGCGCCGGCCTCGCGCCGCAGCAGGGCCAGCGAATCGCCCAGGCTGGCCAGCGGCTCGAGCCGGAAGAACGGCGCCTGCGCCCGGAACAGCTTTTCGGTGGAAGCGACGATGCCGTCGGCGTCCAGGGTCGCCCCGGTCGTGTGGTCGATCTCGCGGTAATCGTCGGTAAACAGCGCCCGCATCGCCGCGAAGTCGCCAGCGGCAGCGGTCTGCACCGCGCGGGCGGCGTGCCGGGTGGCGGCGTTGCCGGGAATTGGGACATTCGCCGTCTCGCCGGTGAGTTCATCGAAGCGCGCCTGCGCCTGATCGAAATCCTCGATGTTGAACTGATCCCAGTGGGTGACACCCTGCGGCCCGACCTTTGCCACGTGCCAGCAGCTTCGCTCGAACTCCCCGCCGCTGGCGCGGTCGGTGCCGCGGGTGGTGTGCCGGTGGAGCGACGCGTCCGGGCGCAGGGCGCGAATCTCATCCAGGCAGCCCCGAAAGTCCTCGGCCAGCTCGGCCAGCACGCGCTGCGCCGTGTCGACAGCCTCGCGACCCGAGCGGCGCCCGGCGCCAGCGGTCCGGCGATCGTCGGCCTCGACATCGGGCGCGAAACTGGCGGTGAAGCTGTCGAAGTCGAAAGGCCCGTCCACCGCCTCAGCGATCGCGGCGAAGTGCCGCGCGGTCTGTTTCTCAGGGCCATCCGGCAACTGCTGCGCATAGCGTTCTAACATCACGGCCAGCGCCCCGCCCAGCTGGTCGCCGGCGAATACCTCGCAGTGG
>JBFJVB010000102.1:0-12108 GCA_041624435.1 Oceanococcus sp. | reverse complement strand
GGGCGCGACCATCGACCACATCCAGTTCGCTCCGACCCCGGACAATGCGGGCAACGGCACGGCGATTCCAGGCACGGGTGGTAACGCGCGACTTGGTGCCGCCACCAGCGCCCGGGTGCGCAGCAATGCGGGTCAGGTCACCCTGACCGAATCGAACAACAGTGGTGGTGCCGGCCTGGGCGACGGCTCCGGCCGATTCATCGGCTACGCGCAGTTACGGCTGAATTCCGACGACAGCAATCTGCCTGCCCCGGTATTGTCGGATGCCGGCGGCAATACGGCGCAACTGACACTCAATACCGGCGAACTGACCGATCGCAGTGCAACGTGGGATGCGCTGTATTTGAACGCTGAAGTCCATGAACCCGGCCTGTACGGCACCAGCGATCACGGCGGCCGGGTCAGCTTTACCGCGGCGACACCCTGACGGCCGCCGGCTTCAATCCATCATCAGCGTGTGGCGTGGGCCCCAGCGCTTAGAATCCCGGCTTCTGTAGGCAGCAGATCGGCTTCAGTCTGTTCCCGTTCGGCAACACCCACCTCACTGTCCGCCAGTTTGAGCAATTCGCGACGGCTGTTGACACCGAGTTTCAGGTAGGCCCGACAGACCAGGGTCGATACGGTCGAGGCTGCGATGTCCAATTGCCGGGCGACTTCCTTGTAGCTCAGTCCTTTCAGGATGCGCTCAAGAACTTCCTGCTCGCGGTCGCTCAGGCTATCGCGTTTTTTCAATCCGCGAATCAGCAGCAGGCGCAGTTTGGCGAAGGGCTTGACCTGCACCATCAGGCGTCCAAGCTTCTGCTCGCAGTGTTCGGCGTACACCGCAGCGGCCAGTTCGGCCGGCAGCCCGGGGCCCCGCCAGCCCGGATAGGCGGTTTGCATCAATTCGCTGAATTCCGGCGCGACATCATGAATGATGCCGAACTTATCGCACAGCGCCACCGCCACCAGGGCGGTCGGGTTCTCCGCAATCAGGCGCGAGCGCAGCAGAAAGGCGTGACTGCTGGCCTGCGGCAGGTGCGGGGTGATCAGCCCGAACAGCTCGGTCTCTTTGGGACTGAAGGGCTGTTCCCGGTCATTGCGATACAGCGCGATATGGGAATACAGGCCGTTGTCGGTGTCCACAAAGGCAATGGTCAGCACGCGCTCGATACTGGCCGGTTGCCAGATCTGCCGGTAGAACTCGGAGCCATAGAACTGCTCATCCGCCACGCGCAGGGCGCTGTTGATCGGCTGGCCGAGGTTCTGGATCAGCAGCGGCAGCAGCACGCTTTTCTGCGCCGAACCTTCCAGCGCGCTGACGTAGGTCTTCGGCAAGCCCAGGGTATGTACCGCATGGTAACGATTCGCGTGCAGGTTGCCCACGCCATACAGCGCGGCGTCATACGGAATCAGGGAGCCCAGCTGTTCAAGGGCCCACAGCGGATAGCTGTCGGTGTCCACCTTCAGACAGGCTTGAAATAGCCGCGCGATAAAATCCGCGGCTTGACGTGCTGGCATTAACTTTCCCCTCCCAGAGATTTCGCTAATGCCTTCCGTGGCGCGCGAGGATAGCCGTAATGATTCCATTCAGCTATCTGCCGCCGATGAATATCCCAGATCACGCTTCCCGGTGCAAGCAGCGGGCCTGTAGTGCGAATGAACGACATGCGCTCGCGCAAGTTCCCAGACTAGAGTAAGGGCACATGCGCAGGATGGTATCCGGTGAGCAAAGCCGTGAGGTGGCGACCGGTGCGGCAGGATTGGGGAACGACAATGATGCGGTGGAGTGTGAAATCGGCAGCAGCCGGTATGGTGGCCTTGGGGCTCAGTGCTGCGTGCCACGCCGAGGAGGCCTCGCAAGAAGCCGCTTCACCAACGGCGGCTGTGAATCACGATTTTTCCGTGACCATGCCCGAATTCCTGTTCTTTCAGGTCGGTTCGGCGGGCGCGACCATTGATCACATGAATTTTGCCACTACCGCGGCGAATACTGGCGACGGCACACTCATCATGGGTACGGGGGGCAACGCCGAGGCCGGCTCGGCCGCCACCGCGGTCCTGCGCAGCAATGCCGGTCAGGTGACGATTACCGAAACCAATAACAGTGGCGGAAGTGGTCTGCGCAATGTCAAAGGGGATTTCATCTCCTACGCCCTGTTTCTGACCGGGACGAGCAATTCCGATCTGCCGATGCCGCCGCCATCGGATGATGGCGGGAACGCCGCGCTGGCCACGCTCAGTGGCGCGGTGACAGACCACACCGCGGACTGGGGCTTTTCCTACTTCAACAATACCGTGGTGGAAGCCGGCATTTACGGCACCAGCGCACGCGGTGGGCGGGTCACCTTCACCGCGACCACGCCGTGATGTGCCGGGCTGTGTAGTGCGGATAAACGACAGCGTAGACGCAGCTGTGCCATTAGAGTTCTGGGGCAGCATCAAGACAAACAAGAACTCTGGATAAAAGCGACCGATCGGTCTTGTGGGTTCCGGCAATCGGAATGCGCTCGTGGTCGGCAAAACATTTAAGAACCAAAATGGGTAGGGATATGAAACAACACAGTTTGAAACTAGGTTTGGCGATTGTGGCCGGGATGGGCCTGAGCACGGTCGGCCATGCCGAAGAGGCGTCGCAAGAAGCGGCTTCGCCAACGGCCGCGGTCAACCATGATTTTTCGGTCACCGTTCCTGAGTTCTTGTTCTTTCAGGTCGGCTCTGCGGGCGCGACCATTGATCTGATGGATTTTGCTCCGACGGCAGCCAATGCAGGTAGCGGCACCGACATCGCCGGTACCGGTGGTAATGCCTCGGCTGGGGCGGCGGCGACTGCCGAGGTGCGCAGCAATGCCGGCCAGGTGACGATTACGCCATCGAATAATTCTGCCGGCGCGGGTCTGACCAATGTCGCCGCCAATGCGATTGCGTACTCGGAAATCACCCCGACCAGCGATAGCGCTGATCTGGCCAACCCGGTTCTTTCCAATGCGGGTGGCACGCCCACGACCCCGACCCTGTCCGGCGGTGATACCACCGATAGAACGGCAACCTGGACCTTCGTGTATTCCAATACCAATGTGGTCGAAGCCGGAACCTACGGCACCAGTGCCCGTGGTGGCCGGGTGACTTATACGGCCTCCACGCCGTAGCGTATTGATCGACGGCTTCGGCCTTCGTTTGGGGTGGCCCTGGCAGGATGCCGGGATCACCCTTTTTTTTGCTTGCCGGTGTGCGCCTCGGGGGGGCGACGGCAGATTGATCATCCCGGCCAGGGTCGGCCTGGGTCTATTCAGCGCGGAGGGCCTATGGATTGGTTTGAAGCACGATCAGTTTCAGGGCGACGTGATATATTCAAGCGGCAATCCACGAGGCAAGCAAGGCCTGTTGTTCCTGGTTTGCTGGCTCGGTGTCGGCTTAGGACCGTTGCAGGCGGAGCAAACCAGCGATCAGGCGACAGCCCGCGATCCTGAAGTTCTGCTGCAAACTTCGGCCCGGTTGAACTTTGAAGTGAACATACCCGAGTTCTTGTACTTTGTTATCGGCAGCCCCGGAGCGACCATCGACTTGATGAATTTCAGCCCCACGGCGGCCCAGGTGGGCTCCGGTGAGCTCATCGCGGGGGATCCGTCCCCATCCACGATTGTCTGGATACGCAGTAACGGCGGCCAGGTGACTCTGACCGAGACTAATAACAGCGGGGGGCAGGGCCTGAGCAACGCGACTGGCAGCACGATTTCCTATAGCGAAATTCTGTGTACCTCGTCGGGTCACACCAGCGATTTTTGTTTGACGCTGTCCGATACCGGAGGCAATTCGATTCAGCTGCCGATGTATCCGGTGCATGAAGCGACGGAGCAGTCGGCAGTCTGGACATTTGAGTATGCCAATACGGCGGTGCGCGAGAAGGGGATCTATGGCACCAGCGCGAACGGCGGGCGGGTGACATGGACCGCGACGACCCCCTGATGTGTGGGCAATACCGGGAGGCGGTCAGGCGCCAGTGGCGTCGCACCTGTGGTCTGTGTGGCCTGGGTCTGATTCTGCTCGGGACGGGGGGGCAGGCCGTAGCGACCACGGTCGTGGTGAGCGACACCCTATTGCCGCGGATCAGCTTGCGGATCGGCAGTACCGGCACCACCATCGATACCGTGACCTTCAACCTCAGTCCGGAGGAAGTGGGCAATAACATCGCGGTGACCGGCACGCCGAGTATCGAAATTGAAGTGATCGCCCAGGCCACGCCGGCGGATTCCCGCCTGGCGGTCCTGACCGTGGACTCTGAGACGAATCTGTCCAATGGTACCTGGCAAAGACAGTTCAATCAGATCGATTGGGTCGCCTCGGATGGGGATATTCCTTCCGGCACCTTTGACACCAGCACCAGCCAGGTGCTGATGAGTGTATTCAACTCAAGGAAAGTTACGACCACCCATACGTTCAAGTGGAAGAACACGGTGGTGTCAGCGCATGGTCAGTTTACCGGCCAGGTGACCTACACGGTGACGATGCCATGAGCCTGCGTGCGACCTGGTTCTTCTGGCTCTTACTTATTCTGCCGTTGCCAGCGGCCGCACAGGCGATTCCTCTGGATGAGTCCGCCTCGCCGCGACAGCGCATCCAGGCGCAGGCGGACTGGTTTGATGCGCACCGTTCGTTTGAACTCAGTCACGATGAGTTGAATCGCATTGTGGCGCGCGCCGATGCCGTGGAAGTGCGCCTGAATACCGCTGCGTATGTCGGACGCCAGGCGCGGATTTTCCTGGTGGTGCCGGCGTTTTTGCCGGGCCTGGTCAGCGAGGCCGGAATGAGGATGAGCTGGAGCACACGCGGCCATTTTGCGCCCGGGGCGATCAGCCCCGGGCAGCGTGTGGTGCTGTTCTCCGGGCTCGTTACCGAGCCGGAAATGAGCGATTTTTTGGATTTGAGCATCGTGCTGGATTCCCGATTGATGTCCGGTGCGGTGAACGTGGAAATGTCGTATGAAATTGAATTGCAGTAGACCCGGGCTGGCCTGGACAAGCAGCAAGTGGGGCCTGGTTGGGCTGTTGGCGGGCCTGATTCTGCCCGGACCGCTGTGGGCCGGAATCTATTCCACGGTGGTGTCACCGCCGCGCTTCGAGCTGGAAGCCAAACCCGGCGAGGTCAAACGCAGTTTTCTGCGGATTGGCAATTCGGGCCAGGGGCCGGCCAGTTTCAGGTTGCGCAGCGCGGACTGGGATCTGGGGCCGGATGCCGGGGTGACGATCCATCCGGTTGAATTGCGTGCCGATAGCTGCCGCCCCTGGGTGCGCCTGGAGAGACCGGTGCTGAGTGTGCCGCCGGGCGGGGAGAAAAAGTTTCGTTTTGAAGTACGCGTGCCCGAAGAGGCGGGCGATGGGGAATGCCGTTTCGCGATACTGATCGAAGTGCCCGAAGATGCGCATGATCTGGTTTCGGCGGGAAATATCAAATTTCCGGTGGCCGGACGGATTGCGGTGATCGTGTATCTGAAAATCGGTCAGGCCCAGGCCACCTTACAAGTTGGGCAGATGCAGATTCAGCAGAAGCCCCAGGGCCTGGTGCCGATGGTGGAATTTCACAATCCCGGTCAGGCCCATGGCCGACCCAGGGGCTTGCTCAAGGGCGTGGATGGGCAGCAGCGGCCGTTTTCCTTGCTGGTGTCACCGCTGCCGGTGTTGCCGGGAGAAACCCGCTGGATACCGATGTGGCCCAAGCAGGCCAATGGCGACGACATCGATTTCACGATTCAGCCCCCGGCACGGATCAGCGGTGAGATCATCTGGGACGGCGGCAAGGTCGCGGTGGAGCAGATTCTCAATTAGCCGCAGCGGGCCTGGCCGTACCTAGAAATTGGGTGCGACCAGGGGGAAATCCAGGGGGGTGGATTCGCGCACGCCGATATGCACCAGGCGCGGCTCTTCGTCTTCCAGAATCCAGGGCAGCGGTACGTCTTCAATCGCGATCGAAACCCGGTGCCGCCCGGCATGCACCGGATCGAAGCTGTAGTAGCCATTGGAGTCAGTCTGGCTGATGAAACGACCGTCCAGGTAAACCAGCAAGCCGCGAGCCACTTTTTCATTGGCGTCGTGCCGGCCATTGGCATTGGCGTCGAAGTACACCTTGCCGCGCAGCGTGCCGTTGCCGCCGGCCGCGGTGCGGAAGCCCAGGGCGGAAAACGGGCGCCCGCTGCTGAGCTGATGCCGGGCGGAAAGCTGAATCTGCGAATCCACCCGCGCGCCGCTGCTGATGCCGGAGCGGTTCGTCTCGGATTGATTGATGAAGGCTTGCAGTTGCCATTCCACACCGCCCAAGGCTTTCCAGCTCAGGCCCAGATTGCCGCTATTGGAGGCCGCGGATTGGGGGCCGTTGAGGTCGGCCTGCTGCACCTGACCATAATTGTAACTCAGGTCGAGCTTGGTTCCGCCGTCGAATACGTAGCGCAACGACAGACCACCGGAATAGCGCAGTTCGTCCCCGTTTGATTCGATGGATTTGCTCACTGCCAGGCTGGTGCTCAGGGCCAGGTCCGGCGGTGTGGCCCAGGCGTGATCCCAGCTCAGTCCCCATTGATCGGTGTCTTGGGCGTTGCGCCGTAAACGGCTCCAGGATGCTTGCAGTTGACTGACGCCCAGGTCCCACTGCGGGCTGACAAAGCTGTTAATCCGGCTGCTGGTGGCATGCCCTTCACTCAGCCCCCGGCCAGGCAGACGACGGTTGATACTCAGGCTGGCGCCGGCCCGCAGCGTATAACTGAGCTTGCGCGACAGGTTCAGTGCCGCACTGTACAGGCGGCTGCCAGTCTGTCCGGGGGCGCCGCTGTGATTGGTTTCATCGTAGCCGAATGAGCTGCTCAGGTTTTGCACAAAAGTGCGCCGGTCGGCCTGCCAGTACGCCCCGACCCGGTTGTCTGCCAGATGCGTGGCATTCCACAGCAAGCCGTCTTCGAGAAACAGGCCGCCAAAGCGATGTTTCCAGTACGTGCTGGCGGCTTTCCCATCCAGCCAGTAGCCGATGCTGCCGGTGTCGGAGTACAGGCCATGCAGGCTGAAACCGCTGCGCTGATCCTGCGCTGCGTAGCGTAACGCAGCCGCGGCGCTCTGGTGATCGGAGATACGCTCGTCGCCTTGGAGTTCGGTTGCCTGGGCGGCCAGGGTCCAGCTGGAACCAAGCTGGGCTTCGTAGCTGATCCCCTGGTTCGAACTGCGACTGGGGCGAAACTCCAGGCCGGCAAAGCCGCCCAGTTGCCCCAGTCTGCCGTTGCTATAGCCCAGGGTCTGGCGGCCATTGCTGAGGCTGGCGGTATAGCCGTCGATCAGGCTGGACGGCAGGTTTACCCGATATCCCGTGGTTGCCAGGGGGTGATTGAGCGCCGGTTGCACGCCGCCGCTGGCATCCAGATGCCAATGGGGCGTGACCGGAAATCCATCCACCAGGGCCAGATAGCGGCCGGCCGGTTTGGCCGAGTTCTGGACTTGCTGGCCGGGCGCCGTCTCGGCTTCCAGTACATAGGCCAGACTGGCCTGCAGGCTGAGCTGGCCGTAATTCAAGGTTTCCCGGTTGTAATGCAGCCGGGCCGCCGTGTCGTAATTTGCCGCCCGGCCGCTGTTGCGTTGCTGGGTGGTCAGCCACTCGCCGGAAAGGCTGCGCCGGCCGGCCGGCTGGATCCTGGCGGCCAGTTCAGTTTGTTGGATCTGATACTCCTCGGGCCATTCATCGATCAAGTACTGGTCGGCGTAGTCCTGGCCCGTAGCCGGGGCCACCGGGTTTTTTCGGGCGGGGCTCTGCTGCGCCGTGGGCGCCGCTTGCGGGCTGGGGGCCGCGGCGGACGGCGCTTGGCTCTTGCTCACCGTGCTGGCCCGGTGAGTCGGGGCCGGAGGCGAAGCTTCACCGTTTGCAGAAGACTCTGCGGAGGCGGGCTGATCACCGGTCTGGTCCGGCCGCTCCGGGCTCTGGGACGGGCGTGCCTGCTCGAAGCCTTGGGGCGAAACCGCTTTTTCAGTTAATGGTGCGGGGGGCTTTAAGGACTGCGCCGGTATGTCCGGGCTTGCAGGCCTGCGGCCTTTATTGCTGATCAGCTCGAACCATTCATCCGGGCTCAGTGGCGCCTGGGCGCTTGCGGCGCCGCAAGCGAACATCAATACCACGGCGATGCCCCGCCGTGCCTGGCAGCTATTGCCTCGTACCCACATCCGAATCCCCAAAACCCTAGCGCGCCATCTTGTAGTTATGCGGCGTCGCGGTAAAACGCAGTGTTCCTGCCGGATGTCCATGAGCGAATAAAGCCTGCTCACCGTGGGAACGCACGTGCTTAGCATACGTGAGCGCGGCGCGCAGTGGAATGCGTTTGTCGCCGCTTTTTTCCGAATCGGGCAAAAGCCGGATCGGAGCCTGAGAATCTGCCCGATTTCAGGCCCGGGGCTATTTTCCTGGCGCCGAGGGCCGGCGTGGTTTGCGGCTGGATTTACTGGGCGCTGTACCCCGTGGCGGCAGGCCGGTGTGCTGGGTCAGCAGGGGGCGACTCTTGCGTTTCTGGTCTGCGCTGGCGGAGTTCTTGCGCCGAGGTGACTGGTAGCTGCCAGGCGTGCTTGGTGGGGCGCTGGGAATCAGACAACCGGGGCGGTCGCCAATCAGGTGCTGACGCCCCATGCGGATCAGGGTTTCATGCAGCAGGGCCCAGTTGGCCGGATCGTGGTAGCGCAGCAAAGCCTTGTGCAGTTTGCGCTGGGCTGGAGTTTTGACAATCTGCACCGCAGCGCTTTTATAGGTGACTTTGCGCAGCGGGTTCTTGTCGGTGTGGTACATCGCGGTGGCGGTGGCCATCGGCGAGGGATAGAACGCCTGCACCTGGTCGGCGCGAAAGCCGTTCTTCTTCAGCCACAGGGCCAGATTGAGCATGTCCTCATCGGTGGTGCCCGGATGGGCGGCGATGAAGTAGGGAATCAGGTACTGCTCCTTGCCTGCTTGTTTGCTGAACTTTTCGAACAGGCGCTTGAATTCCTCATAGGCGCCGATGCCCGGTTTCATCATTTTGTCCAGCGGCCCGTTCTCGGTGTGCTCCGGGGCGATCTTCAGATAGCCGCCAACATGGTGGGTCACCAGTTCCTGCACATACTCAGGGTCCTTGATCGCCAGGTCGTAACGCAGTCCGGAGGCGATCAGCACTTTTTTCACGCCCGGCAGCTTGCGGGTCTTGCGGTACAGCTGCGTGAGTGCGGAATGGTCGGTGTTGAGGTTGTCGCAGATGCCGGGATAGACGCAGGAGGGTAGCCGGCAGGCCGCTTCAATTTTCGGACTCTTGCAGGCGATGCGGTACATGTTCGCGGTGGGGCCGCCCAGATCGGATATGACCCCGGTAAAGCCCGGGACCTTGTCGCGGATTTCCTCGACTTCGTTGAGGATCGAGGCTTCCGAGCGATTCTGGATGATCCGGCCTTCGTGTTCGGTGATCGAGCAAAAGGTGCAGCCGCCGAAACAGCCGCGCATGATATTCACCGAGAAACGGATCATTTCATAGGCGGGAATCTTCTGGCCCTGGTAGGCCGGGTGCGGCACCCGGGCGAAAGGCTGGCCGAACACATGATCCATTTCCTCGGTCGACAGCGGTTGCGAGGGCGGATTCAGCCACAGGTCGCGGTGGCCGTGGCGCTGGACCAGGGCGCGGGCATTGCCGGGGTTGGTTTCCAGATGCAGGACCCGATTGGCATGGGCGTACAGGGCCTTGTCATTGCGCACTTTGTCGAAGGACGGCAGGCGAATCACCGTGCGGTCGCGATCGCGCTGGGGATGGGGCATGAAACGGATCGGTACCCCTGCGTTCGGATCGAGCTGCTGCTGATTGCGCCGTTCGACCTCGCATTCATCCATCTCCTGGGTGTTGACATAGGGATTGACGATGCGGTCGATACGGCCCGGCCGGTCGATGCGGGTCGAGTCAATTTCCAGGAAATCCGCGGGCGTGTCCTGGCGCCAGAACGCGGTGCCGCGCACATCGGTGATGCTGGCGATGGCTTCGCCTCGCGCCAGGCGCTGCACCACTTCGACAATGGCGCGTTCGGCATTGCCGTAAAGCAGCAGGTCGGCGGGGGTGTCGGCCAGCATGGAGCGGCGCACCTTGTCCTGCCAGTAATCGTAATGGGCAATCCGGCGCAGGGACGCCTCGATGCCGCCCAGGATGATCGGGGTGTCAGGGCAGACGGCGCGGCATTGCTGGCTGTAGATGATGGTGCAGCGGTCCGGCCGCGAACCGGCCTTGCCGCCGGGCGTGTAGGCGTCATCGGAGCGGGGTTTGCGATCGGCCGTGTAGCGGTTGATCATCGAGTCCATGTTGCCGGCGGCGACACCGAAACACAGGTTGGGCGTACCCAGCCGGGAGAATTCGGCGGGATCCTTCCAGTTTGGTTGGGCAATGATGCCGACCCGAAAACCCTGATCTTCGAGCAAGCGTCCAATGATCGCCATGCCAAAGGACGGGTGATCCACATAGGCATCGCCGGTGACGATCACCACATCGCATGAATCCCAGCCCAGCGCATCCATCTCGGCGCGAGTGGTGGGCAGGAAGGGGGCCTTGCCGAAGCACTCCGCCCAGTACCGCTCGTAGTCGAATAGGCGCCGCTTGGGCGTATTCGGGGGCAGGGGAAACGCAGGGGAGGACATCGCAAATACCATGAAAGACGAGGGGTATTTTAGTCCAAAGCGGGAATGGGCACCGAACGGCGCATTGTTCTTGCTGCTGTGCGGGCCGGGGAGCTCAGGTTTCGGAGGCTTTCGCGCGGGTTGGGAGCTTGTCACCGGGCCGGGATCAGGCCATGTATTCTGTAGGCCATACACTGTCGAAGGGCCCTTCCGCCATGAATATTATCGCTTTACGCGACGCGGCGCTGCACGGACAAGCGGTCGCCCTGGACCTCATCAGTTCGCCCGATACCTTCACCCAGCTCGGTCTGGCACTGTGCGCCATCCTGCTGGCCTGGGTCCTGAGCACGCGGGTGATCGCCTATGTGTCAGCGCCGGTGATGGTCCCGGAAGAACAGTTGATCCGGACCACCCGCAGGTGGTTGGCGCGGATGCAACCGGCCCTGTATCCGATGTTCGCCAGTCTGCTGCTGATTTTGGGGGGAGCATTCAGTGAGGCCGTGCTTGGGCAGGGCTGGCTGCTGCGGGGAGCCCTGCTGCTGAGCATCCTGTTGCTGGCGGATCGCCTGATCCGGCTGTTCGTGGCCGGACCGATCGCCGCACGCGCCTTGCGCTGGCTGCTGCTGCCAGTCCTGACATTGCATCTGCTGGGCCTGCTTGATCCGGTGACCGCGTCGCTGGCGGCGATGTCGATCGAGATCGGTAATCTGAAACTCACCGCCAGCGGCGTGCTGCGGGTTCTGGTATTCGGTTCGCTGCTGTTCTGGCTGGGCTGGTTGTCCAATGATGCGGGTCAGAGCGTGATCCGGCGGCAGGCCCGGCTGGATATCCGTACCCGTGAGGTCATTGCCAAGCTGTTCCAGATTGTCCTGTTCCTGCTGGTGTCGCTCTTGCTGCTGCAGGTGATGGGCATCAATCTGACCACCCTGGCGGTGTTCGGTGGGGCGCTCGGTGTCGGCCTGGGTTTTGGCTTGCAGTCGATCGCCTCGAACTTCATCTCCGGCATCATCCTGCTGTTCGATCGCTCCCTGTCGGTGGGCGACTATGTTGAACTTGAAGACGGCCAGGTCGGTTATGTGCGCGAGCTGAATATGCGCCACACCACCCTGGAAGCTTTTGATGGCAAAGATGTGCTGGTCCCGAATGAGAAGTTCATCACCAGTCCGTTTACCAACTGGACCCACAAGAACCGCAAACAGCGCTACCGGGTGGATTTTTCAGTGGCCTATGACACCGATGTGCGGGCCTTGTGTGAGCTGATTCGCGCCACCGTAGCGGCGCACCCGCAAGTGCTCAGTGGCGAGCAGTTGCCCCTGGAAGAGCGTCCGGATTGCGAGATCGATTCCTTCGGGGATTCGGGCATCAATATGTTCGTTGAATTCTGGATGGACGGGATTGACGATGGCAGTAACCGGGTGGGGGGCGATCTGCTGCTGGAGATTCTCGAGGCGCTGCAGCAACACGGCATCCAGATTAGCTTCCCGCAGCGCGAGG
>JBFJVB010000101.1:0-12358 GCA_041624435.1 Oceanococcus sp. | reverse complement strand
CAAGCTCAATTACGCCATGGAAGAGCAACGCCTGGAGCGCCGGCGCCTGGAGCTCAAGGGGCGGGCCACGCCCCAGGCCCTGGCGGCCATTGCGCGCGAAGAGCAGAGGCTCAACGGGCAGTACCAGACGCTGGAAACGCAGCTCGTGGCCCTCTACGAGCAGATCCGGCGCGACCGCATCGTGGTCCGGGTGATCGGCGGTGAAACCCTGGAACTACCGCTGGCCAAAGTGGTTCGCGGGTATCGCCCCAATGCGATGGGGGTGCTGGGAAAAATCGCCTTCTATGCGGTGAAACTCTGGGAATTCGTGGCTGAAGACCCCCGCGAAGCCAATACCGAAGGGGGTATTTTTCCGGCCATTTTCGGCACCGTGATGATGGTGATGCTGATGGCGGTCTTCGTCACGCCTTTTGGCGTGGTGGCCGCGGTTTATCTGCGCGAATACGCCCGGCAGGGCGCCTTAACCCGGATCATTCGAATTGCGGTGAACAATCTGGCGGGCGTGCCGTCAATCGTCTACGGCGTTTTCGGTCTGGGGTTTTTTGTCTATTTTCTGGGTGGTTCCATCGACGCCCTGTTCTATCCGGAAGCCCTGCCATCACCGACGTTCGGCACCGGAGGCATCCTGTGGGCATCCCTCACCCTGGCCATTCTGACGCTGCCGGTGGTGATCGTGGCCACCGAAGAGGGCCTGGCGCGGATTCCTCGCACGCTGCGTGAAGCCTCCCTGGCCCTGGGAGCCACCAAGGCGGAAACCCTGTGGCGCATCGTCCTGCCGATGGCCAGTCCGGCGATGATGACCGGACTGATTCTGGCCGTGGCCCGGGCCGCTGGCGAGGTGGCGCCGTTGATGCTGGTGGGCGTGGTCAAACTGGCGCCTTCGTTGCCGCTGGATGGAAACATTCCGTTTCTGCATCTGGATCGCAAGTTCATGCATCTGGGTTTTCACATTTACGATGTCGGCTTTCAAAGCCCGAATGTGGAAGCCGCGCGTCCGCTGGTGTACGCCACCGCCTTGCTGCTGGTGATGGTGATCATCGCCCTGAATCTGTTTGCGGTGCGGGTGCGTAACCGCTTGCGTGAGCGCTATCGTGCGCTGGAACATTAGGCTGCCCGGCAGCTTCGGGAACTGAAAATGAGAATTCAAGCATGAGTCATGCGATTGATCTGGCGACCATGGGGCGTCGCCCCGAGGGGCTGCGGCTGGCGGACGAGGATATCGCTCTGACGGTGGACAAGCTCAGCCTGTACTACGGCGAAGCCCAGGCCCTGAAAGACGTTGATCTGAACGTCGCGCGTAACCGGGTCACCGCCTTCATCGGCCCCAGTGGCTGCGGCAAGTCCACCTTGCTGCGCTGTTTCAACCGGATGAATGATCTGGTGGACGGGGTGCGGACCGAAGGCGAATTGCGCCTCGATGGCAAAAACATTTTTGACCCGGATGTGGATGTGGCGTCCTTGCGCCGCCGCGTGGGCATGGTGTTTCAAAAACCCAATCCCTTTCCGAAAAGCATCTATGAAAACGTGGCCTACGGCCTGCGCCTGGCCGGCATCAACCGCAAGCAGGTGCTGGATGAAACCGTGGAATGGGCGCTCAAGGGTGCGGCCCTGTGGGACGAGGTCAAGGATCGCCTGCACGAGAACGCGCTGGGCCTGTCGGGGGGGCAGCAGCAACGCCTGGTGATCGCCCGCGCCATTGCGATCAAACCGGAGGTGCTGCTGCTGGATGAACCGGCCTCGGCTCTGGATCCGATCTCGACGCTGAAGATCGAAGAACTCATCCATGAGCTGAAAAGCCAGTACACCATCGTCATCGTCACCCACAATATGCAGCAGGCGGCGCGGGTTTCGGACTACACGGCGTTCTTGTACCTGGGGACGCTGGTGGAGTTCGGAGACACCGATACGGTGTTTACCAATCCCGCAAGAAAACAAACCGAAGACTACATCACGGGCCGATACGGCTAAGGTATCCAAGATGGCAGCAGCAGACTCCTCAAGCTATACCAAACACATCTCCGGGGCGTTCAACGCCGAACTGGAGGATGTACGCCAGCGGGTTCTGGCCATGGGCGGGATGGTGGAAGAACAACTCAAGCGGGCTGTCGAGGCCATTTTGCAACTCGATGGCAGCCTGGCCGAGCAGGTCATCGCCGATGATCACAAGGTCAATGGCATGGAGGTCTATATCGACGAGGAATGCAGCCGGATTCTGGCGCGGCGACAGCCCGCGGCCAGTGACCTGCGCCTGATCGTCGCGATCATCAAGACCATCACCGATCTGGAGCGCATCGGCGATGAGGCCGACCGGGTCGCCCAGATGGCCCTGAACCTGTCGCGTCTGGATATGCCGCGCGGACCCCACTTCGAGGTGGAGAGGCTGGGCAAGGATGTCCAGGTCATGCTGCACGATGTGCTCGATGCCTTCGCCCGCATGGATGCGAAGGCGGCCATCGCCGTGGTCAAGGCCGATGTCAAGATTGACCGGGAGTATGAAGCCGTCATGCGCCAGTGCATCACCTTCATGATCGAAGATCCGCACTCGATCAGCCGCGTGCTGGATATCATCTGGGCGATACGCTCGCTGGAGCGGGTGGGCGATCATGCCCGAAATCTGGCCGAATATATTATTTACTTTGTCTACGGCAAGGATGTACGCCACATCTCCATGGAGCAGATGCAGCGCGAAATTGGCGTCGACATCGATACCGACGAGAGCTGAGCCGCTCGATCAGGTCTGACGCCAGGGTGGTTTCGCCCGCTCCGGGTCGGCAGCGGGCTATCCCGAAGCCGGCGGGGCTGGCTCATTCGGGCTAAAATTCGCGCCGCATGCAAAAGCTCCGCTCCTTCCTGTTCAAATTGTCCGTCGTGCTGCTGTGCGGCGCCCTGCTGCTGCTGGCGGGCTACACCTTGATGCTGGATCAGCAGATTCGCAGCCGCTTTACCGGGGCGCGTTGGGCCTTGCCCGCGCAGATCTATGCCGCGCCGCTGGAGGTCTATCCCGGCATGGCGATGACCAGGTTCCAGTTTCTGGAGGAATTGAAGCGTCTGGGGTATCTGCGCAGCCCCCGCGCCGAGCTGGGCCAGGGTCAGTACTACCAGCAACGTGACCGGCTGGAGCTGCAAACCCGGCCGTTCGTGTTTCCGGACGGCGCCCAGCCCAGTGCCCGCGTGCGGCTGGAGTTTTCCGGGCAGCAACTGGAACGCATCAGTCAGTTGGACCATGCCGCGCCGCTGGCCTTGCTGCGACTGGATCCGCTGCTGATTGGCAGCATTTTTCCGCAACACGGCGAGGACCGGGTGCTGATCAAGCTGGCCGAGGTGCCGGCTTTATTGCCGCAGGGCCTGATTCAGCTGGAAGATCAGCGATTCCGTGCGCATTTCGGCCTGGATCCCCGAGCGATCCTGCGGGCGATGGTGGTCAATTTACGTGCCGGACGGGTGGTGCAGGGCGGCAGCACCCTGACCCAGCAGCTGGTCAAGAATTTCTTTCTGAACAACCAGCGGCTGTTCAGCCGCAAGTTCAGCGAAGCAATCCTGTCGCTGTTACTCGAGCTGCATTACAGCAAGGACGAGATTCTCGAGGCCTACCTGAACGAGGTCTACCTCGGCCAGGATGGCCAGCGCGCGATCCACGGCTTTGGCCTGGGCAGCGAATTCTATTTCCACAAGCCGCTGGCGGAACTGCGCCCTGCGGAACTGGCGACGCTGGTCGGGATGGTCAAGGGGCCGTCGTACTACAGTCCGCGACGGCATCCGGAGCGCTCCCGCGAGCGCCGCAATCTGGTCCTGCAGGAATGGCATGAGGCCGGGCTGCTGGATGCCGCCGCGCTCGCCCAGGCGCAGGGCGAGCCCATGCCCAGCGCGTCCGGTCGGCGGGTCGCCCGGCGGTATCCGGCCTTTGCCGAGCAGGTTCGCCGCGAGCTGGCCCGGGATTATCCTGAGCAGGCGCTCACCGAAGAAGGACTGCGCATCTTCACCAGCCTGGCGCCGCAGGTGCAGGCGGCGGCGGAGCAGGCGGTGCAGCAGGGACTGGATACCGTCGAGGCGGGCCGGAATATCGCCGGCCTGGAAGCGGCGGCGGTCGTCGCATCGGTCAGCGATGGTTCGATCGTCGCGCTGGTCGGTGGACGTGATCCCAATGCCCAGGGTTTCAATCGGGCGCTGGATGCGCGGCGTCCGCTGGGGTCGACGATCAAACCGGTGATCTATCTGGGCGCCCTGTTACGGCCGCAGAATTATCAGCTGACCAGTCTGATCGCGGATGAGCCGATTGCGCTGGACATGCCCAATGGCAGTCGCTGGGAGCCGCAGAACTACGACGGCACGACGCATGGCAAGGTCCCGCTGTATCAGGCCCTGGCCCGGTCCTACAATCTGGCCACGGTCAATCTGGGGCTGGAATTGGGATTGTCCCGGGTGATCGAAACCCTGCATCAGCTGGGGGTTGCCGAAGCGGTACCCGAATTGCCGTCCTTGCTGCTGGGGGCCTGGGACCGCAGCCCTTTGCAGGTCACCGAGCTGTATGCCGCCTTGGCCAGTGGCGGCTACGCCCAGCGTCTGACCAGTATCCGCGCGGTGCAAACCCGCGAAGGGGAACTGCTCAAGCGCTATCCCCTGGAACTGGCCGAGCCCTTGCCGGCCGGCCCGGTGGCCTTGTTGAACTGGGCCTTGCAGCAGGCCACCCAGCAGGGCACGGGCCGCGGCATCTATCGCGACCTGGACCCGGCGCTCAGAGTGGCCGGCAAGACCGGTACCTCGGACGATTTGCGCGACAGCTGGTTCGCCGGGTTTGGGGCGAATTATCTGGGCGTGGTCTGGGTCGGTCACGATGATAATCGCAGCACGCAACTGACCGGAGCGGTGGGGGCCTTGCCGATCTGGAGCCGGATGATGCGCGGCGCTGGCCTGCAAGGTCTGGCGCAGCCGGCCCATGTGCCCCTGGAATGGGCCAGGATTGATCTGCAATCCCATCTGCCTGCGCCCCGGGGTTGCCGCAGTGTCTTGCGCATTCCCTTCGTTGCAGGCACTGTGCCCAAGCAAAACGCGCCTTGCGCCACCACTTCGGGTTGGGACCGATTCAAAGATTTATGGCGATAAATCCAGTTTTACGCAGCGCCAGCCTGCTGGCGGTGATGCTGCTCACAGCCTGTGCCTCGCTTCCCGGTGATGCACCGGTATGGCCGTATCCCGACCCTCCCCGGAGTGATCCGGACTGGGGCTACGAGCCGCAGTCCACCCCGCCACCCGAGCGCGCGCCATATTCACCGCCGTCACGGCACGAGACGCAGGCCGTCGAGCCCGCCGCAGCCCATCATCCCAGCATTCTGGCGCTGGTAGAGCAGGCCGAAGGCGAGCGCGCAGCCGGAGATCTGGAGCGGGCCACCAGCACCCTGGAGCGGGCGATCAGAATCGTGAACAATGACCCGCTGCCCTGGCTCAAGCTGGCGGAGGTGCGCTTTGAGCAGGGCAATATGATCCAGGCCGAGAATCTTGCCCGGCGCAGCCTGAGCTTTGCCGCCCAGGGACCGACAGCCCGGGCCGCCTGGTTGCTGATAGCCGATATCAAGCGTCTGCAGGGCGATCAGCGCGCGGCGTCCGAGGCGCAGGACAAGGCCGACGGGCGCTGATTTTGCACGCACGGGTCGAGCGGAGTTGGGCTGGTGGATGAAGTGGATCAGGCGCTGGGTGAGAACGGCGCCCTCGCGCAGTTTCTCAATGGCTTCCGACCGCGTAGCGGCCAGATCCAACTGGCGCGCCAGGTCACGCAGGCGCTGGACGATGGCGCGACCCTGATCGCCGAGGCCGGCACGGGTATCGGCAAGACCTTCGCCTATCTGGTGCCGGCTTTGCTGTCCGGGAAGAACGTCCTGATCTCGACCGGTACCCGGCATCTGCAGGACCAGATTTTCCATTCCGATATTCCTCGCCTGGCCGAGGCGCTGGGCTTGCCCTGCCGGGCCGAACTGCTCAAGGGGCGGTCGAATTATCTGTGCCGACTGCGCCAGGCCCAGGCCCAGCCTTACGATGGAGCGGAAGCCGAAAAGCTCCACCAGATCAAGCTTTGGAGTACGCAAACCAGCTCAGGCGATCTGGCCGAACTCAGCAGCCTGCGTGATCAGGATCCGATTCGGGCCAAAATCACCTCGACCAATGAAAATTGT
This sequence comes from Oceanococcus sp., assembly GCA_041624435.1. Lineage (GTDB taxonomy): Bacteria > Pseudomonadota > Gammaproteobacteria > Nevskiales > Oceanococcaceae > Oceanococcus. The sequence continues at coordinate 6,194 of JBFJVB010000101.1, read as the reverse complement.
CTTGGCGCCCAGTGCCCCGAGTACGAGGAATGCTTTGTGGTGCGCGCACGGGCCCGGGCTCAGGATGCGCAACTGGTGGTGGTGAATCACCATTTGCTGTGCGCGGACCTGGCCCTGAAGGATGACGGTTTTGGCGAACTGCTGCCCGAAATGGATGCGGTCGTGATCGACGAAGCCCATCAGTTTGCCGATGTGCTGGCGCAATTTTTCGGCTTCGGTTTGTCCGCGCGACAAAGCCGGGAACTTGGCAAGGACATCGTCGCGGCCGCGGATGTGTTTGGTGATATGCCGGTGCTCAAGGATCTGGCCGCCACGCTGGTGGATGGCATTGCCCAGCTGCAAAGCTGTTTTCCGTTCAGTCGGCAGCGGCTGGAGATGAGCGACCTGGAGGGGGATCAGGAATTTACCGCCGCCCTGGATCGCATCGCGGCGAGTCTGGATCAACTGCAGGGCGTGCTGGCCGAGCAGGCCGGGCGGGGCCCCGAACTGGCCAATGTGTGGCGCCGCACCGCGACCCTGCTCAGCCGCTTGCGTCGCTGGCGCGACGGGGACGCCGACGAACTGGTGCGCTGGGCGGAGCGGCAGGTCGCGGGTTTCGCCTTGCAGGCGATTCCGCTGGATGTGGCGCCGGCCATGGATATCGCCCGCGGGCGACAGCCCGGAGCCTGGATTCTGACCAGCGCGACCCTGTCGGTGGCCGGAGAATTCCGCCATTTCATCGAACGGCTGGGACTGGCCGATGCCCGCACTCTGGAAATCGACAGCCCTTTCGACTACGCCCGCAACGCGCGTCTGTTGCTGCCGCGGGACCTGGCCGAGCCGAACGAGCGGCATTACTCGCAGCAGCTGATTCAACTGGGCAAGTCCCTGATTGATGCGTCTCAAGGGGGCTGTTTCTGGTTGTGTACCAGCCAGCGTGCGGTAGAGGAGTACGCCTATGCGCTGCGGCAGTGGGGTGAGTATCTGGTGCTGGAGCAGGGCCAGCAGGAGCGCAGTCGCCTGCTGGAGGATTTCCGCCGCGACGCGCATGCCATTTTGGTGGGCACTTCGAGTTTCTGGGAGGGGGTCGATGTCCGCGGCGGCGCCTTGCGCCTGGTCATCATTGACCGCCTGCCGTTTGCTTCTCCGGACGATCCGGTGTTGAAGGCGCGCGCGGCCCAGCTCAAGTCCGAAGGACGTAACCCTTTCTTTGAACATCAGATCCCTCAAGCCGTGCTGACTCTGAAACAGGGGGCGGGGCGGTTGATCCGGGATATGGATGACAAGGGGGTGCTGGTGCTGGGCGACGCGCGGGTGCGCAAGAAACGCTATGGCCAGAGCTTCCTGGACAGTCTGCCGCCGATGAGTCAGATCGACAGCACCGAGCAGGCCTGTGCGTTCTTGCGCGAGATCCGGCCATGAAGCTCCTGGCCCTGGATTCCGCCGATGGCGCCTGCTCCATAGCGTTCTGGAACGAGGGTGACTGCGAACTGCGCCACAATACCGTGATCAAGGACAGTCTGAGCTGGATGGCCGCGCAGGTGGCCGAACTTCGACAGGAGCTGGGTGAGGACTGGTCCGAACTGGATGGCATCGCCTGTTGCGTTGGGCCGGGGGGCTTTACCGGCGTGCGGGTCGCCGTGGCGTATGCCCAGGGACTGGGGATGGCCACGGGCTTGCCGGTACTGGGGGTGTCCAGCCTGGATGCGCTGGCTTTGCGTCTGGCCCAGTACAGCACCGCGGCCGAGTGCTGGGTGGCGCTGGATGCCCGCATGGGGGAGTTGTATGCCGCCCACTACCGGCGTCATCCGAAGGGTCCCTGGGCTCGGCTGGGCGACGAGCGTTTGCTCAAACCCGAAGCGCTGCTTATTGACGCGGCCGCGGTCGTGGCCGGCCCGGGGTTTGAAGCCTGGCCGGAACGGTTTGGCAGCCAGACCGTGGCTGGCGTGCGCCTGGATGCCGCCGCGGTAGCGCAGTGGGCCAGCACTCGGCCGGTGACGGACTGGCCGCCAGCGCAGGCCTTGCAGCCGCGCTACCTGCGCAATGAGGTCGCCCAGACCCTGGCGCAACGCCAGGCCAGGACCTAGCCGGCGTTCAGACTGCGCCGGCCTGGCGCAGCAGCTGCGCGACCGCTTCGGCCAGGACTCGATAGCCCTGCGCATTGGGGTGAATCGGGTCGGATTTGGTCGCCCGGTCCTTGAGCAGGCTGGCAATCGTGGTGTTGTCCAGATGCAGCGCGAAGTGCTTCGCCAGATCGGCGTAGAGGGCATGGCCGCTGAGGCCGAACACGGCCGGCTTCGGTACGCCCAGTAACACCACCGGAATGCCCCGGGTCTGGCTCATCTCGATCATCCTGGCCAGATTGGCGCGAATCTGGGCCTCGGGTTGTTTGCGCAGAAAATCGTTGCCGCCCAGACACAGGATCAGCAGGTCGGGCTGGGCTTTGTCCAGGGCCTGGGGCAGCTTGGCCAGGCCCTGGGCGGTCTGGTCCCCGGGCGTGGCAGCCACCAGCACCGTCCGGTCGATGAGATCGCCGAGCACGCGGGGATAGGCTTCATCGCTTTGAGCGCCGGTGCCGTGGGTCAGACTGTCGCCGAAAGCCAGGATCACCGCATCGCTGGGCAGATAGGCCAGGGGAGGTGGCGCATTCCTGCCGCCACAGCCCCCCAGCAGACTGCACAGGCAGAGTAGGATGAGGGCTTTTTTCAGGCGGGAGAGGATGCGTATGCTGTACCAATTGGGTGACCGGTCACCGCAACTGAGCGGTGGTAATTTCGTTGCGGACAACGCCCAGATCATCGGCGCGGTGACGCTGAAGCAGGATGCCAGCGTCTGGTTTGGCTGTGTCATTCGGGGCGATATGGACGAGATCATCATCGGTGAGCGTAGTAATATTCAGGATGGATGCATTCTACATACAGACCCAGGCATCACCCTCACCGTTGGCCAGGATGTGACGGTGGGCCATCAGGCCATGTTGCACGGCTGCACCATCGGCGATGGCAGCTTGATCGGCATCAAGGCCACGGTGCTGAATCGGGCGGTGATCGGGCGCCATTGCATCATCGGCGCCGGCGCGCTGATTCCCGAGGGCAAGGTCATTCCGGACCATTCCCTGGTGATGGGCGTGCCCGGCCGGGTGGTGCGACAGATCGACGCCGCCGGGGCGCAGACGCTCAAATCCCAGGCCGCCCACTATGTCCAGAATGCGCAGCGGTTTCTACGCGAACTGCAGCCGCTCTAGGGCGAGGGCGGGATTTCAGGCCCCGCTCCGGATTGCGGGCGCACATACACCTCGTACACCGCCCGGCCGCCGCCGTAACTGAAATCGGGCTTGTGCAGACGAACGCGGGCGCCGCGCGGCGGGCGCTTGAGGACCACCCGGCGGGCGGGACCCGCCATGGCGTGCTCCCAGAGCTGCTGCGCATCGTCGTCCGGACCCACCAGTTGCTGCAGATACTGCAGCTCCAGGCCGGGACTGGCGCGTTTGCCCACGCTGGGAAACATCGGGTCGAGGAAGATCACGTCCGCTTCGGGCCAGGTGAAGCTGCAGGCATCGCGCTGAAGTAGCTCCACGCGTGCGGCCAGCTCAGCGGGCAGCCGCAGCAGCGCATCTTCCAGCAGGGCGAACAGCAGCGGGTGGCGCTCGCACAGGGTCACCCGTGCGCCCAGGGCGGCCAGGCACAGCCCATCCCGCCCCAGGCCCGCCGTGGCGTCGATGATGTGCAGATTGGGCCGTTTATGCAGTCCACAGGCCCGGGCCAGGGGTTGCTTGCGGCCGGCGGCAATACGCCGCTTCATTTCCGCCGAGTTGAAATCGATTTGCAGGGCGCGCTGGCGCGGTGCGTGGGCATCGCGGACCCGCAGCGCGCCGGAGGCGGCACGCTCCACGATGAACCGGGTGGTGGCGGTCGCGGCCGGGATAGCCTGCCGCGTAATCGCGGGGTCTGTGTCTGCCAATTGATGGCCGAAGCCGCTGGAAGCGCTCATTGTCCGTCCGGCAGGCTGCTAGAATGAATACCTTGGGCATTATGCCTGGAGGCGGCGGCATGTGACCGCCTGCTGAACACCTCAACGAAGTCGATTGATGAACGCCTTAGAACAACTTGCCCAGTACAGCACCGTGGTCGCGGACAGTGGCGACCTGGAGGCGATCCGCCAGTACCGCCCCACCGATGCCACGACCAACCCCAGCCTGATTCTTGCCGCGGCAGACTCCGCCCATGCGCGCGACTGGGCCCGGGATGCCCTGGCGGCAGCCAAGGGCGATATCGAGCGGGCGCGGGAACGTCTGTCGGTTCGCTTCGGTTGCGAAATCCTGCAGTCGGTGCAGCGTTATGTTTCCACCGAACTGGATCCGCGCGCCTCTTTCGATACCCAGGCGACGATTCAGGCGGCCGAGCGGATCATGTCCTACTATGCGGAGCAGGGGATCGGCCCGGACCGCGTGCTGATCAAGATTGCGTCCACCTGGGAAGGGATTCGCGCCGCGCGGGTGCTGGAGGCCAGCGGCATTCACTGCAATATGACCCTGCTGTTCGGTTTCGCCCAGGCGCAGTTGTGCGCCGATGCCGGGGTGACCCTGATCTCGCCGTTCGTGGGGCGGATTCTTGACTGGCATCTCGCTCAGGGCGCCACGGTGGACAGTGCCGAACAGGATCCCGGCGTGCAATCGGTACGGCGGATCTATCGCTGGTACAAGGCGCAGGGCTATACCACCCAGGTGATGGGCGCGAGTTTCCGCAACACCGGCGAAATCCTCGCCCTGGCGGGCTGCGATCTGCTGACCATCGCGCCCAAATTGCTGGCCGAGCTCGAAGCGGATCAGAACACGCGGGTTGAGCGGGTGCTGGCAGCGGGACAGGACAGCGCGGACCCCGGTGGTGTGCCGGTGGAGGCGGGCTATCGCTGGGCCTTGAATGAGGACGCGATGGCGACCGAAAAACTGGCCGATGGGATTCGGCGCTTTGCCGCTGACCAGGCTTCCCTGGATCGATGGCTAAGCGAGTTTTGAGTGCGCCCCGCGGCCACCTGGCACAGCGGCTGGAGCACTGCCTGGCGGATACGGACGCGGCTGCGCCGCGGCCGGTGACCCGGCTGGAGTTGCCCCTGGGCATGGACCATCTGTTCAAGGGGCGCTGGCTGAAACGCTTGACCCCGGCAGCGGTGCTGGTGGGGATTCGCGAATCCCGCAATCCCAGCGTGATTCTGACCGTGCGTTCGGAAAACCTGCGCGCTCACGGTGGGCAGATCTGCTTTCCGGGCGGTCGGATGGATCACGGTGAAGACTTTCCGATCGGCACCGCGTTGCGGGAAGCGGAGGAAGAAATCGGCCTGACCCCGGCCCATGTCGAGGTCATTGGCTATCTGGACGATTATCCGACGATCTCCAAATACCGGGTAACGCCGGTGGTGGGGTTCATTGCCGAGGATGCCCCGGTGCACGCCGATTCCAGCGAGGTCGGAGAGGTCTTTGAGGTGCCGCTGTCATTCGTGCTGGATCGGGACAATTTTCGGAAGAAACGTCTGGGGCGCATGGGCATGACCTACTACGAACTGCATTACCGGCGTTATCGGGTCTGGGGTGCGACGGCAGGCATGCTCTACAACCTGCAGCAGAAATTCATCGCCCATGCGCTGGGCTGAGCAACAGGCCGACGCCGGCGACAGTCTCAGCGAAGCCCTGCGGCTGCAACGCGACGCGGCACGGCTGGGCTTCGACTGGCCTGAACTGGCGCCCCTGTGGACCAAGCTGGGCGAGGAAACGGCCGAGCTGAAAGCGGCGATCGAACAGGGCGATCAGGATGCCATCGAGGACGAGTTCGGCGACATGCTGTTCATGCTGGCGAATTTTTCCCGGTTTCTCAGAGTTTCGCCGCAGGCGGCCCTGCACCGGACCAATCAAAAGTTCATTGATCGCCTGCGCCATGTCGAGGCCAGGCTTGATGCACTGGGTCGCAGCTGGGAGACGGCGAGTCTGGAAGAGCTGGAAGGCTATTGGCAGGAGGCCAAACGCCGTCCCGGATCCGGTTGAGCGAGCGATCAGGCCAGGCGATTCATGCCGTTGAGGGCTGCGACACGGTAGGCTTCGGCCATGGTTGGATAATTGAAGGTGGTATCGACGAAGTAGTCCAGCCCGGGACGCTGTTCGTCCTGATGCGCCATCACGGCCTGGCCGATGTGCACGATTTCTGAAGAGCGGTCGCCAAAACAGT
>JBFJVB010000100.1:0-12448 GCA_041624435.1 Oceanococcus sp. | reverse complement strand
GCCATGGCGAACGTCTGGAAACCGTGCCCAGGAGTATCTTTTCCGCCCTGGACCTGTTCGCCTCCAATCCGCCGGATCAGATTCCACGTGATCCGGGCGCCAGCTATCCGCGCGGCGCCCTGGGCGAGCGACTGCGCCAGGCGGCGCAATATCTCAAAGCCGACATCGGCATCGAAGCCATCACCTTGAACAGCGACGGCTGGGATCACCATGTCAATGAGAACTCGGCGCTGCCGCCATTGCTCAGCGCACTCGCGCAAGGCTTGACCGCATTGCGCACCGACCTGGCAGAGCACTGGTCACGCAGCGTACTGGTACTGATGAGTGAATTCGGCCGCACGGTGGGAGAAAACGCCTCGGGCGGCACGGACCATGGCCGCGCCAATATGATGATGGTGCTGGGCGGGGCAGTGAACGGCGGCCGGGTGTATGGCCACTGGCCCGGGCTGGCCAGCCCGCAGCTGGACCCGACCGGCGATCTGGCGATCACGACCGATTACCGCACCGTACTGGCGGAAATCCTGGTGCGCCACATGGGAATGGCCCACGCCGACCTGCCGCGGGTCTTTCCGGGCTATTCCAGCCCCGGGGAACTGGGCCTGCTGGCGGCATGACTCTCGGCAGCGGCCACGGGCACAGCTGACATTGGCAGAACAAAAATTATGGGGGAGCAGCATGGGGGTTCAGCGACTGACAATCTTGTTGTGCGGCCTGGCTTGGTTCGGGCCGGCACAGGCGATACCGCAGACCGAAATCGATCTGAGCGGCGGCGGCCTGCGTATCACGCAGGGCGAACAACACGTGCAGCTGGGCGGACGGATTCAAGCCGACGCCGTAGCCTTTCGCGGCGGCGATCCACGGCTGTTTGACGGCACGGACGTACGTCGCGCCCGCCTGTTCGTCAAGGGCGCGCTCGACGAGCACTGGCAATACAAGTTCCAGTATGACTTCGCGGATGCAACGCCCAAGGATCTGTTTATCAAATACCGTGGCCTGAGCCTGGGCAACCTGAGTCTGGGCCAGTTCACGCCACCGATTTCGCTGGAGAACATGGGCAGTTCCAAATGGACCTTGTTCATGGAACGGGCCATGGTGATCAATGCGTTGCTGCCCGACCGCGAACTCGGTATCGGCTTCGAGAGCAGGCATGGAAACCTGTCGTTGGCCGCGGCCCTGACCGGCGACAATCTGGCCGCGGACGATACCGGCAGTGACGGTCTGACTGCGCTGAGCAGACTCGTCTGGGCACCACAACACAGCCCCGGCCAGGTGCTGCATTTCGGCCTCAGCCTGGGCCAGGTGAGCAACGACGCGACTGAAACGGCCCGCTTTTCCGCACGTCCCGAGGCGCGAATTGATGACACGCCCAAACTTGTCGCCGTGCAGGTCAGCGGCGTGCGCAGATACCAGCTTGGCGGGCTGGAATGGGCCTGGGCACAAGGGCCCCTGCTGCTCCAGGCCGAGTACCTGGCAGCCCGCTTGTCCGGAGGCGGCGATCCACTGTTCGATGGTTATTACCTGGCCGGCGCGTGGATGTTCGGTGGTGACCGGCGCAGCTACAGCCGGGATTCCGCGGTGTTCGGTCGCCCGCTCAGGGCTCGCGCCAGCTGGGAAATCGCCGCCCGCATCAGCGAGGTGGATTTTACCGACCAGCAACTGGGCAATCGCCAGCGCAATATCAGCCTGGGCCTGAACTGGTTTCCGATCCCGAATATTCGCTTTGCGCTGAATCTGATCGACACCGAAATCCGCGGCGTGGACAGCCCCAGCATCGCGGCCTTGCGAGCCCAGCTGGTGTTCTAGGGGTGCCGGTTTTCCGCGGCTGGGCCCTTGACGTAATGCTGACTGAACTGGTCCATCTGGTCTTCATCATCACGCACCAAGGCCACGGCTTCCCAGATCGCCACCCGATCAGCGGGAGCGACCTTGCCCTGCCGAGAAAACGCCAGAAAATAGGATTTGGACTTGATCGGCTGTTTCGACACTTTCAGCTTTCCGGCGTACTCGGGCCGCTTCAGCAGCAGGCTGGCCATCTGCGGAATCGTCACGACAACCCCTTCACGATCTCTGAGCAGTTTGCGCACATTGTTCTCGTCGCCCGGCGCCAGGTCCAGGCGAATCCCGCTGGCCGCCAGATCATCCGCGATGGAGTAGCCATAGGGCGCGCGCGCCGGCGGCGGAATGCTGCGCAGATCACCGGTGAACTCGTAAGGACTGTCGGCCAGATTCATGACCACGTATTCGACCTGCGTCACCCGCCAGCGGGAAATCGGCGTGTCTGACGCATCCGGCGGGTAATGCAGGAAGCGATCCCGCTCTTCCCGGTAGGCGGCGGTCACAATCGCATCGACACTACCGAGCCGGGCCTCATGCAGGCACCGTTTCCAGGGCAAGGGGGTAAACTGTGCCGTGAAATCCACACGCTCGAGCGCCGCAGAGACAATATCCACATGCAGGCCCGCGGCCCGGTTTTCGGCGACGAAGGTAAAGGGGTACCAAAGATTGGTGTCAATACAGATGCGCAAGGGAGGCGCCGCGGCTGCCGCACAAGGTAGCACCAGGATGCTCAGCCAGAATCCGCAACTCCAGTTAGATGGCTTGTCAGGCGCCACGCGTCGTCTCCCTCCTTTGTCACCTGTCAGTCTATCAGGCGCTCAGTACAGGGCCAGCCCACGTGGCGCTTAAGCAAAGTCTGCGTTTTCGCGACCGGCTCAGCTTTCGCCTGATGCTGATGTGCATGGTCTGCGCTTTTACCCTGGGCGTGGTGCTGAGCCTGGCGCAGATCGCCTTCGATGCGCGCCGGCAAAGCCAGGAAATCGATCGCCACATCGAGCAATTGCTGACCATGACCCGGCAGCCGGCCACCGAAGCCGCCTACAACTTTGATGGTCGCCTGGCGCAGCGCGTGGTCAACGGACTGTCCAAGTACGACGCGGTCCTGCGCGCCGAACTGCTGAGCGCTCCGAATGAGACCCTGGCCCGGTTCGAGCGCGACAAGCAACACAGCGGCGCGCGCGCTCTGTCGGACGCCATTTTTGGCTCGGAACGAAACTACGCGATCGAGCTGCGCGTCGCGCAGTTCGAGGATCAGATCGGCGCCTTGCAACTCAGCATCGACACCCTGCCGGCGGGCCATGCCTTCCTGGAGCGCGCTGGCTTCATGGTCCTGGCGGGCCTGCTGCGCGCCGTGGTGCTGGCGCTGGCGCTGTTGGCCATTTTTCTGCTGATCCTGACCCGCCCCCTGACCCTGCTCGCCGAGATGCTCTCCCAGGTCAATCCTCAAGCGCCGCAGCTCACCCGCCTGCCCATGCTCAAAGGACATGAACGCGACGAACTGGGACTGTGGATCGGTTCGGCCAATGCCCTGCTGCAGTCTATCCAGGACCATCTGGCCCATCGCCGGATCGCCGAAGAACAGGCGTCGTATCTGGCTCATTTCGACCAGCTCACAGACCTGCCCAACCGCACCCTGTTCTATGACCGGCTCGGACAACAGGTGCAGCAAGCGCGACGGCATGATCTGAAAGTGGCGGTGCTGTACTGTGATCTGCGCGACTTCCAGTATCTGAATGATCGACATGGTTACAGTGTCGGCGACTACGTGCTGCGTGTCATGGCGGATCGCATCAAGGCGGCTACCGGCGAACTGGGCGGCCTCTCGCGCATCGGTGGTGATCAGTTCGGCATCATCATCGGTGATTTGCAGCGGATCGAGGCGGCAGCGGATCTGGCGCACCAGATCTGCGAGGCCTGCCGGGAGCCGATCGAACTCGATGTGGAAACCATCGATGTGGATCTGGCGATCGGAGTGTCCATATTCCCGGACGATGCCGATTCGCCCGAAGCCCTGACGCAAAATGCGGAAAAAGCCATGAATTTGGCCAAACAGGGCGGTGCCGCTGGCCAGGTGCAGTTCTATGTCGCCGAACTCGGCGAGCGATTACGCCACCGCCATCAATTGCAGAGCGAGCTGCGCCGCGCCGTGGAGCATGGCGATCTGAGCCTGCACTACCAGCCTCAGATCGCCACGGACCGCGGTGACCTGGTCGGGGCCGAAGCCCTGCTCCGCTGGGACCTGGCAGGCCAGGCCGTGTCACCCGGCCGCTTCATCCCCTTGGCCGAGGAATGCGGCCTGATCAACGCGATTGGCCACTGGACCCTGAGCCAAGCCTGTCAACAGCTGCGCCGCTGGTCAGAAGCCGGCCTGCGCGACTTCAAGCTCTCATTGAATGTGTCCGCCGTGCAATTCCAGGATCGAACGCTCGGCCGCGTCGTGGCCGATGAACTGGCCCGGCATGCGCTTTCGCCGCAGCGACTTGATCTGGAAATTACCGAAACCGCCGTGATGGCCGACCTGGACCACACTGCCCGGGTCCTGGCGCAGCTTCGGGAAATCGGCGTGGGCGTGTCCATCGACGATTTTGGCACCGGCCAATCCTCGCTCAGCTACCTGCGCCGCCTGCCAGTCACCGCTTTGAAAATCGACCAGAGCTTTATCCACGAAATTGCCGCCGATTCCGACAGCGGACTGATCGTCAGAGCGATCATCGCACTGGCCCATAATTTGCGCCTGGAGGTCGTCGCCGAGGGGGTGGAAACGCTCGAACAGCTGCACTACCTGCGCGACAACAACTGCGACTCCATGCAGGGTTTCCTGTTATCGCGGCCGCTGCCTCAAGACGCGTTCCAAGCCCTGCTGGCGCGCCCCTGCCCTCTGAGCGAGGAATTGCAGACCCATTTCCGGGCCGAACTGGTCTGACCCCTGCCGGAGCGGGCACTCAGCGCAAACGTGTCAGGCCAAACTTTCGGCTCAGCAGTTTGCGCAGTCGCTCGGCCGGCAGCCAGCGTTGCAGCGCCGGCAGCAGACGGCTGCCGTGGCCAATCCGCTGCAAGGCCCGCGGCCGCTCCACCGCCAGTCCGGCCACCAGGATCCGGGCAAATTCAGCGGCGGGTGTTGCATTCACCTGCGACGCCGCCGCCCGGTTCATGATGCCATCGCGGATCGGCGCATACAGAGAATCTTCGCTCAACCAGGACTCGATACCGGCCGTTGCCGCATCGGCAAACCGGGACTGGATTCCGCCCGGCTGGACGGTAACGACCTGAATCCCCAATGGCGCCAGCTCCATGCGCATGGCATCCGCAATGCAGTGCAAGGCCGCCTTGCTGGCACAGTAGGCTCCGGCGAACGGCGTGGTCAGGATGCCGGAAACACTGCCGATATGGACAACGACCGGTCGGTGGCTGGCGCGCAGCAGGGGTAACAGCGCCTGGGTCAGCAAAACCGGGGCGATGACATTGGTTTCGAACTGGCCCCGCAGCCTGGCCGCGGGAATCTCCAGCAGGGGCCCCATCGCCGAAATGCCTGCATTATGGATCAGCAGATCAAGCTGGACATGGCCATCCGCAACCAGACCTGCATACAGCGCCCGATGGCTGTCCTGATCATCCACATCCAGGGCGTGCACCGCGCAACCGGCCGCCTCCAGGCTGCGCAGGCTGTCGCGTCGGCGCGCGGTGGCAATCACCCGGTCGCCGTTCGCCAGAAAAGCTTCGGCCAGGGCCGAACCAATGCCACTGGAACACCCGGTAATCAGAACTGTGCGGCTCATCTCGGCTGGGCCTCAGGCGAGCACCAGACGATTGTCCTGGCGCCGGACCGTCTGGGGCATCTCAAATTGCATGCCCTGCAACCCATCACACTGGGCCAGCAGATCATCCACGCACGCGCGCTCGGCTACGGACAGGGCCTGATAATGCGCCAGCGGTCGCTGCATCTTCCACAGGGCATGGGAAAACATCAGACGCTTTTCGGTGACCTTGCCGATCTTGAACTGATGCCAGCCCAGGGCCCGGGAGACGTGGGTCTTGTCGGGATGCGCCCGAACCCAGTCCGGCAGATGGCTGGCCGTGTCCTCGAGAATCGGCCAGTGCTCGACAAACAGATGCTGCAGGATCGGCAGCAGGGTGGACGGCACCGCGTCATCGGCCAGAAACTCGCCCTCGGGCTGGGTTTCGGCATTGATCCTGCTGATCCATGCCACCGTTCTGGGCGCCTTTTCCTCGAGAATCTTTCGAGAATACGGATCCTTCCAGGTGTGGGCATACAAGGGACCGGCCAGGGCAAAATCTGCCAGCGAAGGCCGACTCCCCAGCAAGTAGTCATGCACCTGTAGGTGGGCTTCGAAATCGGCCAGAAAACCTTCAAACCAGGCTTCGATTTCCGGAATGGTCTGCGCCGTTACGCCGAGATATTTCAGCGAGTTCTTGAAGGGTTTGCTGATCCGCCTACCAACCGCGCGCCGCAGGGGTCCGGGCAAGGGACCGGCCATACGCCCGAACTCGGCCATCAGGTATTTGTCGTGGACGTGCTGGTAGCTCCAGCGGTAATGCATGCCGGGCAACAGGAACCATTCATCGGCATACACCTCGAGCAGCAACGTCACCAGCTTCTGCTGCGGTGTTTCCGGAATGATCGGCCGATCCGGGAAGCGCCGTTCCAGTTCCTCGATGATCACGGCCGTGTCCTGAATGACCTCGTCTTCCGGGGTCTGCAACACCGGAATATAGCGCACCCCGGTGCGCGGCTGAATGAACTGCCAATAGGTCCACAGGGTGACCTGATGCTCCTGAAACGGGATGCCCTTGTAGCGCAGATAGGGCCGCAGCTTGCCGGTGAAGTAGGAATGATCGGTGCCGTAAAGCGTGTAGAGAGCCATGCTGTTCCTTTGAATGAGGGCCGGCGCTCCACGCCCGTCCCGGCCACCGTCTCATGGTAGGGGAGCCACGCCGGCTACACCACCTCTCCGGCCGCGTGCCCGCTCGCCCAGGCCCACTGGAAATTGTAGCCCCCCAGATGACCGGTCACGTCCAGCACCTCGCCGATGAAATACAAACCCGGCTGACGGCGTGACTCCAGCGTGCTGGAAGAGACTTCCGCAGTACTCACCCCCCCCAGAGTCACTTCGGCCGTGCGGTAGCCTTCACTGCCACTGGGCGCGAATTCCCAGCGCTGCACCTGCGCCGCCAGCGCGCGCAAGTAACTGTCGCCGAGATGGCCTACGGTCCCGGCGCACTGCGCCCAGGCACACAAGCGCAGGGCCAGGCGCTTGGGCAGCATCTCGGCCAGCACCGTGGCGAGCTCAAGACGCGGTCGCTCCCGTTTGGCGCGCAACAGACTTGCAGCCAGATCCCGATCCGGCAACCAGTTCACCCACAATGGCTGACCGGCGCGCCAGTACGAGGAAATCTGCAAGATGGCCGGGCCGCTCAGGCCCCGATGGGTAAACAGCAGCCCGCCGGTGAATTGCGCCCCATCGACACTGACCTGAACCGTCTGCGACAGACCGCTGAGCTCGGCCACCTCGTCGCGCAGACTCCCCCCCAGCGTCAACGGCACCAGGCCGGCACGCGTCGGCACCAGGGTATGACCGAACTGCTGCGCAAGCTCATAACCCAGTCCGGTTGCGCCCATCTTCGGAATCGACAAGCCACCGCTGGCCACCACCAGACTGACGCAGCTCCGGGTCCCCCGCGCCGTGCGTACCGCAAAGCCTCCGCGCTGCGCCGACACGCCCAGCACCGGGCAATTCACGGCCAGTTCAACTCCGGCGTCGGCGCATTCTCGCAGCAACATGTTCACGATGTCCCTGGAGGACTCATCGCAGAACAACTGCCCGGCCTCCTTCTCGTGGTACGCAATGCCGTGCTTTTCCACCAGGGCGATGAAATCCCACTGGGTATAGCGCGACAGCGCGGATTTGCAGAAATGCGGATTCTCCGACAGGAAATTCTCCGGCCGGGCATCCAGATTGGTGAAATTGCAGCGTCCGCCGCCGGACATCAGGATCTTGCGCCCCGCCTGGCGGGCGTGTTCGATCAGCAAAACCTGGCGCCCCCGCTGCGCGGCCGTCAACGCGCACATCAGACCGGCGGCGCCGCCGCCAATGATGATGACTTCATGACTCATGGAAAACCTGCAAGATGAAATACCCGGACCGGCCGGTGCCTGGGTCGGGCATGATACGACACCGCCAGGCCGTCCGTGGGCTGATGCGGAGCCACCGTCCGGACCACGGCCCAGGCCCGAGCGCACTACACTAAGGCACGTGCCCTAAGAGGATGAAATTCGCCCGATGCGCTTGCTGATCGCCATGCTGCTGGGTCTGGCCGGGTGCTCATGGCATGCCGGCCTGAGAGCCGCGTCCGACGCGGATCTGGCGGCCCTGGCGGGGGAGGTGCGCGCGCTCAAGCGCGACGCGATGCAGTTGCACACGGACTTGCAGCGGATCGAAGCCGAACTGTTCCACCCCGATGAGCTGCACACCGCCGTGTATGTCGCCATGGACCTGCCGGACTTCATGCTGGAGCACATCAGCATCCAGGTCGATGGGCACGAACTGGCCCGGCATCGCTATACCCCGCAGGACAATGCGGCCTTGCGTCTGGGGGGCTTGCAGCGCCTGTATCTGGGCAATCTGCCGCCGGGCACCCGCCGCCTGCAAGCCCGGATTCAGGGTCGTTTCGAGGCCTCGCCTCCGCTGGAGCGCTCCGTCGATGTGCAGCTGTCCAAGCAAGCTGCGGCAACCGCCGTGGAACTGCGCATCAGCAGCAACCGGCGCCACGACCTGGTGCTCGATTATCTGCAGCAGGACCTGCGACCGTGAAAAATACGCTGATGCTGCTGTGCCTGGTGTGCAGTCCCGGCTGGGCCACGGACGCCGCGTACCGCGCCCCCATCGACTTTGCCTATGGCCAGGCCCTGTATCAGCACCACACCGGCCGCGACTTCGCCGCCCTGGTGACTTTACAGACCAGTCGAGTCCGCCAGGCAGGGGCCGGCGAGGCGGCGTCCCGCGTCTGGCTACGCACCGATTTGCTCAGCCGCTTCGGTCTGTTTGACGACGCGGCGCAGCTGCTTGGAACGCTGGATTCGACCGCACCGACACCCACCACCCGGCGCGCCTGGTTGGCACTGGCCCGCAGCGCGCATCGCCAGGGCGCGCTGGCTGAGGTCGAACCGCTGCTGGCCGGACTGCTGGATGCTGGCGCAGTCGCCGCCCTGGAACAGCTTGCCCTGAGCCAGCTCAGTCAGGGCGACGGCAGGGCCGCGCTGCATACCCTGCAGCAGGCGCCGGCGCGCTCCCTGAGCGCTTACGCTCAGTACAATCTGGCACTGAGCCATTGGCAGCAGGACGGCAAGCACCAAGCTCAGGAAATCCTCGAGCGCTTGGGCCGTTTGCCCGCCGCGAACAGCTACTCGCCAGCCTTGCGGGATCGGTGCAATCTGAGTCTGGCCTACCTGCTGCTGGCTCAGGGTCAGGCCGCTGCGGCCCGCACCGCACTGGGGCGGATTCGCCTCCAGGGCATGCATGCCGAAGCCGCGCTGCTGGCCCTGGGCTGGGCCGAGCTGCATGGCCCACCCGAAATCAGGGACCCGGTCCCGCTGGCAGCCGGCAACGCCGATGCGGCGCCGGGCACGCTCGCACTGTTTCAGCAGGAAAACCGCGACGCCGCAGCCTTCGCCCCGGTGTTCGACCCACAGACTCCGCAATCGGCACGGCAGACCCAGATCCGTCGCGCCCTTGGGCCCTGGCTGGCCTTGCACCAGCGCGATCTGAAACACGCACCGGTCCAGGAGGTCCATCTGGCCATCCCCTACGTTCTCAATGCCCTGGGCGAGCGCGAGACGGCACGCCGGTACTATCAGCTGGCGATCACCCGGCTGGAAGTCGCCGACAGGCAATTGCTGGAGGCCATCAGCCAGGTTCAAAGCGGCAGCCTGATCGAAGCGCTGATTCAGGCCCAGAGCGCCGCACCGAGACTCACCGCTGCGGCGGCGATACGCCTGCCGGATGGACCAGCAGTGGATTATCTGGCCCGTCTGATCGCTGGGCACCCCTTTCAGACCCTGCTCGGCAATGAGCGTGATCTGCGCCAGATCGACCATGAATCCGCGCTTTGGCTGTCGCGAGCCCAGGCCTGGTCCTGCCCTTACGAGCGCAACTGCCGCAGCGCCGCGGCTCTGGCCCCCTCGGGTGCGCCGCTGCACTTGCAGCTGTCGCAGAATCTGCACCCTGCGCCAGAGCGCGGCTGGCGGCGCACTGAACAGCTGATCAGCCAACTGGCCACGCCGCGGTCCGATCTGCATCTGGCCACGACCCTGCCCTTGTTCGACCCGGGCCAGCCCGCCCCGCTGGAGCAGGCACGCGCCCAACTGACCGCGCTCCAGGCCAGACTGCGCCAGACCCAGGACAAGCTGCGCGAGCGGATGAGTGAACTTTCGCTGGACGAGCTCAGACGCCAGCAGGCCCGGCTACGCCGCCATCTGAGCGAAGCGCGCTTTGGCCTGGCCCGCAGTTTCGACCCAAGCCAAAGCCAACCCTGAGTCTAGAAGCCAAACAGCAAGTACACCTCGCCGGCGCGTGCGCCGAGGGGCTGATCCACCTTGGGCGCACCGCTCAACACATCGCCAAAACCGTCGCCGTTGAAATCACCACCGCCGGCCAGGGCTGCGCCCTGTTCGGAGTCGCTGCGCCGCCCCGGCACCTGCAAGGCCACCGTCCCATCGACGGCGCCCAGATCAAGTGTCGCCGGATAGGCCGCCAGACGCCCGAAAACAATGTAGTTCTGGCCGGCAAAACTCCGTCCCTTCGCCTTGTGCTTGAGATCACCGACCAGGATGTCGCCGATTCCGTCGGCATTGAAATCACCCGCCGAGGCCACGGTCCAGCCCAGCAGGGCGGCGTCCTCATCGCTGCTGGTCAGAGCAAAGCCGTTGAGCCCGGTCAGATCGCTGGGCAACAGGCTGGGCGGCGCCGCCACGCTGCCGAAGACCACATAGGCCGCACCATTGGGATCGGTCCCCTTCGCGCCAATGATCATCTCGGCGAGTCCGTCGGCGTTCATATCGGATGTGCCCGCCACCGACCAGCCCACGGTGGCCGAGGCGCTCAGGCCTTCGAACACGAAGCCGTTGGTGCCATCGATGGCCGACAGGCTGAAGCTGGCCGCGCCCTGATTCAACGCGCTGCCATAGACCACGCTGACCCGCCCGGAGTTGCTCTGGCCCTGCGCATCCGCCTGGGGGGCACCGATGATCACGTCGCTCATGCCGTCGCCCGTGAGATCCGCACCGGCAATCGACCAGCCGCTCAGATCATCCTTGGCTATCCCGGTCAGCAGCACCCCGTTATTGCCGTCCAGATCGGCGATATCCAGCACCGCCGGAAAACCGCTGCTGGCCCCGAAGATCAGCGCGACCGCACCCGCATTGCTCGGCCCACTGGGCAGGTCAAAGTACGGCATGCCCACCAGCAGATCGTCCAGGCCATCGCCGTTGACATCGCCGGCAAAGGCCAGCGCGGCACCGGCCCGCGTCCCCTGCTTGGGACCAATGATCCGCAGGCCATTATTGCCATTAAGATTTTCCAGCTCCCGCACGGTCGCCGGAGCCAGTGGCGCGCCAAACACCACGTAGACCG
Organism: Oceanococcus sp.; assembly: GCA_041624435.1. Taxonomy (GTDB): domain Bacteria; phylum Pseudomonadota; class Gammaproteobacteria; order Nevskiales; family Oceanococcaceae; genus Oceanococcus. Next base: position 965 of record JBFJVB010000100.1, on the reverse strand, counting down.
AACCGGCATAATCGCCATTGGTCTGCGCTCGCGGCTCGCCGATGGCCACATCCATCAAGCCGTCGCCATTCAGATCACCGCTCGTCGCGGTCTGACCAAAGCCTTCACTATCGTCCTGTGCCTGCAGCAGCACACCCTGCGCAAATTGACCGTCGGCGATTTCGACGCTGCTAACCGCCACCGAGGCAGGCAGGCTGCCGCCCTGGCCATACACCACATAGGCTTCTTCGGTGCGACTGGTGACCAGCACATCAGCCAGGCCGTCGCCGTTGAAATCACCCAGTTGCGCCAGCGCCGATCCGACGCGCTGATCACCGGCATCACCCTCCAGGCGCACGCCATCACTGCCGCTGAACCCGGCGGGTTCTATCCGGTTGACATACAGGACCAGGTTATCGTTATCGCTCTGCGCCCCACCCGCGCCGGTCGCACCGTTGTCGTTCAGGTCAATGTTCAGGGTATCGGCGCCGACAAACCCGGGATCGGCCGAGTAGGTCAAGCCATCCACCTCTTTGAGGGTCTTGCCGAGCTGATCAAGCGTGGCGCTGACGCTCAGCGCCGCACTGCCATTGCCGGTAATCTGCGCCGGCACGACCCCGCCCGACACGTCGGTGCGCAGCGTGAGCACCCCGTTGCTCACCGTCAGAGCGTAGCTCATCAGATCGGCGGACTCATCGGCATCGGGATCGTCGACCTTGAGTCCTTCGATCGAGGTCGGTTGATTTAGCGCCACTGACAACGGCCCGTCTGGCAGCTGATTGACCGGCGGCAGATTGGTCGGACCCAGCACCGTGACCCGGAAATTGAAAGCCAGATTGCCACCCGCCCCGTCCGCCAGGTTCATGCTGATATCCAGGACCTGGTCAGGGGCGCAGCTGCTGGCATCGAAACCGACCTGGGCCGCCTCGAGCTGAGCCTGGGTAAAACTGGCCACAGGACTGCCGGACAGCGTGAAGGTCCCGCAG
>JBFJVB010000099.1:0-12459 GCA_041624435.1 Oceanococcus sp. | reverse complement strand
GCCTCGGTGCTGGGCTGGCGAGCGCAGAAGGAGCAGGCCCATTACGCCGCCGCGAAAGCGGGTGTGATGGCCCTGACGCGTTGTGCGGCGCTGGAAGCCGCCGAATTCGGGGTGCGAATCAATGCCGTGGCGCCGTCGATAGCCTTGCATGAATTCCTCAAGAAGGCCGCCTCGGCGGAATTGCTGGAGGGCTTGGCCAGTCGTGAAGCCTTCGGGCGTGCGGCCGAAGTCTGGGAAGTGGCCAATATCATGATGATGCTGGCGTCAGACTACAGCTCGTACATGGTCGGCGAGGTGGTGTCGGTGTCGAGCCAGCGGGCTTGAGTCCGGCCTGCGGGCCTGCGTCAGCAACTCACCGCTTACCGCCAAGGCCTCAATAGAATTTCCAGGCTCAGTGCTGGACGCGCCGACTGGCGCGGGTGGTGGGCTGCTCGTGCGGATGTTTGCGTGCCGCCTCCTGCTGCTTGCGTTCGCGCCAGCGTTTGAGGGCTCCGCCCGGGCTGGCCGCCTGACGATTCAGCATCCGCCGAATCTGCGACTTGTCTTCGGCTGACAGCGGCTCGTAACCCTCATCCAGGCAGCGTTCGGCGACATCGCGTTGGGCGTTGGTCAGGGACTCACACAGCAGCAGTCGTTCCAGTGCACTGATCAGGTCTTGCATAACGGTCACCCTGCGGTAGTTCTGTCGAAACTAGTAATACGCCTGACGCCAGCTAGGTGCAACTGCTCATTCGACGGGCCCAGGGCGCAAGCCACATGCGGCGGCGTTTCGCCGTTGGTCGGATGGTGGCCCGGTAGATCCGCTCTGGGCCCGGGTTCGGCTGAATTGCGATCGGTGTCATGGTGGGACTGGCTCAATATTACAAAAACGGCAGCATAAGTGATTGACGGGTAATGAGGGCTGCCGCTAACGTGCTCACTTCGCCGCACATCATCGCGGCCTGAGCGCAGGAGAAAGCCCATGGATGCATCGGCGAAAAACGTCCCGGGCGCAGGCCTGGGCGAGACCCATGCGGTGGTCAACGTGGCCAGCGAACTGGTGGATTACAACCTGTTTCGCACGGACACCCCGCTGCTCGAAGCCGTTTGCCGCGAAGGTGGCGGCTGGGGACTGACGCAGCTTGGCGATTTTGGCGCCCGGCTGGGGCAGCGCGAGTACCTGGAGCTGGGCCAGCTGGCCAACCGTTTCACCCCGGAACTGGAGACCCATGACCGTTTTGGTCACCGTATCGATGAGGTCCGCTACCACCCGGCGTATCACCGCCTGATGCGGACGGCACTGGAGGAAGGCCTGCATTCCGCGCCGTGGACCCACCCCGGAGCGGGTGCGCACGTGGTGCGCGGTGCCAAGGTGTTCATGCACGCCCAGGTCGAGGCCGGTCACGGCTGTCCGATCACCATGACGTTTGCCAGCATTCCCAGTCTGCGCAAGCAGCCCGAGCTTGCAGCACAGTGGGAACCGAAAATTCTGCGCAATGCCTACGATCCCCGCAATATGCCCGCAGAGCACAAGACGGCGCTGACCGTGGGCATGGGGATGACCGAGAAACAGGGTGGTTCCGATGTGCGGGCGAATACGACTCAGGCCACGCCGGTCGATCTGGCCGGGGGCGGGCAGCTGTACTCCCTGATCGGGCATAAATGGTTTCTCTCCGCGCCGATGTGCGATGCGTTTCTGATCCTGGCCAAGACGCCCCAGGGTCTGGGGTGTTTCTGGGTGCCGCGCTGGCTGCCGGACGGCAGCAAGAACGCGCTGCAAATCATTCGTTTGAAAGACAAGATGGGCAATCGCTCGAATGCGTCCAGCGAGGTCGAGCTGCGCGGGGCCCAGGGCTGGCTGATCGGCGAAGAAGGCCGCGGCGTGGCGACCATCATCGAGATGGTGGGTCTGACCCGTTTCGATTGCATGGGTGCATCGGCGGCGCTGATGCGCGCCGGTCTGGTCAATGCCTTGCATCATTGCCGGCAGCGCCAGGCGTTCGGCGCGCCGCTGCGGACTCAGCCCCTGATGCAGAATGTGCTGGCGGATCTGGCTCTGGAGTATGAGGGCGCCATTGCATTTGCCCTGCGCATGGCGCGGGCCCTGGATGAGCGCGAGGCCAGCGAAACGCAGGCCCACCTGGCCCGACTGGCGACGGCGGTGGGCAAATACTGGATCTGCAAGCGGGCACCGGCGCACACCTATGAGGTCATGGAATGCATCGGCGGCAGCGGGGTGATGGAAACGTCGATGTTCCCCCGGCTTTACCGCGAGGCGGTGATCAATCCCATCTGGGAGGGCAGCGGCAATGTGCAATGCCTGGACGTGTTGCGGGCCATGGGCCGGAGTCCCGCCAGCCTGGCGTGTTTTCTCGACGAAGTGCAGCAGGCCCAGGGGGGAAATTCCCATCTCGACCGTTATGTGCTGAGCCTGCAACAGCAGCTGGGCCGCCTGAGTCAGGGTTCAGAATCCGAGCAGCAGTTTCAGGCCCGTCATCTGGTGGATCAGATGGCGCTGGCCTTTCAGGGCGCTTTGCTGGTCCAGCATGCCCCGAATGCGGTGAGTGAGGCCTACTGTGCTTCTCGTCTGGCATCCCAGGGTCAGCATCAGTTTGGCGCCCTGCCTGCGGGTAGTGCGGTCGAGCGGATTCTGGAGCGCGCCGATCCGGTTCAGGCGCCGGCGCTGAATCAAGCCGCGTTTGCAGCGGCCTGAGGGCTCGCGATCAGACGTCGATGCCGGCGCCAGGATCTTCTTCACCGGTCATCGCTGGAGCCCCACCCGGCGGCGCGAGACCGTCTGCGGGCGGGATGCGCTGGGCGGTAGCGACGGCCTGGGCGGCCAGGCGGGTAATCGCCGACCAGTCTTCATTCATGAGCAAGGCCCGGGGCGCCAGCCAGGAGCCGCCGACGCACAGTACATTGGGGAGGGCCCGGTAATCCGCCACCTGATCATGGCTGATGCCGCCGGTCGGGCAGAAGGCCAGCTCGGGTAATGGACCGTGTATCGCCCTCAACCACGGAATGCCGCCGGCGACACTGGCAGGAAACAGTTTCAGGGTGGAGCAACCCAACGCGTGAGCCTGCATGGCTTCGCTGGGGGTCATCACCCCGGGTAACAGTGGCAGGCCGATGGTGCTGGCCTGCCTGACCAGTCGCGGGTCGAAGCCCGGTGATACGGCAAACCGTGCTCCGGCCTCCAGCGCCTGATCCAGCTGCCGGGGTTCGACCACGGTGCCGGCGCCAATGATGGCCTGGGGTACGGCGGTGCACATGGCGGCCAGGGCCTGGCCGGCCACCGGGGTACGCAAGGTCAGTTCCAGTACGTCGATACCGCCGGCGACCAGAGCCCGGGCCAGCGGCGCGGCATGCTCGAGATGTTCGATGGTCAGGACCGGAATCACCGGCACCCGGCTTAATATGGGGCGTAATTCATCCATGCTTTGCTGCTCCCGCGGTCCAGGAAATGGCGCCTTGTTCGGCGCCCAGTACGCCGGCGCGCAGCCCGGCCATCAGTTCGCGACCGGTACCCCAGGCCGAGCCGCTGGCGTCCCAGTTCGCCGGCTGGCGAGCCGCCCAGACCGCATCGTCAACCAGGACCTCGAGAATGCCCTTTTCCGCATCCAGCAGGATCAGATCATCATCCTGCAATTTCGCCAGGGCGCCGCCAGCGGCCGCCTCCGGAGTGACGTGTATCGCCGCGGGTATCCGCCCCGAGGCGCCTGACATGCGCCCATCGGTCACCAGGGCGACCTTGAACCCGCGATCTTGCAGGATGCTCAGTTGGGGCGTGAGCTGATGGAGTTCAGGCATGCCGTTGGCGCGTGGGCCCTGAAAACGCACCACGACCACACAGTCCTGATCCAGACGCCCTTGGCTGAAGGCTTCTATGACCTCGGTCTGATCGGCGAAACACCGCGCCGGGGCCTGGATGAGCCGCGCCTTTTCAGGCACGGCGGAGATCTTGATGACGGCCCGCCCGAGCTTGCCGGCCACCAGGCGCAGCCCGCCGCTGGGCGCGAAGGCATCGGTGTGTGGCCGCAGCACCGTGGTGTCGCCACTGTGCGCCGGGGCCGGTCGCCAGGCCAGTTCAGCCTCGGTTTCGTAGGGTTCTTCGCGGTAAAGCTGCAGGCCGTCGCCGACGACGGTCCGCACCTGGGCGTGCAGCAGTCCGGCATCCAGCAACTGGCCGATGAGGAAACCCATGCCGCCGGCGGCGTGGAAATGATTCACGTCGGCGGGCCCATTTGGATAGATTTGCGTGAGCAAGGGCACGACGGCGGACAGGGCATCGAAATCATCCCAGTTGATCACGATGCCGGCGGCGCGCGCGATCGCGACCAGGTGCATGGTGTGGTTGGTCGAGCCGCCCGTGGCCAGCAGGCCGACGATGCCGTTGACGATGGCGCGTTCATCAATGATTTCGCCGATCGGCGTGTAGTGCTCGCCGGCACGGGTCAGGCGCAGAACCTGCCGCGTGGCCGCCGCGGTCAGGGCCTCACGCAGCGGCGTATGCGGATGGACAAACGCGGCGCCGGGCAGATGCAGACCCATCACCTCCATCAGCATCTGGTTGGAGTTCGCGGTGCCATAAAAGGTACAGGTGCCCGGTCCGTGGTAGGCGCGGGTTTCGGCCGCCAGCAGTTCATCCCGACCGATCTGACCGGCGGCATAGGCTTTGCGGATGCGGGACTTTTCTTCGTTGGCCAGGCCGCTGCTCATCGGGCCGGCCGGAACGAAGATCACCGGCAGATGACCGAAACTCAGGGCGCCGATCAACAGGCCCGGAACAATCTTGTCGCAGACCCCCAGACACAGGGCGGCATCGAACATATCGTGTGACAATGCGATGGCGGTACTCATCGCGATGATGTCGCGGGAGAACAGCGACAGTTCCATGCCGGCGCGGCCCTGGGTGACACCATCGCACATGGCCGGCACGCCGCCGGCGAACTGGGCGGTGGCCCCCGCGGTGCGCGCCTCCCTGCGGATGATCGCCGGGAAGCTGTCCAGCGGTTGATGCGCCGATAGCATGTCGTTGTAGGCCGAAACGATACCGATATTGGGCGCTTTCAAAGCGCGCAGGCTGAGCACGTCCTCGCCGCTGGCGGCCATGCCGTGGGCCAGATTGGTACAGCCCAGATGACGCCGTTGCGGACCATCATCGATCGCGTGGCGCAGACGCTCCAGATAGCCTGACCGGCTTTCCCGGCTGCGCTGCACAATGCGCGAGGTGACGGCTTCGATGGTGGCGTTCATGCGCTGGGTGCATCCACTGGCGATTGATTGACCTATCTTAGCGCGCGACCGCTAGAATCACGCAATGTCGCACGCCTCGACGGGCGTGTGTCCGGCGTGCCCGGCTCAAGGATGCTGACGCGCGAGCGAGACTTTGGGTGCTGACCCGGCGCCCCGGAACGATTAAAGGCGGATTCATGGCAACGTTCGATCTGGTCATTTTTGGAGGGGCGGGGGATCTGGCTCAGCGCAAGCTGCTACCGGCCCTGTATTACCTGGCCAAAGACGGCAATATGGATCCATCCGCCCGGGTGCTGTGCATCGGCCGACGTACATACAGCGATGAGGATTACCGTGCCCTGGTCGCGGATGCCTGCCGCGAGCGGCTGGACAGCACGGACCTGTCGGATGAAGTGCTGGGCAAGTTCTTGCGTCATGTGCATTGGGTACAACTGGATGCGACCGGTGAGGATTACGCCGCGCTGGCAGCCCATCTGGACGACGCCGCCCGGACGCGGGTGTTCTTTCTGGCGATGCCGCCGCGTCTGTTCGCGCCGATTTGCGAAAGCCTGGCGCGCGCCCAGTTGGTCACGCCCGACAGTCGCCTGGTAATGGAAAAACCGCTGGGACGGGATCTCAAGTCGGCGCTGGAAATCGAAACCCGGGTGGGCGCGGTTTTCGGTGAACAGCAGATCTTCCGGATCGATCATTATCTGGGTAAGGAAGCGGTGCAGAACCTGCTGGCGCTGCGTTTCGGCAACACCCTGTTCGAACCGTTGTGGCGCCGGGATACGATCAGTGATGTGCAGATCACGCTGGCGGAACAGGTAGGAGCCGAAGGACGGGCGGATTTCTACGATCAGCACGGGGCCTTGCGCGATATGGTGCAAAGTCATCTGCTGCAGCTGCTGTGCATTTTTGCGATGGAGCCGCCGATCAGCGTGGATGCCGACGCGGTGCGCAATGAAAAGCTCAAGGTGCTGCATGCGCTCAAGCCCTTGCGCGATGAGCAGGCGCTGGAGAATTCGGTACGCGGTCAATACCGTAGCGGCGGGATCAATGGTGAGGCGGTTCGGGGTTACCTGGAAGAGGATGGGATCGATCCGAACAGCATGACGGAGACCTTCGTCGCCTTGCGTGCAGAAATCAATACCTGGCGGTGGGCCGGCGTGCCGTTCTACCTGCGCACCGGCAAACGTCTGCAGGAGAGACTGGCTGAAGTGGTGGTGAATTTCCGGCCTGTGCCGACGAATATCTTCGGTGGGGGACGGCGCTCACCTCCGCCCAATCGGCTGGTGATCCGCCTGCATCCGCAGGAGGGCGTGCGCCTGTATGTTCAGGCGAAGAAGCCCGGGATGGAAATGCGTCTGAAACGGGTGAATCTGAATCTGGATTTTGCCGATGCGTTTCAGACCCGGCCTCTGGAAGCCTATGAGCGTCTGTTTCTGGAGGTGATTCAGGGCCGGTTGACGCTGTTCATGCGCAACGATGAATTACAGGCCGCGTGGCGCTGGATCGATCCCATTCAGCAGGCCTGGGCAGACAGCGGATTGCCGCCGCGGCCGTACACCGCCGGCAGTTGGGGGCCTTCCGGCTCGGCGACGCTGCTGGCCAGATCCGGTCACACCTGGCATGAGGAAAGTGATGAAACGGCTTGATTGGCATCAGTTTGATGGTCCGGAAATGTTGGCCCATGGCCTGGCTGCGGCGACTGCGGAGCGGCTGGAACGCGCGATTGACGCGCGGGGTGTCGCCAGCCTGGTGGTGTCCGGTGGCCGGACGCCGCGACGCCTGTTTGAGGTGCTCTCGGGGGCGGCACTGGACTGGTCTTGTGTCGTGGTCACTTTGGCGGATGAACGCTGGGTGGCGTCCGATCATGCGGATTCCAACGAAGCCCTGGTGCGTCAGCATCTGCTGCAAGGAGTAGCCCGGGATGCGCGCCTGGTCGGGATGAAAACGCCGGCGGCCGAGCCGGAGGCCGGGCAGGCGGAATGTCAGCGTCGTCTGCTGGCGGTGCCCAGGCCGTTTGACGTGGTGCTGCTGGGCATGGGTCTGGACGGGCATACCGCATCGTGGTTTCCCGATGCGCCTGATCTGGCTGCGGCCCTGGATACCCGCACGCAGTCCCTGTGTGTGGCGGTTCGTCCAGCAGGACAGCCTCTGGCCCGCATGAGCTTGACCCGGACGGCCTTGCGCCAGGCGCGCTGGGTGGGTCTGCACATCGAAGGGCAGGACAAGCGGCAGGTTCTGGAGCGCGCGCTGGAGGGTGCGGATTGTCTGCACATGCCCGTGCGTGCCCTGTGGACCGATGCCGACAGTCCACCTCGCGTCTACTGGTGTCCCTGAGGCTTCGGCGGGCGGGGCCGAGTCATGGCAGCTACGCTTAGCGCAAGCGACGCAGACCCTGGCGCAGTGCCTGCTCCAGAACCTGGCTGATGGCGTGGCCGAGGATCGCGACCGGGGCGGTGAATTCGATACTCCAACGCAGCTGCGAGCCCGTTGGGCTGGCGCTGAATTCGATTCGGCCGCGGTGGTCTCTGATCGGGCCGCCGTGGCGGCTGATCCGATAATCGATAGAGCGATTTTCTTCCATGGCGGTGACGGTTTCCTCGACACCCAGCGGGCCGATGCCCAGACGCCGCACCGACCCCACCCCGTTGACCTCATCTGCCCCCGGCTTGATCCGGCGAACCGGAAGCAGGAATAACTTGCTCAGGTTCTGATGCTCTGCCAGAAAGCTGAAAATGTCTTCGACCGGTTGGGCCGAAGTTTCAGTGACGACGATTTTGTGATGGGACATGGGGTGACGAGATCCTGTTCGAGGGGTGGCGAAGCGAAATTATTCCAATGCAGGCTGGCCAGTCTGGCGCTGCGCACCCCATTATCGTCCGAACCCACAGCAAGCTCCATCGCGGCGCAGCATGACGGATGCGCATCGGGTGCAGGCCGCTTCATCTGGGGTGGGCAAACCAGCTCCGGTCCATTGATGGCCGTCCTGAACAAGGACGAGCAAGGGGTGTAAGCCGCCTGAGCATGGCGGTGATGAAGCCCCGCTCAGGCCAGGGCTCAAGCCGCCTGATCGAAGTGAAGGGCAGCAAATCCACCGACCTGGGCAGGCGTTTGAGTCCGCTGTTTCATAGGCGTAAGCTCAATCGCTCTTTTCCGCGGAGTTTCGATCATGACCATTTGCCCCGTAGCGCTCGCCGTTGGTTGTCAGAAGTGCCCTGTTTTCAAAGTGTGTCCCGCCAAGGGCATCATCGGTGATCAGAAGAAGGATGCGTCCCCGCCAAGCAAAGACGACCGGTCCGAGTAGGCGGCGCGGTTACGCCCGCGTGTGCCGGCCGTCGTGAAGCGGCGAGTGTTCGGTCCGACTCAGCCATGCCGAGCATCGCGGCGTGGAGATTCGCAGCTAAGCAGATGATGTGCAGATCCTCGCGAGGTCTGGATTTTTTTCTCAGGATGAACTAGGCACGAAAGTGCGCTATGTTGGTGGGAGCGGTGGGCTGAGAGTTCCGAAAACAACAACAAAGTCGGGGCAGCGTCCGAAAAACAAGTAACAGCTTTGTCAGGAGCAGCGAGGAGACATGGACAACAACACGATCTTGTTGATTACCTACGTAATCATCGGCGTCATTGCGGTGATGACGGTATATGCGCTATTCAGCCACAAGCCCGGTGTGGCGCATAACGGCCCGTCGATTCTGACCAGTCTCGGCATTTTCGGCACCTTTCTGGGAATCACGATCGGTTTGGCCGGATTCGATCCGGATGATGTGCGCAACAGCATCAGTTACCTGTTTTCCGGGATCAAACTGGCATTCTGGACTTCGGTGGCGGGCATTCTGGGCGGCATCCTGGTCAAGTTCCGACACCTGTTTCTGTTTCCGGTGCAACCAACCAGCGAAGTGACTCTGGATGATCTGGTCAATGCGATGCGGGGTGTTGAAAGCAGTCTGACCGGCGAAGATCGCACGCCCCTGTTGGCCAAGCTCAGCGAGCTTCAGTCGCAGTCCAACCTCAAGACCGAGGAAATCCGCAGTGCGCTGGGCAATGTCGTGACCGCGACGGAAGCAGCCCGTGAACGCGACAGCGCAGTCTTGAATCAATTGGAATCCTTGGGCGCCGGGTCGAAAGAGGTTGGGCAAGGGGTGGCCAGCCTGAACGAGCGTCTGGCCCAAAGTGGCGCGGCCAGCGCAGAGCAGCTACGTGAAGTGGCGGCTGCGATCGAAGGCTTGCAGGCGGCAATGGGCGGGGATGCTGCGACGATGCTGGAGCGGCTGGATGCGCTGCGCGTCGGCGCCGAAGGAGTCGGCGAACGCATTGCGCAGATTCTGGGTAGCAACAGCGCCAGTCTGGCCAAGGCGCTGGAGGGCAACCGTGACACGATGGCGGCGCAAATTACCGCAGCCGTCACCGATTTGCGCGATGCACTGGTTGGGCCCGACGGGGCGGCCAGCGATCTGGGAAGGCAGATTCAGCAGGGTCAGGTCGAACTGGCGACGGCCCTGGCGCGAGCCAGCGAAGGTCTGCGGGCCAGCGTAGGCGAGGACGTGCAGGCGCTGAACGAGCGTCTGGCGCAATCCAGCGGCACAACCGCCGAACAGATGCGCAGTGTGGCGCAAGCCATCGAAGGACTGCAATCGGCGATGGGCGGTGATGCCAAGGCTCTGCTCGAGCAGATGGAGAACTTGCAGCAGGGTTCCGAGAATCTGGGTGAGCGTCTTTCGACCGTGCTGGGTGCAACCAGCGCCAGTCTGGCGAAAGCGTTGGAAGGCAATCGCGACGCGATGGCCGCTCAGATCACCACGGCCGTTACCGATCTGCGCGATGCGTTGGTGGGACCTGACGGCGCTGCCACCGAACTGGGTCAGCAGATCAAGCAAGGCCAGATTGAGCTGGCCGGTGCGCTGGCCCGGGCCAGTGACGGATTGCGCGCCACGGTCGATGCCGATGTCTCTGCACTGAATGAACGCCTGGCCAAGTCCAGTGCCACGACGGCCCAGCAGATGGGCGATGTCGCCAAAGCGATCGAAACCCTGCAGGCGGCGATGGGGGGCGATACCAAGGCGTTGCTCGAACGGCTCGATGTCCTGGGGCAGGGCTCTGAAACCCTGGCCGAGCGATTGAGTGAATCCCTGGGAGCGAGCAGTGCCAGTCTGGCTAAAGCGCTGGAAGGCAACCGCGATGCGATGGCGGCTCAGATCACCACCGCCGTGACGGATGTTCGCGACGCCCTGGTCGGGCCCGATGGGGCGGCTTCAGAATTGGCCACGAGCCTGCAGCAAGGGCAGATCGATCTGGCCACTGCCCTGGCACGGACGACCGAGGGTCTGCGCGGTGCAATAGGTGAAGACGCGGCGGCGCTGCTGGACCGGCTGGATGGTCTGAGTGCCGGCATGAGTGATCTGGCCAACAGCGTGGCCGGGTCCTTTGGTGAAACGGCTGGCGGCCTGTCAGGCGATGTCAGCAATCTGGCCACCACCGTGGCCGATGCGATCGACGATTTGCGCATGGCCATCGTCGGGCCTGACGGGGCGCGCGACGGCATCGCCGAAGAAATTCGCAATGCCCACGCCGATACCGGCGAAAAACTGGCATCGATTCACAAGGCGCTGCAGGAAAACACCAAACGCCAGGTCGATTACAGCCCGAAAGGTCTGATGACGGTTCTGGAAGAACTGATCAAGCAGTTCAATACACAATTTGCCGGACAATTCTGGGGCAAGATCGATGGTTTCAATCAGGCCATTGCCGAATTGCTCGGCTGGATGGAAACCTATCGCAAGCAACTGGGCGATATGGTCGACCAGCAAAGCAAGTCCGCGCGCAATATGGATACCGCCACCCGGCGCTTCGACGAGGTCGCGTCCAAGTCGGAAATCTTCATCGATGTGTCGAAGAATCTGACGTCGCTGCTGGGCGGCATCGATTCGCAGCGGGTGCAGATGGAGAGCCATCTGAAACGTTTCGCCCATCTGGTGGATGAAACCAGCACCAGTCTGGGGAATATCGAGGAGAAAGTGATCTCCAGTCGGACCGACATGAATGAGCATGTCCGCGAGATTTCCGAACGCATCGAAGAGCAGGTCATCCGGGTGGATCGCGCGATGGAAGAGGAATTGACCAAGGCGCTGAATACCTTCGGCCAGCAGCTCGCGGCCTTGTCCGAGAAGTTCGTTGACGATTACACGCCGCTGACCGAACGCTTGCGCGACGTGGTCAATATCAGTCGCGGAGTCTAGTCATGTGGATTGACCAGCTTGGGCTCGGAGGCGGGCGGGAAGATCACTGGATTTCGACCGCGGACCTGCTCGGCGGCACGCTGATCCTGTTCTTCTTGTTGATGCTGTATTTCATGCTGACTTCGCAGGAGGAAAGCGCCAGTCACGAGCAGGCCTGGAAAGACAGTGTGGCGAGTTTGCAGCAGAAACTGCAGGGCGCCCAGCTCAATGTCGACAGCGTCAAGGAAGTCGCGGTGTTGTACGACAAGAAACGCGACGAGCTGTATCACGAACTGGTGCAGGAATTCGGCGAAGATCTGCCCAAATGGAACGCCGAGATACAGGAGGATCTGACCATTCGGTTCAATGAACCGGATGTGCTGTTCGCCGTCGGATCGGCGGTGATTCGCAAGGATTTCAAGCTGATACTGGATGATTTTGTGCCCCGCTATCTGCGGGTCATTACCAAGAACGGTTTTGGCGAAAGCATTGAGGAACTGCGGATTGAGGGGCATACCTCCAGTTTCTGGAACCGTGAAAATCCGGCCTCCCCGCTGGTCGCCTATCTCAAAAACATGGATCTGTCCTACGAGCGCTCCCGCAGCGTGCTGCGTTATCTGATGCTGGATATGCCGCGAATCAGCGATCATCTGCCCTGGCTGCGTCGGCACCTCACGGCGAATGGTCTGTCATCTTCGCATCTGATTCTGAATCCCGATGGGAGCGAGAATTTCGCCCGCTCTCAGCGGGTGGAATTTCGCGTGCGAACCGATGTCGAATCCAAGATGGCCCGAATTCTCGAACTCAGTAACTGATGAATCTACCCAATTTCATCAATTTCGAACCGTTCAATCGTCTGCGTAAAAAGATGCATACGGATCATTTGGGGCGATTCTCCATAGACCGGGATGCGCCGCCGCCACCGGCACTGCCGGCGGCGCTGGTCACAAAGCCTGAAGCCAAGCCCAAAGCGGCGGCGAAAACCAAAGCCAAGCCCAAGACGGCAGCGCAAACCAAGGCCAAG
>JBFJVB010000098.1:0-12557 GCA_041624435.1 Oceanococcus sp. | reverse complement strand
CGTCAATCTGCTCACTGATGCTGGTCAGCAGCTCCGCCCGCTGCTGGCTCAAGGCCTGTTCCAGTTCGCTGGCTTGTTGAGATAAGTCGGTGCGCAATTGCTCGTGGGCGGAGTTGAACTGCGCACTGTGCTGGTCTGTCTCTTCACGCAGCGCATGCAACTGGCTCTCGATGGCCTGCAGGGCTTCGTTGATGCGCGCAGTGAACCGTTGCTCCAGGGCCTCGAAACGGGCTTCGTAGGCCCGCATATGCTGGCCGAAAATGATTTCCCGGATGGCATCGACGGGTTCTGCGTCTGAATCCTGACTGATTTCCTTACTCATGAGTCCGCTGGTTTTCCCTGGTTTGCCATATCATCGCACGGGCAGGTCGATGCAGAGATTCATAGCCGTTCGGACAACAGCTGCTGACCTTGCTGGCACAGCACCAGGAGTTGCCTGGCATGCGCAAGCGTCTGCGAACGATCCTGCGCGGTGGCCGCAGACTCGGTTTCCGCCGCCGCATCAGCCACCGCATCCAGGCCCACCGTTCGGGCCGTGGATTTGACGCTATGGGCTTCGGCCCGCAACCCTGCCAGATCCGCGGCTTCCAGAGCGGCAGCCAGATTCGTGGCACGCTGGGCCAGCTCCTGATGAAACTGCTGCAGGATCATCGGCATCATTTCGGCGCCGACATCCGCTTCGAGTTGGCGCAAAGCTTGGTCATTAATCATGATGGCTCGTCAAACGGTAGGTGAAGAAGAAGTATGGGAGGCTGACTGGCTCCGCCCCGCTTCCGGCCGGACGCGGCAGTATTGCCGATGCAGCGCCGCCAGCAAATCATTCTTGCTCACCGGCTTGGGCAGATAGTCGTCCATGCCGGCTTGAAGGAAGCGCTCGCTGTCGCCTTCCATGGCGTTGGCGGTCAAGGCAATGATGGGCAAAGCCGGCAGATCGGGATCCTGACGGATGGTGCGGGTCGCCGTCAGCCCATCCATTTCCGGCATGTAGACGTCCATCAACACCAAGTCATACGGCAGGCTTCGCACCGCCTCGACGGCTTCGACGCCGTTATGCACCGCGTCCACACTGTAGCCGGTGTTCTGCAACATCGCCTGGATCACCATCTGGTTGGTCGGTGAATCTTCGGCCAGCAGCACTCGCACCGTGGGCCAGCCCAGCTCGACCGGCAGGGGCGCGCGCGCGACCTCGCCCTCGGCTTGCAGGTCCCGCTCAGCACCGAGCTTGAACGGCAGATTCAAGGTGAAGGTTGAACCCTCACCCGGCTGCGCAGACGCCGTGATCGTGCCGCCCATCAGACCCACCAGCCGACGACAGATCGGCAAGCCCAGGCCGGTGCCGGTAAAGCGCCGATTGGCATCGCTGTCCAGTTGGGAAAACGCTTCGAACAATTGCTCTGCCTGCTCCGGAGAAAAGCCGATTCCACTGTCCTGAACCTCGATACACACCCGCGCGACGCCATCAATGGGGTCCACGGGTCTTGCCTTGAGCACGACCCAACCGGAGTCGGTAAATTTCACCGCATTGGACAGCAGGTTCAGCAACACCTGCCGCAGGCGACCTTCATCTCCGATCACCACGCCATGCAGTCCGGGCGCAATCTCGGTACGCAGCTCCAAGCCCTTGGTCTGGGCCTGGGCGGCAATCAGCTCGACGGCACTGCGCAGGGTATCCGCCAACCTGAAGCTGCCGACATCCAGCTCCAACTTGTCTGCCTCGAGCTTGCTCAGGTCGAGGATTTCGTTGAGGATTTCCAGCAGATGACGCGCGGATTGATGCGCGGTTTTCAAATAGTGATTCTGTTGCTCATTCAGGCCGGGATCTTCCAGCAACACGCCCAGCAGACCCAGAACACCGTTGAGCGGAGTCCGAACCTCATGACTGACCGTGGCTAAAAAGGCGCTCTTGGCCTGATTCGCCTGCTCGGCGCGTTCCCGGGCCTCGACCAGGGCCACCTGGGCGGCCTTCTGCTCGGTCACATCCATATGGAAGCTGACCACCCCGCCATCGCGCATCCGCCGCTCGATCACCCGCAGCGTGGTGCCGTTGGCGAGCTCTTCTTCGTAGCTGGCAGCGGCGGCCCGATGTCGCTCCACAAACTGCTGCATCGCCTCCTCCACAGCCACCGGGTCGGTTGGCGGCTCGGTCGAGAACTGCCCATGCTCCATGCCGTAGCGCAGGATTTCGGCATAGGCGCGCCCGGGTTGCAAGCGAGGCCGACTCGCCGCATAAAGCTCGCGCAGGCGCTCGTTGCACAGGGCCAGGCGGTCATTGGCATCGTAGATGACAAACCCATCCGGCAGGGCTTCAATCGCATCACGAAAGCGTGATTCGTTGCGTTCCAGTGCCGAAGTCGCGCTGGCCACAGCCTGTTGCAGGCTGGCGGGCAGTCGCAGCAGGAAATACACCAGGCTGCCGATCAACTGCGCCATGAAAAACACCACGGTGCGAAACTGCCATTGATCGGGCCGACTCGTCGGCCAGCCCTCCGTCGGCGCTACCGCCATTTCCCAGCTGCCGGCGGGCAAGGTAATTTGCGCCAGCATCGGATCCTGCGCAAAAAGTGCCGCAGTGCCGAAGAAAACCTCACCGGTGCTGCCCAGCGCGTCACGCCCCCGGATGCCGTAACGGTAGCGGCCGTCATTTTCGACCAGTCCAACTTCGGCCAGCAGACCCGGCATGTCGATCAGGATGGTCGCGAAACCCCAGAACCGCTCGCCGGAGGGATTCCCTGCATCCGGGACGAAAATGGGCTGGCGCCCGATCAGGGCCACGCCACCTTGAATCAGGTTCAGTGGCCCGGCCAGCCACAAGGTCCGGTTATCGATTGCCAATTGCGCCGCGGCCCGACGGGCCGCATCACCCATCAGATCGTGACCGATGGCGCCCCGATTGCCCTCCAGTGGCCATACATAGGTTACAACCCCATCGGGGGCGAGCTGCAGGCTGCGGACACTTCCAACGCTGTGCGCCAACTCGCCGGCGAACTGGTCAAACGCCTCGGTCTGAATCTGCCCACCGGCGCGCAGATAACCACTCAGGCTATTGACCAGATGCAGTTTGGCATTGAGCACGCTTTCCAGCTCGCCGCGCAGCAGACTGAGTGTTTGCACCGCAGCCTTCTCTTGCTCCGCCCGGTAGGCCTCCAGCTGTTGCTGGTCCCAGATCGCCCCGCCGATGAACACCGCCGCGGCCGATAACAAGGCCGGTATCGCCGCCCACCAGCGGCTGGTGGTGCGACTGGCCGCGCGACGCCAGGGCATCTCGAGGGTCTTGCGCCGCGGCCGGCGTCGCCGTTCGGCGGGGTCGCCTCTGGGCACCGCGGACGGCGGCAGATCGCGGCGTAACTCGGCCTCGATCAGCAAGGCCAGATCGCGCAGGCAATTGCGCTGTTCGCCGTCCAGCTTGCGCGGCTTGCGGTCGATCATGCACAAGGTGCCAACGCGCTGACCGGCCGGCAGTCGCAAGGGTTGCCCCGCATAGAACCGGATATGCGGCTCACCGGTCACCAGCGGATTGTCGGCAAAGCGCTCATCCAGCAGGGTGTCTTCGATCACGAAAGCCGCATCGGCCGCCACTGCGTGACCGCAGAAGGAAATGGAACGTGGCGTCTCGGTGGCGTCCAGACCCTGGCGGGATTTGAACCATTGACGCTCGGAATCCACCAGACTCACCAGCACGATCGGCACGTCGAACAGTTGCTGGGCCAATCGGGTCACCCGATCGAAACGCTCCTCCGCCGGGGTGTCCAGAATATCCAGGCTGTGCAGCGCCGCGCAGCGGTCTTCCTCTTCAGCCAGTTGCGGAGCCTCGATCATGCTTTGGCAGACGCTCCTGCCGAATCCGCTGATTCGCCGGAGTCCTGCCGCCACAGTCCGCCTCCGGCCTGCAAGCGCTGCAACTTCTCCAGCAGAACCTTGCGCTCGATCGGCTTGCTCGCGTAATCATCCATGCCCGCCGCACGACACCGTTCCACGTCTTCCTGCAGCGCATTGGCGGTCAGGGCGATGATCGGCACCTGTGCCGCGCGGCCGGGCAGTCGCCGGATCAGTCGGGTGGCTTCCAGGCCGTCCATCAAGGGCATGCGCAGGTCCATCAGGATCGCATCAAACCGCTGCAGACTGGCGGCTTCCACCGCCTCGTGGCCGTTGTTGGCCACCTCGACGGTATAGCCGGCGCGCTTCAACATCGCGGTGGCGATCAGCTGATTGGTCGGCGCATCCTCTACCAGCAACAGATGCCCAAGGGCATCGCCGGCCGGCGCCGCCTGACCTGGCTCGCTTTCGCCGACGCCACTTTCCTGCGCCAAGGCGCCATAGACCACGGCGCCCAGCGCAGTGGGCTGGACCGGTTTGAACAACACCGCCCCCAGTTCCACACCAACCTCCTGCGCCCGACCGGGCCGCACCAGGGGATGCACCCGCAGCGGGTTGCCGCCGGCGCTGCGCACGGTTTCAATCAAGCTGAGCACACTACCGCCCAATCCGTCCAGATCAGCCAGCACCAGATCGGCCTCGCTCAGTTGCTTACCGCGCAAATGGGTGAAATCCGGCGCCAGACTGACGGCAAAACCCAGGGCGACCAGCTGACGTTCGAGCAGTTTTTGCAAGATCACATTCGGGCTGAGTACGACCGCCTTACGCCCGGCGGGCAGAGCCGGCGCCGGATGGCGACCGCGCTCCACCACCAGACTCAGCTCCAGGCTGAACACGCTGCCCCGTGCAGGCACGCTGTCCACGCTCAGTTGGCCGTCCATCGCGGCCACCAGCCGCTGCACGATCGCCAGGCCCAATCCGACCCCGCCCTGGCTGCTGGTATCACCGGAATTGGCCTGGGCGAACTCCTCGAACAGACTGTTCTGCTGCTCGGCGTCCATGCCGATCCCGGTGTCTTCCACCTCGAACCGCAAACGCACCCGCCCGTCTTTTTCGTCCAGGGCCTCGACGCTCAAGCCCAGGCCGCCGACCGAAGTGAACTTCAGAGCATTGTCGATCAGATTCGACAGAATCTGCCGCAGACGCCCCGGATCACCGCGCACCACATGCGGTACCTTCGGCCCCACATACAGGGCCACCTCCAGACCACTGCCCTGCGCCTTGACCGCGGCCATGTCGGCCAGCGAGGACATCAGCATGGTCAGATCCAGCGGCTCGTCGCGCAGGGTGAACTGTCCGGATTCGATCTGCGAAAAATCCAGAACCTCATCAATCAGACCGAGCAATGCCCGAGCCGAACTGCGCACCGTCTGCGCGTAAAGATGAGGCTCAGGCGGCAGCTCGGCGTCGAGCATCAACTCCGTCGCGCCAAGCACCGCATTCAGCGGCGAGCGCAACTCATGACTCATGTGAGCCAGAAAGCGGGATTTGGCCGCACTGGCCTGCTCGGCCTTTTCCCGCGCGGCCTGCAATTCGGCTTCTTGCTGCTTGCGTTCCGAGATATCGCGCACGAAGGCGGTGAACAGTTCCTCATCGCCCAGCTTGAGCGGCACCACGGTCAACTCGGCAGCAAACTCCACCCCGTCGCGGCGAATCGCCGGCACTTCCACCCGGTTATTCAACACCGGTCCTTCGCCGGTTTCGAAATAATTTTTCATGCCCTGTGTGTGGGCGGCCCGCAGTTGCGGCGGGATGACGATCTCGGCCACGGAGCGCCCCAGCACTTCGTCGCGCCGGTAGCCAAACAGCGTCTCCGCCGCCGGGCCGAATTCCAGGATATTGCCGTCACTGTTGATCGTGATCAGCGCATCCAGACTCGCCGCCGCAATCGCCACCATCATGGCGTTGTCGGATTCTGAAATGCCTTCGGCCCGCGCTTTGCCTTTCATTGATCGCCCTTTTATTGATACTGCCTCACGAACCCAGCCCACCGCAGCCCGTTGTCCGCCCAGGCCCGGCCCCTCCAGGCTGCCAGACCATCCAGACCGGCTCTTTAGTATAGGGCAGCCTCGCCTACAGTCGATTCTTCCAGGCTTTGATCATCCTCGCGCGGCCAGCCTGATCACGCCCCGGCCTGATCCCAGGCCTTGATCTTGCGATAGATCGTCGAAGCACTGACCCCCAGATGCGCCGCGGCCACCGGAATATTCCCGTCATAGTGGGCGATAGCCTGTTCGATGGCGCGCTTTTCCACCTGGGCCAGCGGCACGATGCCTTCACCTGACGCTCCTTGGGGGGGCGTGGCCGAAGTTGTGACGGGTGGCCGGACCGGCGCAACCCGATCCCCCGGCAGCGTGGAAAGGGGCTCTGGCAGCATGGCGCGGGTGATGAGCTGGCCGTTGTTCAACAGCACGGCGTTATGCACGACATTGTGGAGCTGGCGCACGTTGCCCGGCCACTCATACGCCTGCAGCACCTGTTCGACATCGGGCGCAAAGCCACTGAAGTCCCGGCCTTCCTGGGCGCTCAGCGTCGCCAGAAAATGCCGGGCAATCTGAATCACGTCATTTTCCCGTTCCCGCAGCGCCGGCATGCGGATGGGAATCACGTTGAGGCGATAGTAGAGATCCTCGCGAAATCGCCCTTCCCCGACCAGGGCCAGCGGATCGCGGTTGGTCGCGCACACGAAACGCACATCGACCTGCTGCGTCTTGTTGCCACCGACGCGCTGAAAAGTCCCGGATTGAATGAAACGCAGTAGCTTGACCTGCAAATCCAGGTCCATTTCCCCGATCTCGTCCAGGAACAGCGTGCCGCCATCGGCCCGCTCGGCCGCTCCCATCCGATCTGCGGTAGCCCCGCTGAAGGCACCCTTGATATGGCCGAAAATTTCGCTTTCAAACAGTTCGCGCGGTATCGCCCCGCAATTGATCGCGACAAAGGCCTTCCCCGACCGATCACTGCGTTCGTGAATTGCCTGGGCACACAATTCCTTGCCGGTACCGGATTCGCCGGTAATAAACACCGATGCGCGACTGCTGGCTGCGCTGTCGATGATCCGGTACACCACCTGCATCGGCAGCGAGCGACCGACAAAGCCGGCATAGCCATCCCGCTCGATCTGCTGGCGGATGACCCGCACCTGCTCATGCAGGCGCACCCGGTCCAGCACATTATCGACCGTGACCTTGAGTCGCTCCGCGCTGAATGGCTTTTCCAGAAAGTCCACAGCGCCCAGCCGCAAGGCTTCCACTGCCGCTTCAACCGAACCGTTCGCGGTGATGACCACGCGGGGAAACGCCTGCTGAGCCGCCTGTAATTGTTCGAGAATCTCGTTGCCATGAATGTCCGGCAATTGCAGGTCGAGCAGGAGCAGATCCGGAGCGTCTGCGGCGATCGCCTGCAGACCTTCGTTGCCATTGGCATACCACTCCACCTTGAAATCCAGCTGGCGCAGATATTCCTGATACAGCGCGCCTAGCGGGACGCTGTCTTCGATCACGATGGCGCGTAAAGGCGCCGCGGAGGCGCGCTCAGACATGGGCATCGACCGGACCGCTGAGGACGCCTGGCCAGCAGGACCGGACCCCATGGCCGCATCCCCCCGGGCCGGCGGGCCGCGCTGGAGCAACAGGTGCCCGGACAGGGAATGGGTGAGATTGGCATGCGCGCCGCTTTCTGAGTGCATGACGGGCCTTGTCAGTGAGTGTATCGCTCAGATAGCAAAACCCATGCCCAATCATTACCCTCTCCCAAGCGTCTAAAATCAAAGCCAAAATTGTTTCCATACCGAGATGCAAGCTTGCACCCTTGCGTATCGCTTCGCAAATTGCAAAGCATAATGCAGCGATCTGGGCCCACCCGCATCACCACGGCGGAGCGTCTGCCCCGGCGGCACTGGACACGGCACGGCCGGAACACGCAGCATTCCAACTATGAGCATTCTCTCCTTGAGCGTTCCGATGTACTGGCTGGGCCAGCTGGCGGTGGCCTGCATGGCCGCGGCCGCCGTGCTGGAAGCCGGCAAGAAACGCTACGACCTGTTCGGCATGATCGTCGTGGCCTTTACCGCCGCGCTGGGCGGTGGCTCGCTGCGCGACATGCTGCTGGACCGGCCGGTGTTCTGGGTCAAGGATCAAACCTATTTGCTGATGGCCATGGCGGCCGCCTTGATCACTTTTTTCCTGGCCCGGCGCATCGTCCTGCCCGCCCGGCTGTTCCTGCTGCCGGATGCGCTGGGCCTGGCCCTGTTCACCGTGGTGGGCACCCGCGCGGCGCTGGCCAGCGGTGCGCCCTGGCTGGTCGCGTCCTTCATGGGCGTGGTGACCGGGGTCATGGGCGGCATATTGCGCGATGTGCTGTGCAACGAGGAACCCCTGGTGTTCCAGGGGCCGCTGTATGCCACGGCCGCCTGGGCCGGCGCCCTGCTGTTCATTGCCCTGAACAGCGTCGGTCTGGCGCTGGTGCCGGCGGCCCTGGCCGCCGGCGGCCTGACTTTCGCCCTGCGTCTGGCGGCCATCCGCTGGTCCCTGAGCCTGCCGGCGTTTCGCTCCCGCTAAGCCGCCAGCAGCCGGACTAGCGCCCGAGGATGGAGCGGGCGATCACTTCCAGCATGATTTCCGAAGTCCCGCCATAGATGCGCTGGATTCGCGTATCTTCCAGGTGGCTCGCCAGAACAAACGCGCCGACACGGAAACCTTTCGTGCAGACCAGCTGGATCTGATTACCGAGCCCCTGTTGCCGGATTTTCTGGCCCTGCTGCTGATGCGCGATGGAGAGCCGCAACTGTTGCCGACTGATGACCTGGTCCTGAGGCCTGGAGATGAGGTGCTGTGGACGGCCCCGGCGGGGTTCAAGGATTGCCTGGCCTGACTGCTGCACAACCCGGATCAGCTGTCATTCATGATGGATGGCATAGAGCGCCCCAGCGGTGCGGTCGGACGCTGGTTTGGCGCCAAACGGGTTCGTCAAGCGCCGTCCGCGTGGTACATTTTTGGACTTCTTTTCGTGACTTGATCCCTTAATCTTGATCTTGATTCGTCGACCGAGCCGCCAGAAATTCCTGGCTTAAGGAGGCGAATAATGAACTTCATCAAATGATCCGATTCGGGAGTTTCTCATGACTAGAAAATTCAAATCCGGGCTGTTTGCAACATGCATGATGGCCAGTGGCGCCATATTCGCACAGACGCTCACCTACACAAGCAACAATACCGTGGACACATGGGACCCCATCCTCCCGTCAGCCGCGTACCCGGGCGATTGGCCGGACACGGTCTGCACCCTGTCTCCGGAGGTCGGTCTCGATGCCCCGTGGGACAATCCGCACAAAGCCCATGAATTCGGTACGAATGCCCATCCCTGGCAGCAGAATGGCTGGATCGGCTTTACCGCAAACTGGATCAATGCCTGGACCGATCTGAACTCAAGAGGACCGAGTGGGCATAACTGGACGCGCTACCAGACTGAAGTCTCGGGTAGCGGCGAATTCGTGTTGAACCTCCTGGCCGACAACTGTTCCTGGATTTATATCGATGGCCAGCTCGTCGGCTTCCAGGGCACCGAAGATGTGAGCGATTTCAGCAAACGCCAGTTTCCGATCACGCTCGATGGCACCCATACCCTGGATTTCATCATCTTTGATGGCGGCGTACTGGCGGGTGGTGCTTTCATCCTGGAAACCAATACCGGTACGGTCTTTACCGACAACGATGATGATGGCCTGAGCAATTCCCAGGAAAAGCTGTATGGCACGGACCCGAACAATCCGGATACTGACGGCGATGGCGTAAACGACGGCGATGAAGTGGCCAACGGCACCGATCCGACGGTGCCCGGGGTGGCGGACACGGATGGCGATGGAGTACCGGATGCCTATGACGAGTTCCCGGATTCCGACACCTCCCCGACGATCCTTGTCGAAGGTGTGGATTCAGGCGTCATCAACTACACGCTCGACAGCGGTCATACACGGGCTGACCTCGTCAACAGCGCTTCAGTCGAGTGCCAGGCAACGGTGAAGAATCATGGCCAGTATGTTCAGTGCATGGCCCATGCGCTGAATGATCTGCTCAAGTCCGATCTGATTACGGATGAAGAGAAGGAAGATCTGCAGTCCGCGGCGGCACAGACCTCGATAGGACAGAAGAGCAATTAGCCGCAAGCAACTGGAAAGAGGCCAGGGTTTGAGCGCAATGGTGTTCACTTGAGCAATTGAGCTGGATCCGCGCCCGCGCCAGCGGCCTGCTGAAAAAGATCCGAAGCCACACGCCTGGCTTCGGATTTTTTGTGTCCAATGCGCAATCTGCGGAGAGGAAAAACCAACGCCCTGTCTCGAGCAGGGAACATGAGCAGAAGTTACGTGGGCGGTCGAGTTTCGAGGCTTCGTCAGGACATGGAGCTTGGCGCGCGGCACGTTCTTGACAGCAAGACGAGCGGAACCACGCCGTCCTGATCGGCCAGCGGTTCCGGACAGTCATCACCGCAGCGCCGAAACCATCTGCGGATTTGGCGGGGCACGCACTGCCGACCGGTGAGAAGCCTCTGGCATCGCCCTGCGTCTCCAGGTGGTCGAGGATTTTCCTGATCACCACCGGCCCTTCAACGACAGCCATGCTCTTCACCGCGCCGCCACAGATTCCGCAGGCCTCAACAGCACTGTTGCAGACGCGTTCAAGCCGTTTGGCCCAAGTCATCGCCGCGTGCTTCTCGGCAGGCGTTCGTTCCGCGGATTCGGCCCTTGCCCTCTGCTACCGCTGGGGCAAAAGCCTCCTCGCTTGCAGCTCCCGCTATGCCGCCAGCAGCCGGACTAGCGCCCGAGGATGGAGCGGGCGATCACTTCCAGCATGATTTCCGAAGTCCCGCCATAGATGCGCTGGATTCGCGCATCGACGAAATCCCGGGCGATCGGATACTCCTGCATATAGCCATAGCCGCCGAACAATTGCAGACATTGATCGACCACCCGGCCTTCCAGTTCGGTGGTGGTGTACTTGATCATGGCCGCCGTCGGCACATCCATTTCGCCGCGCTGATACTTGCCGACGCATGCGTTGACATAGGCCTGATTGCATTCGATTTCGGTCTTGAGCCGGGCCAGGGTGAAGCGGGTGTTCTGGAAGCTGGCGATGGTCTGGCCAAAGGCCTTGCGTTCCTGCACATAGGCAATGGTGCGTTCCAGGGCGCCCCGGGCGTGGGCCACGGCGGTGACCGCCAGACCCAGGCGCTCGCGTGGCAGCTCATCAATCAGATGCCCGAAACCACCACCCAGCCGACCGAGAATCTTGTCTTCCCCGACGAGCATGTCCTTGAAGAACAGCTCCGAGGTATCCGCGGCATGCTGGCCGATTTTTTCCAGATTGCGCCCGCGGCTGAAGCCGGGCTGGTCGGTATCCAGCAGAAACAGGGTGGTGCCCTTGCCCCCGGCCGCCGGGTCGGTCTTCAGCGCGGTGACCACCACCCCGGCATTCTGGCCGTTGGTGATGAAAGTCTTGCCGCCATTGACCCGGTAGCCGCCCTGCCCGTCCGCCTCGGCCCGGCTGCGAATGGCCTGCAGATCGGAACCGGCGCCCGGCTCGGTCATGCCGATTGCGCCAATGATCTCGCCGCTGGCCATGCGCGGCAGGTAATGCTGCTTCTGGGCCTCGCTGCCCAGATGGAGGATATACGGTGCGGCAATATCCGAATGCACGGTCAGGTTGCTGGCCAGGGCCATGAAGCCCATGCGTGAGACTTCTTCCAGCACCAGCATGGAGAATTCAAACGGCGCCCCGATACCGCCATATTCCTCGGGCTGATCCACGCAGAGCAAGCCGTTTTCGCCCATCTTGCGATAGAAGGCCTGCGGGATAATCCCGTCCTTTTCCCATTGCGCGTAATGCGGTTCCGCCTCGTCCTGCAAGAAGCGCCGCACATTGTCACGAAAGAGTTCGAGTTCTGCTTGATCGAGCATGCTATTTCATCCAGTAAATATTTCGACAACGGGTTTCTTTTAACACCAGACTGGCGGCCAGGCCCAGCGTGGCCAGACCAGCCGACAAGATCAAGCCGCGCTGATAGTCCCCCCAGGTGTAGATTCGCAGGCCCTCTTGCACCTCACCCTGCCAGGCCCAGTCCATGGCCCAGCCAAACAAGGGCTGGGCGACGGCCGCGCCCAGGAACAAGCCGGTGTTGACCACGGAGATGGCCATGCCTGCGAACAGCGGTGGCGCCACTTCCTTGGCCACGGCGTAGGCCACGGTACTGCCCCCGGCGCACAGCCCCAGCAAGCTAAACAGCAGATAAGCCGACCAGCCCGGCCGCCAGGGCAGGAAAATGAGGCTCAGCCAGGCGGATACGGCCAGCGCGCCGCAGACCACACCCAGCGGTTTGCGCCGCCCCAGCCGATCCGAAATACTCCCGCCGAACAGGGATCCCACCGCCGAGCCCAGCAGGATGACCGTGCTGTAATTGGCCGCGGCGGTACGACTCAGGCCGAACACATCCTGCAGCAGGGGCACACACCACAGCCCGACAAACGCCAGCACCGTGCCGGTGATACCAAACATCAGCACGAAACCGGGCCAGACGTGCGGATTGCTCAAGGCCCCGTACAGCTCCCGGCTCCAGTGCCGCTCGGGCAGCGTGGAGGCTGGCCGGCCCTGTAGCGTCGCCATGGCCGGCAGCCCCACATCTTCAGGCCGGTT
>JBFJVB010000097.1:0-12788 GCA_041624435.1 Oceanococcus sp. | reverse complement strand
TGATTGCCGGCGGACAGCGCGCCGATCAGCGGAGACAGGGTCAGCAGCAACTGGTAATTCCAGGCCCCCATCACGCCGACCACGCCCAGCGGCTGGTAAATGAAACGCGTGGTGCTGGGCAGGAACTGCCAGTTGGGCATCACCGAATGAGGCTTCATCCACTTCTTCAAGTGGCGTTTGGTGTGGCGGATTTCGTCGATCAGGACGAAGATTTCCAGCAACAGGGTTTCTTCCGCGCAGCGGCCGCCGAAATCTTCGCTCAGTGCCGCACAGAAATCATAGCGCCGCTCGAACAGCGCCTGCTGCAAGGTATTGAGCGCCTGAATCCGCTCCGCATAAGGAATCGGCAGGGCGCGCTGGCGAAAGGCCTGGCGCTGCGCATCAAGCACGGCCTGGAGTTCGGCCTGGTGATCGGTTTGGGTTTCGGCATTCATGGGCAGCTCGGTTGTTATGGTCTTTTCCGCTGCGCGGCCGTGGCCCCGCAGTCCCCCTGGTTGGCGGATCATACCAGCGCCGTCACTTCCGGCAACGCCGCTGAGCTGACCACTGGGCGTGTTTTTCCCGGCAGACAAAAGTAAACTGCGCGACCTTGACGGGCGTTGCGGCGTCCGTGAGTCAGATTGCTGTGAGATAGGATTCATTTTGCCAAATAGCGCCACCGTATTTGCTCCTGGTCAACGCTGGATCAGTAGCACCGAACCCGAGCTTGGCTTGGGACTCATCACCCAGGCCGAAGGCCGCCTGATTCAGATCGTGTTTCCCGCCGCCAACGAGGAGCGGGCCTACGCCATTGAAAACGCGCCGCTCAGTCGCGTGGTCTACCGCGCCGGCGATAGCGTGCGAGATGAACAGAACAACAAGCTGACCGTCGTGGACGTGGTGGAAAACCGCGGGGTGCTGATTTACCTGTGCCAGGACGCCAATGCGCAGGAAATTCTGCTGCCCGAGCTCAAGCTCCACGGCGTGGTGCAGTTGACCGGGCCCAAGGACCGCCTGTTCGCCGGGCAGATCGATCGCCTCAGCCGCTACCGCCTGCGCTACCAGACCCGGCTGCATGAGGGCGCCTTGCGCCAGTCGCCGGTCACCGGCCTGCTCGGGCCGCGGGTGCAACTGCTGCCGCATCAGATCTATATCGCCCATGAAGTCGCGCGCCGCCATGCGCCGCGCGTGCTGCTGGCGGATGAGGTGGGTCTGGGCAAGACCATCGAGGCCGGCTTGATCGTGCACCAGCAGCTGATCACCGGCCGTGCCGCCCGGGTGCTGATCGTGGTGCCCGAGCCGCTGCTGCATCAGTGGCTGGTGGAAATGTTGCGCCGCTTCAATCTGCGCTTTTCCCTGCTGGATGAAAGCCGCTGCCGCGCCCTGGAAGCCAGCGAGGCCGATCGCGATGAACTCGATGACGAGGATGCCGCGCAGGGCGAGATGCTGCCTGGAAGTTACAATCCCTTCGAGTCCGCCCAGCTGATCCTGTGCGGCGAGTCGTTTCTGGCCCAGTCCGGCGCGCGCCAGGCCCAGGCCCAGGCGGCGGGCTGGGATTTGCTGGTGGTCGATGAGGCCCATCATTTGCGCTGGACCCCGGAAACCGCAAGCCGCGCCTACCGCTGCATTGAAACCCTGGCCGAGCGGGTGCCGGGTCTGCTGCTGCTGACCGCCACCCCGGAGCAACTCGGCAGTGCCGGTCACTTCGCCCGCCTGCGGCTGCTGGATCCGCAGCGCTATCACAGTCTGGAAGACTTTCTCGCCGAAGAGGCGCGCTATCAGCAGGTCAGTACCCTGCTCATCGCCCTGCGGGCCGAGGACGGCTGGCAACAGCTGGAAAGCCAGGACGCGCTGCGCGCCGAACTGGATGCCTATCTGGGGGAGCAGCATGTGGAGCAGGCCTTGCAGGCGGCCGAGGAGGCCGGCGACAAGCGCGCGGCGCTGGACAAGCTGGTGGGCGAATTGCTCGATCGGCACGGCACCGGGCGGGTGCTGTTTCGCAACACCCGCGCCTCGGTCGGCGGCTTCCCTGGTCGCGCGCTGCATGCCTGGCCGCAAGCCGCGCCGGCGGATTCGTCCGGCTGCGAACCGGGTCGCGACCTGCTGGAGTGCCTGCAGCCCGAGCGGGGGCAGGCGGCCGACTGGCCGGCGCGTGATGCCCGGGTGCAGTGGCTGCTGGATTTCCTGCGCGAACACCGCCAGGACAAGGTCCTGCTGATCTGCGCAGCGGCAGAAACTGCCAAGGCGCTGGAGAGTCATCTGCGCCTGGGCCAGGGGGTTTACGCCGGGCTGTTCCACGAAGGCCTGAGCCTGGTGGAGCGCGATCGCGCGGCCGCGTGGTTTGCCGACAGCGATGACGGCGCGCAGATTCTGCTGTGTTCGGAGATCGGCAGCGAAGGTCGGAATTTCCAGTTCGCCCAGCATCTGGTGCTGTTTGATCTGCCGCTGGACCCCGATCTGCTGGAACAGCGCATCGGTCGCCTCGACCGCATCGGCCAGCAGGGCGTCGTGCACATCCACGTGCCGTATTTCGCAGGTAGCGCGCAGGAGCAGCTGCTGCACTGGTACCGCGACGGTCTGGGTGCGTTCGAGCGGCCATTTCCGGCGGGTCAGGCGGTGATGCAGGCGTTTGGCGAGCGGCTGGCTCAGGCCTTGCTGGACGGCGAAGGGCCCGCGCTGGAAGCGCTGGTGGAAGAGACCGCGGCGTTCTGCACGGCCGAGCTGGCGCGCCTGGAATCCGGCCGGGATCGGCTGCTGGAAATGAATTCCTGTCAACCGCAGCGGGCGGCGCAAGTGCTGGCGTCGATCCAGGATTATGAACGCTCCGGGGTGCTCACCCAGTACATGGAACAGGTGTTCGACGAGTTCGGTGTCGAACACGAATCGCATAGCGCCGATACCCTGATTGCGCGGCCCGGCAACCACATGCAGGTGCAGCACTTTCCCGGTCTGCCCGAGGAGGATTTCACCGCCACCTTCCGGCGCCAGATCGCGATGGTCCGCGAGGACATGCAGTTCCTGAGCTGGGAGCACCCGATGGTCAGCGGCGCGATGGACATGGTGCTGTCCGGGGATTTTGGCAATACCGCGCTGTGCACGGTCAAACTGGGCGGGGTCGCGGCCGGAACCGTGCTGGTCGAAGCGATCTTCGTGCTCAGCGCCCAGGCGCCCCGGGCCTTGCAGCTGCAGCGCTATCTGCCCGCCGAGCCGGTGCGTCTGCTGCGGGACAATCTGGGCCGCGATCTGAGCGACAAGCTCAGCGCGGATCAATTGCATCAGCTCGCCGAACGCGTGCCCAAACACACCTCCCACGCCCTGGTGAAACGGGCCCGACCGATCTTGCAGCAGATTCTCGAAGCCCTGGAGAGCCAGGCCGCCGCGCAGCAGGAAGCTCTGATCCTCACCGCCCTGACCGAAATGGAGGTGGCCCGGGCCAGCGAGCTGCAACGCCTGGAAGCCCTGGCGCGGGTCAATCCGAATATCCGTGCGCCGGAACTGGCTCAGCATCGCGCCGACACCGCCCAGCTCATGGACCACCTGGGCCAGGCCAGCTTGCAGCTGGATGCAGTGCGGGTGGCGGTGGCGACCTAGGCGCGGCGCGCGCCCGCCAGGGTGCGTCGCCCCCAATGGCCCAGATCGTCCAGCCAGATATAGATGCTGGGCAATAAGACTAAGGACACGACGGTGGAGAACAGCAGGCCGCCGATGACCGCGCGGGCCATCGGGTAGTAGGCCGGTCCGTCGCCGCCGACGCTGGCCTGGCCCAGGCTCAGGGGGATCATGCCCAGCACCGTGGTGCCGACGGTCATCAGAATCGGGCGCAGACGGTCGCTGGCGCCTTGCAGCAGGGCGGCCTCGCGCGCCAGGCCGCCGCGGCGCAGGGCGCTGACATGATCGATCATCACGATGCCGTTGTTGACCACGATGCCCATCAGCAGCAGGCCGCCGATCATGGCCATGAAGGAAAAGGTGGTGCCGGTGAGCAGGAAAAACCAGTACACGCCAACGAAGGAGAACAGCACCCCGGTGATGATCGCGGCGGGCGCCAGCACCGCCTCGAACAGGGCGGCCATCACCAGATAGATGCAGACCAGGGCGAGCAGCATGTTTTGCAGCATGTTCGCGGCCTGGGCGGCATCCTCATCAAAGGCCTGGCCGAAATCCCAGGTATAGCCCGGTGGCAGCTGCAGGCTGTCCAGGGCAGCGCGGATGCGCTGGCGCGCGATCTTGGGGCTGATGTCCTCGGTGGCCAGTTGAATCTTCAAGGCCGTCTGGCGGTTTTCCCGGCGGATCATGCCGCTGACCTCGCGCTGGGCCAGGGTGGCCAGACTCGACAGGGCGATCAGCTCGCCGCTGGCCGTGCGGATCGGCAGTTGCAGCAGCGCATCCAGTTCGGCGCGGTCCGCGGCGGAGAATTGCAGCAACAGTTCGGCCTCGCCGGTGGCGGTCTGGAACGGCCGCAATTCCCGACCACGCATCGCCAGGGCCACGGTTTCGGCGACGCTTTGACTGTCCAGGCCATGGCGCTGGGCCCGGTCCCGGTCGATGCGGATACGCACCTCCGAGTCGGCATTGTCGGCATCCACGCGGATGTCGCGCAGACCGGGCACCCGCCGCAGGACCCGGGCCAGCTCCTCGGCGGTTTCACGCAGTAGAGCGGTGTGCTCGCCGGCGATACGCACCGCCAGACCCTTGCGGCTGCCGGTGCGCGACTGATCGAAACTGGGGATGCCCAGCGGAATCTTTGGCAGTTCGGCGCTGATGATGCGTTTGACTTCGGCGGGCGGCAGCGGGCGCAGCTCGTCGGCGACCAGGCGAATGGTGGATTGTGCCCGGCGGATGTCGAAAAAGCTGTAGACCGATTCGATGCCCAGGCGCTGTTGCTGGGAAAACAGGTACGCCTCGATGGTATCGACCGCGGCCTCGACATCCTCCAGCGGGTATTGCGCGTTCAGGTTGTAGCGCAGCAGCATCTGGCGACGCTCTTCGTTGGGAAACATGTCGAACTCCACCAGCCGGCCCGGAATGGCGACGCTGGCCAGGATCAGCACGATCAGCAGGGCGCTGCGGCCCGGATGCGCCAGGGTCCAGCGCAGCAGACGCTCATACGGGGCCCGCAGGCGACTGCGGCGATGGCCGGCTTCGGCCTGACGGATGGGCAGTCGCGCGGTCAGCTGCGGAATCAGACTCAGCGCCACCAGCAGGGATGCGCCCAGGGCCAGGCAGATGGTGATCGCGACATGGCTCATGAACACCGAGATGTCATCGCGCTCGGCAAACACATTGGGCAGAAACACGATCGCGGTGGTCAGGGTGCCGGTGGCCACGGCCAGGCCGACCGCGCGGGTGCCGCGCAGGGTCGCGGCCCGGGCGCCGGCGTCCCCCGAGCTGCCGGGTGCGGCGGCGCGTTCGTTGTACACGCTTTCGGTGACCACCACCCCGTTGTCCACCAGCATGCCCACCGACAGCATCAGCCCCATCAGGGTCAGGATGTTCAGCGAATAGCCCAGGAAGAACATCGCCCCCAGGGTCATCAGCAGGGAGATGGGCACCGCCGAGGTGACGATCAGGGTCATGCGCCAGTCACGCAGGAAGGCATACAGCACGCCCAGGGAGAGCAGGGCGCCGAACAGGCCGGAGGTGAGTAACTGGCGTAGCGAATCACTCACATCCTGGGCCTGGTTCTGCATCACGAACAGGCTGATGCCGGCCATTTCCGGCAGTTGGCGAATCTGCTCGATCTCCGCCTGCACGCCGGCCGCCACATCGACCAGATTGGCGCCGGTTTCCTTGAACACATCCAGCCCCACCGCGTAGCGCTGGTTCAGGTGCCGACCGTAGGCGGGGACCGGGTCGAGATAACGCACCTGGGCCACATCGCCCAGGCGCAGGCCCGTCGGATCAATGACCAGATCACGGATATCCTGCAGGCTGTCGAAACGGCCCTGGGGGCGGATGAAATAGCGCTGCCCGGCATCTTCGAGATGACCGGCCGCCAGGGCGAAGTTGGCCTGGCCAAGCTGGGCGCCCAACTCGCGCAGATCGACCCGGTGGGCGGCCAGCCGGTCCGCGGACAGATCAATCCGGACCTGTTTGGGTTCCACCCCGTAGAGGGTGACCCGGGACACGCCGGGGCGGCGTTCGATACGCCGCTTGAGGTTGCGGTTGAGCATGTCGAAGGCCTGGGCCAGATCGCGCTCGGCGGAAATCCGCACGGTCATGATCGGGGCGTCGGCGGCATTGAACTTGAAAATCTGCACCCGGCCCAGTTCCTGGGGCAGGCTGGGGCGCAGGGCTTCGATCTTGTCGCGAGCCTCCACGCCCTTGATGGTGGTGTCCTGGGACCAGCCGAACTGCACCCACAGACCGACGCCATCTTCGCGGGAATCCGAACGCATCTCCTGCACCCCGGTCAAGGTCGCCAGGGCCTCCTCGACGGGGCGGGTGATGCTGCGTTCCACTTCTTCCGGTGAGGAATTGCGGTAGGGCAGCTGGATCCACAGGCCGGGGAAGGCGATGTCCGGCAGGAATTCCAGCGGCAGACGCGTGCTGCCTACCAGGCCGATCACGATCATGCAGATGAAGAACATGCTGACCGTGATCGGTCGGCGCAGGGCGATTTCGGTCAGGCGCATATCAGGCCGGATCCGGCTCGCCCGGCCGCGCCGGTGGGGGGTCGGCCAGTTCCGCACGGCGGTCCACCAGGCTGTAGACCACCGGCACCACGAACAGGGTCAGCAGGGTCGAGGTCAGCAGCCCGCCGATCACGGTGATCGCCAGCGGGGCGCGCAGCTCGGCCCCCTGGCCCTGGGCCAGGGCCAGGGGAATCAGGCCCAGCACCGTGGTCAGGCTGGTCATCAGGATCGGTCGCAGGCGCTCGCCGCAGGCCTGGAGCAGCGCGGCGTGCCGGTCCAGACCCGCGATCCGGCACTGGTTGATCCGGTCGATCAGCACGATGCCGTTATTGACCACGATGCCGGCGAGCACGATCAGGCCGATCAAGACCACGACATTCACCACCGTGCCGGTGAAGAACAGCGCCAGGACCGCGCCAATTGCCGCCAATGGAATCGTCAACAGAATCACCAGCGGCTGCAGCAGGGATTCGAACTGCGAGGCCATCACCAGATAGACCAGGAAAATGGCCAGACCCAGAGCCAGTTGCAGGGAGCGGAAGGACGTCGCCATTTCCTCGCTTTGCCCGGTGACGCGAATGCTGACGCCCGCAGGGCGTGGCAGCCGCCGGAGCAGGGTGTGCAGCTCGCCGACGGCCTCGCTCAGCGCGCCGTGGCGCAGGTCGGCCGACAGCACGATGACGCGCTGATGGTCGATGCGGGTGATGGCGCTGGGTCCGGTGCCCAGCCGGATATCGGCCAGTGCTTCCAGGGGGACCGGCGCCGCCGACCGGGGATTCATGCTCAGGCCGCGCAAGTCCTCGAGCGTGGCGCGTTGCTCCGGGCTCGCCCGCACCAGCACGTCGATTTCCCGATCCTGTCGGCGGTAGCGCGTGGCCACTCGACCCTGCATGGCCTGGACCACCCGTTCCGCCAGGTCCGGCACCTGCAAGCCCAGTGCGGCGACGCGGGCCTGATCAAAGCGGATCTGGATTTCCGGCTGGCCGGCCGCGCTGCTGGTCTGGATGTCGGTGAAGCGCGGGTTGCTGCGCAGTTCCGCCTCGACCTGCCGGGCCAGGTCGCTCAGGATGGCCAGGTCATGCCCGGCCAGTTCGATCTCCAGCGGCGTGCGCAAGCTGAACAGAGTGGGCTGGCTGAATCGGTATTTCAGGCCCGCCTGTTGCCCGAGCAAGGCGCGCAGCTGTTGCGTCAGTTGCTGCTGCGGTTCCGCACCGGCTTGTTTCAGCACCAGATTGAGCACGGCGGTGTGTTCCCCGCTGCTCTGGGGGTCGCTGTCCAGGCGGTTGCCGGTGCCGCTCACCGCATAGCTGGTGCGCAGTTGCGGGGCCTCGCTCAGGGCGTGTTGCAGGCGGCTCACCAGCTGATCGGTCGCCGCCAGCGGGCGGCCCGGGTCCAGTTCCAGTTCGGCGCTGAACTCCCCCTGGCTCAGACCGGGCAGCAGTTCGGCGCCCAGACGCGGCAGCAGCAACAGGGTCGCGACAAACAGGCCCAGGGCGAGCAGCAGCACGCCGGCACGGTGATTCAGGGCGCCTTGCAGCGCCGGCGTATAGTGCGTTTCCAGGCTGGCGAAAGCGCGGCGAAACAGCCGGGCGGCGGGTTGCAGCAAGCGTCCCAGGCCGTGGCCGAGCAGGCCCCATAGCCGCAGCGGAATGCGCAGGACATGCTGGGGCAGGGTCTCCAGCAGCAGAAGGCGGGTCTGGCGCAGCGCGCGCCGGGCGGGCGGGGCTTGAAGCGGCGGCGCGGCCGGGCGGACCGGCTGGGCCGAGCGGTCACGGGCGGCGAGCATCGGGATCAGGCTCAGGGCGACCAGCAGGGCGATGCCCAGGGTGCCCGAAATCACCAGGGCCTGATCGGCGAACAGCTGCCCGGCCACGCCCTCGACGAATACCATCGGCAGAAACACCGCCACCGTGGTCAGCGTGGAGGCGGTGATGGCGGTGGCGACCTGGGCCGCACCGGCGCGCGCGGCGCGGGCCCGCTCCAGCCCCGCTTCACGTTTTCGGGCGATGCTCTCGAGCACCACGATGGCCGAATCCAGCAACAGGCCAATCGCCAGCGCCAGCCCCCCCAGCGACATGATGTTCAGGCTCAGGCCGGCGCCATACATCAGGATGAAACTGGCCAGGATCGAAACCGGAATCGCCAGGCCGATGACCAGGGTGGACCAGGCATCGGCGAGAAACAGATACAGGATCAGAATCGCCAGGGCGCCACCCAGCAGGCCTGCCAGCAGCACGCCACGAATCGAATCGCGGATGTAACGTGACTGGTCATACAGTGGGGTGAGCCGGATATCGGCGGGCAACTGCGGCGCCAGCGCGTCCAGGCGACGCCGGACTTCGTCCACGACCGCGACGGTGTTGCCATCGCCTTCGCGGAACAGGGCCAGTTCCACCGCCTCTTCACCGTCGATGCGAATGATCGCGGTGCGTTCGCGGTGGCCGTGCGTGACCGTGGCGACATCTCGCAGGTGGATATTGCGCCCCTGGTCGCTGAACAGAATCAGCTCACGCATGTCCTGCAGCGACTGGAACTGATTCTGGGTCCGGACCAGATAGCGCAGGCTGCCCTCATCGACTCGTCCGCCCGACAGGTTGACGTTCTCCTGGGTCAGGCGCTGGATCACCTGCGCACTGCTCAGTTCCAGCTGCGCCAGGCGACGCAGGTCCAGCGCTACCTGGATTTCGTCTTCCAGGCCGCCGCTGACCTTGACGGCGGCCACGCCGCTGACCGCTTCCAGGGGTTTTTGCAGGCTGTCTTCGGCGATCCGGCGCAGCCGCGTGTGCTGCGCAGCGGCGGGCGCGGACCGCCCGCTGCTGGTCAGGCCGTAGCGCAAGATCGGGTCGCTGGACGGATCGACTCGCAGGACCAGAGGCCGTTGTGCCGATTTGGGCAGTTCCAGGGGGTCGAGTTTTTCGCGGATGTCCAGGACCGCGAAATCCATCGCCGTGCCCCATTCGAATTCCAGCGTCACATCGCTTTGACCCGCCCAGGACACCGAACTGACGCGGCGTACCCCGCGCACCAGCCCCAGGGCTTCTTCAATCGGCTTGCTGATCAGGGTTTCAATTTCGGCAGGGGCGGCGCCCAGATAGTGGGTGCGGATCGTCGCGGTGGGATAGGACAGGTCCGGCAGCAGGGTGACGCCAAGGCGTTGCGCGGCCACCAGACCGAATAGCAGCAGGGCCAGCGTGAACATGCTCACCGCAACCGGGCGCCGGGTGGAGAAGTCGATGAGGGTCATGGCCCGCGCCGCTCAGGCCTCGTCATCCACAATTTCCACCGCCACGCCATCCTTGAGGCTGGCGCGGCCGGTGGTGACCACCTGCTGGCCGGCTTCCAGGCCCGAGGTGACCTCATAATGAAGCCCATTGCTGTAACCCAGCAGGATGGGCTTGCGCCAGGCCTGACCGTCGCGTACGACGAAGACTGAGGCCTGCGCATCCTCGATCAGGACCGCGTCTTTGGGAATCAGCACCGCCTGGTCCCGGTAGTCGTACTGCACCTGCAGCCGGCCGAACATGCCGGGCAATAAGCGGTGCTGCGGATTATCCAGTCCCAGGGTGACCTTGACCGTCCCGGTGGCCGGATCAACCACCGGACTGATGCGCCGGACCTGTCCGGAAAAGCCTTGTTCTGGCCAGGCATCGACGCTCAGACTCGCGGCCTGGCCGACGCTGAGCTTGTGAATCGCGCGCTCGGGCACATGCAGCGCGGCCTCGAGATGCCCCAGGTCGGTGATCCGGAACAGCGGCTCATTGACCAGCACGGTGTTGCCGAGCTTCACGTGCCGGGCCGAGATCACCCCGTCAATCGGGGCGCGAATCTGGGCTTCGCGCAGGCTCAGCTCGGCCAGTTCCAGAGCCGCCTTGGCGCCCTCAAGCTCGAACCGGCTGCGGTCATAGATTTCCGAACTGATCAGGCGCTGGCGATACACCTTCTTGTTGCGTTCAAATTCCGCCGCAAGTTGCGCATGCCGGGAGCGGGCACGCTGGGCTTCCAGACGCAGGCGTTCGTCGTCCAGCCGGGCCAGTACCGTGCCGGCCTGCACGCTCTGGCCTTCTTCAACCAGCAGGGTCTGGATCACGCCGGACAATTTGGCCACGACCGTGGCCTCGGCCGGGGCTTCGATGCTGGTCGTGCCCCGGTAGGCGGCGGCGATCGGGCCCAGAGTGACCGGCGCGACGGCGACCGGTATGGCGGCCTCCGGCTCCTCCTCGGTTGTGTCAGGGGTGCTGCAGCCGCTCAGGCTGTAGGCGAACAAGACGGCGCTCAACAGCGCGGGTACGAGACTGGGGCGCGGTGACATGGGAACAGTATCCGGTGAGATCAGGGCACTTTAACGCGATCGTGCGGTGACGGGGTAGCCACGGCGCAGGACCCGCCAGCGAGGACGACACAGACCCCGACCAGGCCCGCCGGGTTCCGCTGCCCCTGGCCGCGGCCTGCCGGGCGGAGCTTCTGCGGGGTCCAATCCGGCGGGCAATGGAATTGCTAATGCGAATGATTGTCAATAATATTACGCCGTCTATTCATTGATGTCTTGGCATGACCGGAGCGCTGTTGTTGACCACGAGCAATTTAGCCCAGCTCAAGCGGGGCCAGGAAGCGCTGGTCGTGCAGGTGCAGGAGCAGGGCGAGGGTGATCCCATCGCCCGGCGGCTGCGGGAGCTGGGTTTCGTGCCGGGTGAGACGGTCCGCTTGCAGGCGCATGGGCCGATCGGCCGCGAGCCTTTGCTGGTGCGGGTGGGCATGACCCGGTTCGCGCTGCGTCGGGCGGAAGCGCAGCGGGTGCTGGTGAAGCTCGGAGAGTCGCAGTGAGCAGCGCGACCTGGGACCTCAACATCGCGCTGGTCGGCAACCCCAATTGTGGCAAGACCGCGCTGTTCAATCGCCTGACCGGCAGCCGCCAGAAGGTGGCCAACTACCCGGGGGTGACGGTCGAGCGCAAGGAAGGTTTCCTGACCATGGCCTCCGGCCATGCGGTGCGCATTCTTGATCTGCCGGGCACCTACAGCCTGATCGCCACCAGCCCGGATGAACAGGTGACCCATGATGTCTGCACCGGCCAGCATGCCAGCGAGTCGGCGCCTGACCTGATCGTGTGTGTCGTGGATGCGACCAATTTGCGCCTGCACCTGCGTTTCGTGCTGGAAATGATTCAGACCGGTCGGCCGATCCTGCTGGCCCTGAACATGATGGATCTGGCCCGGCGGCGCGGCATCCAGGTGGATCAGGCCCGCCTGGCGCGCGAACTCGGCGTTCCGGTGGTCGAGACCGTGGCGCTGAATCGGCAGGGGGTCAAAGCCCTTCTGGCGCGTCTGGAAACCAGGGTCGAACCGGCGGCTGCGGCGACGCTTGCCGATGAGGATGTGCATACCCGGGTGAACCGGATTTTGCAGTCCAGCGTGGTTCAACCGACTGCCACCGCGAGCTGGGATGATCGTCTGGATGCCTGGCTGCTGCACCCGGTCCTGGGCCTGGTGTCGCTGGCCCTGGTGATGTTTTTCATGTTCCAGGCCGTGTACGCCTGGGCCGAGCCGCTGATGGCGGTGATGGAGTGGATCAGCACCACCGCAGCGGCCGGGGTGATGGCCGTGCTGCCGGACAGCCTGTTGCGCAGCCTGCTGGTGGATGGGGTGATCGCCGGGGTCGGCGGTGTGCTGGTGTTCCTGCCGCAGATTCTGATCCTGTTCCTGTTCATCCTGATTCTCGAAGAGTCCGGGTATCTGCCCCGCGCGGCCTTTCTGCTCGATCGCCTGATGGTCGGGGCCGGCCTGACCGGGCGGTCCTTCATTCCGCTGCTGTCCAGTTTCGCCTGCGCCATCCCCGGCATCATGGCGACCCGGAGCATCCAGGACCCGCGGGATCGTCTGGCGACGATCGTCGTGGCGCCGCTGATGACCTGTTCGGCTCGGCTGCCGGTCTATGCCCTGCTGATCGGGGCATTTGTTCCCGCGCGGCCGGTGCTGGGCTGGTTCAACCTGCAGGGACTGACCCTGTTCGCGCTGTATTTCGCCGGCATTCTCAGTGCCTTGCTGGTGGCCTACGTGATGAAATACCTGCGCCGGGACAAGACCGAACATGCCCTGCTGCTGGAACTGCCGACCTATCGTGTGCCGGACCCGGTGAATGTCCTGCTGGGTCTGTGGGAGCGGGTGAAGATCTTCATCC
>JBFJVB010000096.1:0-13022 GCA_041624435.1 Oceanococcus sp. | reverse complement strand
GAAGTTGGTGCGGCTGTTCCGCTTCCACTTTCGTCGCCAGCGCAATGCCACCCTGGGGCCCAGCTTGTATTCGCGCAACCAGGTGACCCAGGCCATTCTGGCCAATCCGGGCGT
Source organism: Oceanococcus sp. (assembly GCA_041624435.1). GTDB lineage: Bacteria > Pseudomonadota > Gammaproteobacteria > Nevskiales > Oceanococcaceae > Oceanococcus. The sequence goes on along the minus strand of JBFJVB010000096.1, from coordinate 12,908 downwards.
ACGCGCGGCGATTCAGGAGGAAGCGACCCTCAGCGACAGTTCCACGGCCAGTTTGCGCGATCGGGTCCGGGGCAATGTGGACGAGATCGCCGCCGTTTATTCCACCACCACACTGCGCTTCCTCTACGTGCTGCTGACCTGGGTCTGGAATCGGGTCTATAACGGCGTGGAAATCCATCGCATCGACCGGGCGCGAGAAGCTGCCGCGCAAGGCGGTGTGGTGTACATGCCCTCACACCGCAGTCACATGGACTACTTGCTTTTGTCCTATGTGCTGTATCAGGAAGGTCTGGTATGCCCGCATATCGCCGCTGGCATCAATTTGAATTTCTGGCCGGTGGGCGCGATCTTGCGCCGCGGCGGGGCGTTCTTCTTGCGCCGCAGCTTCGCCGGCGACAAGCTCTATTCAGCGGTTTTTCGCGCCTATCTGGACTTCCTGATCACGCGCAGCTTTCCGATGAGCTTCTACCCGGAAGGCGGGCGCAGCCGCACCGGCCGCCTGCTCAAGCCGAAGACCGGGATGATGGCCATGGTGACCGCCAGTTATCTGCGGGGCACGGACAAGCCGGTCACGATCATTCCGGTGTATATCGGTTATGACAAGGTGGCCGAGGTCAGCAGCTATTTCAAAGAGCTGCGCGGCAGCGGCGCGAAAAAGAAGGAATCCATCTGGGAGTTTCTGAAGGTTCGTAAAGTGCTCAGCCGCAATTACGGCAAGGCCTATCTGTCCTTCGGCCAGCCCCTGGACATGGCCACGTATATTCGCGAGAACGCACCCGACTGGCTGGAGCAGATGCCGCTGCCGCCCGGCGAGCAACCCGATGATTTCGCGCCGTTTGTGGAAAAATTGAGCCAGCGGGTGATGACCCGAATCAACGGGGCGGTGGTGCTGAGCTCTTCGGGGCTGGCCAGCATGACCCTGTTGGCGACTCCACAACGGGCGATGGCCGCCGATGAGATGGTCGAGCAGATCGCCACCTGGATCGCGTTACAGAAGGCGGTCCCCTACGGGCCTAACATCGTCTTGCCGCAGTTGGATGCGGCCGCCCTGGTCGAGGAAGCCGAACCGGTGACGCCTTTGACCCGGGTGGCGCACCCCTGGGGAGACCTGCTCCTGGCCCAGGGCCGGGATGGGGTATTGATGACCTATACCCGCAACAGTGTCCAGCATGCGTTTGCCCTGCCTTCCCTGCTCGCCAGCTTTTTCCGGTTCCGCCCCGGCATTGCGCGCGAAGACCTGGTGTCGGCTGCGCGTGACCTGTATCCGTTTTTGCGCACCGAGCTGCATTTGCGCTGGCCCTCCGATCAGGTCGAGAAGCAGCTCGAGGCCCTGATCGACGCCATGCTGGAGATGAAACTGCTCAGCCAGCATGAGCGCTTTGGTCTGACCTCGCCAGCGGTTACAACCCGCGAATTCGCCACCCTCGCCCGCTTGGGCAACATCCTGCGCGAGACGCTGGAGCGCTATGCATTGACGGCCCTGCTGCTACAGGCGCACGGGGCTCAGGGTCACGTCGATCGTCTTGCCTTCGAGAAGGAGTCGCAGCTGATGGCCGAGCGCATGGCGATCCTGAGCGGTCGTGATGCGCCGGAGTTTTTTGATAAGGCCTTGTTTCGTGGCTTTGTCGATACCCTGAAGGAAAAACGCTGGCTGGTGCCAATTGCGGACACCACGCTGGAGAAAGGCGACGAGCGTTTGCGTATCGATGATCGAGTCGCGCAACTGGCCGAAAGATCCCTGGACATGCTGGGAACCGACATTGGGCAGGCCATCCTGCAATTGGTTCATCGGCCGCGCAGCCAGCAGGAGGCGGTTGTTAAGGGCGAAAAAACCTAGCCTTGCATTCGGTCTAAGGGCCGGATATGGTTCTGCGCCTCTTTATATTGAATGAGTGATTCCATGAATTTGAAGCCTCTGGCGATTGCCAGCGTCCTGTTGGTCAGCGCTTGCGCGCAAAACGGTAGCGGCACCAATGGTGAAAAGGCGGCACCGGCAGCCCTGGATACGGATGCGCAGAAATTCAGCTATTCGGCCGGCTACGAAATTGGCACCCGTCTGCAGCAAATGGGCGAAGTGGAGGTCGATCTTGACGCACTGGGCGATGGCCTGGCCGATGCCTACCGTGGCGATGAAGCGCGGTTGAGCGCCGAGGAAATGGCCGAGGTCAAACAGAACATTTACAAGGCCGCGGCGGAAAAGCGTAACGCCGAGCGGGCTGAACAGGCCCAGGTCAACCTTGATGAAGGCAAGGCCTTCATGGCTGAAAACGAAGCCAAGGACGGGGTGGTGAGCGCGGAGTCCGGTCTGCAATACCAGATCCTGAAAGCCGGTGACGGCGTCGCGCCCAAGGCCAGCGATACGGTGGTGGTTCACTATACCGGGACCTTGCTGGACGGTACGGAATTTGACAGCTCGCGCAAACGCGGCCAGCCGGCCACCTTCAAGCTCAATGGCGTGATCAAGGGCTGGACCGAGGGTTTGCAGCTGCTCAAGGCCGGGGGCCAGGCCAAGCTGTTCATTCCGCCTGATCTGGCTTACGGCGAGCGTGGCGCCGGCGCCCTGATCGGACCGAACCAGACCCTGATTTTCGATGTGGAATTGCTCGAAGTAAAGCAAGCTGACGCCGAATAGCGTCTCGTTCTAGCGTTCTCCAGACCCGGCCGGCCTTCAAGCCCGCCGGGTTTTTTTATGCGTGTTCTGGCCCGTGTAAGCCGCGAGCGCGTCCGTATCAGCGCCCGCAGCCTGTCCGCTGCGAGGCGCCGGATCACACGGCCGGGCGGCCGCTCAGCTGATTTTGACCAGGTAACGCCCGCGCACCTGTCGGGCCATGATGGCTTCGCAGGCCTGCGGGACTTCTTCCAGGCCAATCTGGGCGGCGATCAGCCGCTCCGGCTCGGCCAGGCGCCAGGCCCTGAACACCTTGTCCCAGGTTGTCAGGCGCAGCGCATGGGGAATGTCCACCGAGTGAATGCCGAGCAGATTGACGCCGCGCAGAATGAACGGCATGACCGTGGTTTCCAGCTTCAGCGAGGCCGCCAGGCCGATGCTGGCCACATTGCCTTGCGGCGCCGTCGTCGCGAGCAACCAGCTGAGCATGGATCCGCCCAGATTGTCGATCGCGCCGCCCCAGCGCGGAGTCATCAGCGGGCCCTTGAGCTCACCGCACTCGCTGGCGTCCAGGATCGCAGTGGCGCCCAGGTCACGCAGATAATCGGATTCCTGCTGCTTGCCGGTGATCGCGGTGGGCGCAAAGCCCGCCGCAGCGAGCATGGCGATCGCGAAGGATCCCACGCCGCCGGTGGCGCCGGTGACGGCGACGGGGCCCAGTTCAGGCGTTTGCTCATTGCGCAGCAGCTTGACCAGGGCCAGGGCGGCGGTGAAGCCCGCCGTGCCATAGATCATCGCTTCGCGGGTGGAAAAGTCCGCAGGCAAGGGCACCAGCAAGTCGCCCGGTAATTGCGCGAACTGCGCCAGGCCGCCATTGAGCTTTTCGCCCATGTTTGCGCCACATACCAGCACCCGGTCTCCCACCTGATAGCGTGGATCGGCGGACGCGGTGACCCGGCCGGCCAGATCAATGCCGGCGGTGCACGGCAGCGTGCGCATGATCGGGCTGGTTCCCGTCACGGCCAGGGCGTCCTTGAAATTCAGGCAGGAGTACTCGATTTCAATACGCACTTCGGCGTCGGACGGGGGTTCGAAAGCCATGTCCACGAACTGCGCCTTGGCGCCTTTCTCCAATACCCGCAGTGCCTTGAACTGCATCGTGCAACCTCGAAATATTCACAAGAAACAGCACTCTGCTGCAGCGCATTGCCATACGCAAGCGTATGTGTTATGGTGCATTGCACCAATTGGCAGGCATAAAGCTTCGTGAAAATCTCGCTGACGGCAACGGACTGGGCGCAGGCCGCGCTGGATGCAATTGCCGACGGTGGGATCGAGGCGGTTGCGGTGGAGCCGCTTGCGCGCGCCCTGGGTGTGACCAAAGGAAGCTTCTACTGGCATTTCCAGAGTCGCGATGCCTTGCTTCGGGCGGCCCTGATTCTTTGGGAAGAACGCGAAACGACCAGCATTGTCCGGCAGGTTCAGGACATCGCCGATCCGCGTCGTCGCATTCAGCAGGTGTTCCGGCTGGCCAATTCCAGCTCCAAGAACGGCCGCTTGTCGGGCGCCTTTGCGGCGGCTTCAGCGGATCCGTTAATCGGCGCCGTGGTCGAGCGTGTCGCCAAGAAACGGCTGAGCTTCTTGCAGGATTGCTACGCGGCGCTGGGCATGGCCCAGGACGATGCGCACCGCTGGGCCATGTTTGCCTATGCCACCTTCATGGGCACCCTGCAGCTGCGTCGGGATGACTCCAGTGCGCTGCCGCGCGGGCGAGTGATGAACGAGTACGTGCGGTTGTGCATGGACACCCTGATTCCTCCTCAAGAAGCCTCGACCCAGGACAGTCTGCGCCGGGCGGTCTGAAGCGTCGGGCGCGCCACCGGCGCCCGGATATTCAGTTAGTACGCCATCAAGTTGCGTGAAACGATCAGCACGATCGGTGGTTGCATGACCAGGGCCAGGGCGTCATAAGTGCTCAGCGGATCCCAGCGTCGGGCGCGGTGCAGCCGATCGGCGAGCTGGCGTATAACGACGTGACTGGTCAGCCCAAGCACCACGAACAGGCTCCAGGTCTTCCCCGCCGCCTCCAGTTCCAGTGAGAGGCCCAGGGCGGCGGCGTGCGCTTCACTCAGGAGCCAGGCGCCGATCAGGGTTTGCAGCGGCAGGATCAAGGCGCTGAAGCGCTGCATTGCCGGCAACAACGGCAGCAGCATGCCGGCAATGAACAGCACATTGAGCAGGGTCAGCGGTTCGGGATAGGCCACCGCGGCCGAGGTCTCGGCCAGTAGCTCGGCCGAGTGCAGCAGCGGCGTCGGGAAGATCGCATACAGAAACAGCACGACCAGCGCGGTGCGCGCCACGGGCAGATAGACGTGTTCAGCAAGCCGATCGGCGATTCCGCTCAGGTGCCGGTGCACCCAGGATTCCAGGGGCACCAGCAGGATCGCGCCGCTCAGCAGGATTGTGATGCCCAGCAACATGAGGCGCAGTCTAGCGGCAATTCTGCCCTTGGCGCGATCCCCGCCGGCCCTATCGAGTTTCGTGCGGGCGGTTCGGCGAAGGCCTTTGAGTCGGTTAGAATCTCCGGTTTTGGTCACGCTCTCTAGCGGGCCGCAACAGCGCTTCTGGAGCAATTGTGAAAGTCACCGTATTTGGCACCGGCTACGTCGGTCTGGTCAGCGGCACCTGCCTGGCCGAAGTGGGTCACGAAGTGATGTGCGTGGATATCGATCAGGCCAAGATCGAGCGATTGAATCAGGGCCACATTCCGATTTTCGAACCCGGTCTGGAAGCGATGGTGGTCAGCAATCAGCGACGCAAATCGCTGCAGTTCACCACCGATGCGGCCGCCGCGGTCGAGTTTGGCGAGATCATTTTCATCGCGGTGGGCACGCCGCCCGACGAAGATGGTTCCGCCGACATGCAATATGTGCTGGAGGTTGCGCGCACGATCGGTGCGCACATGCGCCATCCCAAGATCGTGGTGAACAAATCCACGGTGCCGGTCGGGACTGGCGACAAGGTCAAGGCCGCGCTGGAGCTCGCTCAGCAGGAGCAGGGGCGTCGCATCGAATTTGAAGTGGTGTCCAATCCCGAGTTCCTCAAGGAGGGTGCGGCGCTGGCGGATTTCATGAAGCCCGACCGGATCATCATCGGGACCGACTCAAAACCCGCAGCCGAGGCGATGCGTCAGTTGTACGCGCCGTTTGCGCGTCAGCATGAAAAGCTGCTGGTGATGGATGTGCGTTCCGCGGAACTGACCAAATATGCGGCGAACGCGCTGCTGGCCACCAAGATCAGTTTCATGAACGAGATTTCCAATCTGGCCGAGCGGCTTGGTGCAGACGTCACCGCGGTACGCCACGGCATCGGCTCGGACCCCCGGATTGGCTATCAGTTCATCTTTCCTGGTTGTGGTTACGGTGGCTCCTGTTTTCCCAAGGATGTCCGCGCCCTGGAACATTCGGCGCGTGCCGTGGGCTATGAGGCGCGCATCTTGAGCGCGGTGGAAGCGACCAATACGGAGCAGAAACAGACTTTGATGCGCAAGCTGCGGGCGCATTTCAAAGATGCCCTGGCCGGCAAGACCATCGCGGTCTGGGGTCTGGCGTTCAAGCCGAAAACCGATGATATGCGCGATGCCCCCAGTCGCTGTCTGATCGAGGCCGCCTGGGATGCCGGCTGCCGGGTCCAGGCCTACGATCCGGTGGCGATGGATGAGGCCAGGCGCATTTACGGGGCGCGCAATGATTTCGTGCTCAGCGCCAGCGCCCAGGATGCCCTGAGCGGCGCCGATGCCCTGGTGATCTGCACCGAATGGTCAGAATTTCGCGCGCCCAATTTCCAGGTGCTGAAACAGACCATGAAACAACGGGTGGTGGTGGATGGGCGCAACCTGTGGGAACCCGCCGAGCTGGCTGCCCAGGGCTTTTACTACTACGCGATCGGCCGTCAACTGATCGCGCCGCAAATCCAGAGCTGATCGGTCCTATTTGAACGAAGCCAGGGTGATGGTGACCAGGCGCTTGACGAAATCCGTGTAGGGTGGCGCCAGCCAGTGGCTCATCGAAAACTTGTTCTCGATGACGGTGCGCTCATGGGAAAAGGCCTTGAAGCCCCAGATGCCGTGAGAATTGCCGATACCTGAATTGTTGACGCCGCCGAACGGGGCATTGATGTGCAGGTACTGCACGACACACTGGTTGATGCAGGAACCGCCGGCCGATGTTTGTTGCAGAACCTGCTCGGCCTGGCGCGGGTTCTTGGTATAGATATACAGCGCCAGGGGCTTGGGCTGGCTGTTGATGCTGTGGATGACCTGATCGATGTCGGTAAACGTCAGGATCGGCAGCGCCGGGCCGAAGATTTCTTCCTGCATGATTCTCGCATCCGCAGGCAGATCGCACAGCAGGGTTGGCGCGATGTAGTTGTCGGCGGCATCGGTTTCGCCACCGGCGACCAGGGTGGCGCCGTTGTCCAGGGCGTCATTGATCAGGCCCTTGACCCGGGCAAAATGGCGGTCATTGACCACGCGCGCATAATCCGGGCTGTGTCGCGCATCCTGGCCATAGGCGTGTTGCAGACGGGCCTGACACTCGGCGATGAAAGCGTCTTTGATGTTGGCATGAACGTACAGGTAATCGGGCGCGATGCAGGTCTGGCCACAATTGGCGAACTTGCCCCACATCACGCTGGTCGCGGCCTTCTTGAGGTCGGCGGATTCATCGATGATCGTGGGTGACTTGCCGCCCAGCTCCAGGGTGACCGAGCTCAGGTGCTTGGCCGCTGCGCCCATCACGATCTTGCCGACGGCCGGGCTGCCGGTGAAGAAGATGTGGTCGAAAGGCAGTTCCAGCAGAGCCTGGGAAACTTCCACCTCACCTTCAAACACCGCGACTTCGTCTTCATCGAAAACTTCGGCAACGATTTCCCGGATCATCGCCGAGCAATGCGGGGTCAGTTCGGAGGGCTTGAGCATCGCAGTGCAGCCGGCGGAAATGGCCGACACCAGCGGCATCAGGGTCAGATTGATCGGATAGTTCCACGGCGCGATGATCAGCGACACCCCCTTTGGCTCATGCTTGATCCGGGTCTTGGTCCCGAACATCAGCATCGTCGGCCACACGCGCTGACCACGCATCCATTTGCCCAGATGTCTTTCGGTATGCTTGATCTCGGCCAGGACCGGAGTGATCTCGGCCACATCCACTTCGGGCGCCGGCTTCTTGAAATCGGCATAGCAGGCTTGATGAATCGCCTCCTGGCGATCCAGGATGGCTTTGCGCAATTTCTTCAATTTCGCCAGGCGTTCGCTCTTGCTCGAGGAGCGCAATGCCAGGGCGCGGGTCTGTTGCTTGGCGAACACGCGCTGGATATCCGCCAGAGCCGCATGTTCGAATTTGGGATGGGCCACATCCTGGGCGACTGCACTCATTGAATTTTCTCCGCAATGGGCCAGGAGCTGACCGATCGGTTAATTGTCTGACCTACCAGTTCACCACCCCGACGCAAGGCTGTCAACCATTTTCAGGGGTCAGATGCTGCTGTCCTGCCGCGGTTCGTCGAGCTTAATCCAGGTCGAAGGGCAGCGGGCTCTACGCCAGCACCTGCTCTTGCGTATAATTCGCGGTCATTTGCATCTCCCCGCCACCGGCGCTTACCGGCTGGGCGGCGGACTTTCCGGGCTCTGAATGAAAATCTTGGTCACCGGTGGGGCGGGCTTTATCGGTTCCGCGCTCATCCGTCATGTGCTGGCAAACACCGAACATGCGGTGGTGAATGTCGACAAACTAACCTACGCCGCCAGTCTGGAGGCCTTGCCCCAGGCCGAGGCCACGGGGCGGTATGTGCTGGAACAGTGCGATATCTGCGATGAGGCCGCTGTGGCGGCGGTGCTGCATCGGCATCAGCCGGATGTGATCATGCATCTTGCCGCCGAATCGCATGTGGATCGCTCCATCGACGGGCCGGCGGAGTTCATCCAGACCAATGTCCTGGGCACCTTCGTGCTGCTGCAAATGAGCTTGCGCTATTTCGAGGCCTTGCCGGTCGAGCGTCAACAGCGGTTTCGGTTTCATCACATTTCCACCGATGAGGTCTACGGCAGCCTCGGTGCGAGCGGACTGTTTACCGAACAGACCGCCTACGCACCCAATTCGCCCTATTCGGCCAGCAAGGCCGCGTCCGATCATCTGGTGCGGGCCTGGCGGCATACCTATGGCCTGCCGACCTTGACCACCAATTGCTCGAACAATTATGGCCCTTATCAATTTCCGGAGAAGCTGATTCCGCTGATGGTGCTCAACGGGCTGGATGGCAAGGCACTGCCGGTGTATGGCGGCGGCGAGAACATCCGCGACTGGCTGTATGTCGAGGACCACGCCCGGGCTTTGCTGCTGGTGCTGGAACAGGGCCGCATTGGCGAGGAATACAATATCGGCGGCCACAACGAATGCGCCAATATCGAGGTGGTGCGGATGATCTGTGGCCTGCTGGATGAATTGGCGCCGGGTCCTCGGCCGCATGCGGACGCCATCGAATTCGTCCAGGACCGGCCCGGGCACGATCAACGCTATGCGATTGACGCCGGCAAGATTCAGGCGGAACTGGGCTGGACCCCGCAGGAAAGCTTCGCCAGCGGGCTGCGCAAGACCGTGCAGTGGTATCTGGACAATCGCGACTGGTGCCGGTTGATTGCGCAGCGTGGCTACCAGCAACAGCGCCTGGGGCTGCGCGGAGTCAGTCCATGAAGGGCATTATCCTGGCCGGTGGCAGCGGTACCCGTCTGTATCCCGCGACCCTGGCGGTGTCCAAGCAGCTGATGCCGGTTTACGACAAGCCGATGATCTATTACCCGCTTACCACCCTGATGCTGGCCGGTATCCGCGATGTGCTGCTGATCTCCACGCCCCAGGATACCCCCCGCTTCGAACATCTGCTGGGGGATGGCCGCCAGTGGGGAGTGCGGATTCAGTACCGCGTTCAGCCCAGCCCCGATGGCCTGGCCCAGGCTTTCGTGCTGGGCGAGGAATTCGCCGCCGGCGAACGCTGCGCGCTGGTCCTGGGCGATAATATTTTCTTCGGCCATGATCTGGCCAAATCCTTGCAACGCGCGGCGGCCCGCGAACAGGGTGCGACCGTGTTTGCCTATCTGGTGAACGATCCCCAGCGTTACGGCGTGGTGGAATTCGACGATCAGTACCGGGCCGTGTCGATCGAGGAAAAGCCGGCGCGGCCGAAATCACGCTATGCGCTGACCGGCCTGTATTTTTACGATCAGCAGGTCACCGAACTGGTCAAACAGGTCAGGCCCTCGGCCCGCGGCGAACTCGAGATCACCGATCTGAACCAGCTGTATCTGGATGCCGGCCGTCTGCACGTGGAGCGCATGGGACGGGGCACGGCCTGGCTGGATACCGGGACCCATGATTCGCTGATGGAGGCCGGCATGTTCATTCACACCCTGGAGAAACGCCAGGGGCTTAAAATCGCCAGCCCCGAAGAAGTGGCTTATCGCAGCGGCTTCATCGACGCCGCCCAGCTCCGAGCCCTGGCCGTGCCATTGAAGAAAAGCGGCTATGGCCTGTATCTCGAGCGCCTGGCCGATGAAAAACGGAGTCCGAATTGAAAGCCCAAGCCACGGCGCTGCCTGACGTACTGATCCTGGAACCGCAGGTGCATGGCGATGCGCGCGGCTATTTCTTCGAAGCCTTCAATCAGGAGCGTTTCAGCGCCGCCACCGGCAGCCGCAAACCCTTTGTCCAGGACAACCAGTCGCGCTCCGTGCGAGGCGTGCTGCGTGGGCTGCATTACCAGCTGGGCGCGCATCCCCAGGACAAGCTGGTGCGGGTGCTGAGCGGGGAAATTTTTGATGTGGCGGTGGATATCCGCCGCGACTCGCCGAGTTTCGGCCAATGGGTGGGCGCCTACCTGTCGGCGGACAATCACCGCCAGCTGTGGGTGCCGGTCGGTTTCGCGCATGGCTTTATCGTGACTTCGGATTCGGCCGAGGTGCTGTACAAGGTGACCGCACCTTATGATCCGGCAGGTGAACGCGCCATTCGCTGGGATGATCCGCGGCTGAACATCCAGTGGCCGGATATCGGCCCGCCGATCCTGGCGGCCAAAGATGCGGCTGCTGTCGGGCTGGATCAGGCGGACGTGTTTGCATGAAGCGCCTGCTGATCACCGGCGCCGCAGGGCAGCTCGGCCAGGCGCTGGACACGCTGGCACAGGACCGGTTTGTGGTCCACGCACTGACCTCGGCGGAACTGGATATCACCGACGCGGACCAGGTGGATCAGCTGGTGCAGCGGTTGCGCCCGGACGCCCTGATCAATGCGGCGGCCTACACGGCGGTGGACCGGGCGGAAGCCGAGCCGCAGCGGGCGCAGCAGGTCAATGCGGATGGCGCCGGTCATCTCGCCGCGGCTTGCGCGCGCGTCAACGCGCGCCTGATCCAGGTCTCTACCGATTTTGTCTTCGACGGTCAGGCCCGCGCGCCCTACCCGCCGGATGCGCCGATGCGACCGCTCAGCCGCTATGGTGCGAGCAAGCGCGACGGTGAGCTGGCCGTGATGGCGGCGCTGCCGCAGCGTTGCACCATCGTACGCACCGCCTGGGTGTACGGGCCCGGCGGGCAGAATTTTGTCGCCACGATGCTGCGCCTGCTCAGGCAGCGCTCGGAGCTTGGTGTAGTGATGGATCAGATCGGCTCACCGACCTGTACGCTCAGTCTGGCCGAAGCCCTGTTGCAGTTGCTTGAGTCTGGTCAGGGTGAAGGCGAGGTCCTGCATTTCACCGATGCCGGCGTGGCCTCCTGGTACGATTTCGCCTGCGCGGTGCGGGAACTGGCCGCAAGCCGCTGGCCCGATGAACCCTGGGGTGAGGTCAAGCCAATCTATACGGTTGACTACCCCACCCCGGCGGTCCGACCGGCCTACAGCGTGCTGGATTGTCGGCGGACCCAGGCGCTGGGGATCAAGCCCCGGCACTGGCGCACGGTACTGGCCGAGGTGCTGGGTCAGATTTGACCAGGCCTCGGGGCATCTGGGCCGGCGCCATGATCCCTCGGCGCAGACACCCGAATCAGCCGGAATCGAAGGCAGCCTGCCCGGCGAGCTTGCAGCCGTTGATGGGCTGGCGCGGCAATCCGTCTTTCAGCAGTGCATGCCCGCCTGAGGTCCAGAGCCCGGCAGCTTGAGCCGGGCTTGCTAGTGGATGGGCGTTTTTCTGCGGTACCTCAGCACGGGATCAAGCCCGTAGCCGACTGTGGCGCAGGCGAAGCTGATTGCATCCGGTGGGCCATATCCGGGCAGATCCGGCGCAGCTGCTTCATCGGCCGGGCCAAGAATGAGAATTTCGTCCTCCACGTCTGGCAGGTTCGCCAGAAATGCGGCGAGTTGTGCTGCGGGTGTGTCGAAAACCAGCAGCAAGGCCGGTCGGGCTGGAGGCGGCTCCGATCCCGGCAGCAGCGGCGTCCAGGCGAACGCCTCGGTCAGAAAGGCTTGCAGACAGTCAGGCGCCTGGTGGGTCCAGGTCGGCAGCTGCCGATACGGCCACAGGGATTCGGCCAGGTAGCGCAGCAGGGTGCGGTGCTGACCGGTGGAGCCACATTGCGGGCAGCTGTGCACCGGGCCGGCGTGCGCGATGAAACGTCCGCTCCAGTGACAGATATTGCAGAAATTCAGCTTTTCCCGGCTCAGCTGCTGGAGCCTGGCCAGTTCATCCAGCGTCGGTGAATGTATGGCCTTGATGCCGCTGTGCAGTCGTGACCAGATGCCCGGGCGGGTCTTGTGGTACAGGGACAGCGTGCTCGGGACTTCACCCAAGGCCCAGCCCTGGCTCTGCGCGTAATGGCTGTACTCGACGTCGGTATACGCATGTGGCACCCGCGGATTGAATCCGCCGATCTGCTCCAGCATGGCGCGCCGCAGGATGAACAGTCCGCCCTGCACATGCCGGAACACCCGTGGATTGTCGCGGGCATGTTCGGGCTGGCGAAACTGATCGAACAAGGCAATGCCCCTGGCATAATCGGCGCCGTGCAGATAGCTGGGGCTGTGACACAAGGTGCCGGCCAGGCCGGTTTCCGGGTTCTCTTCCAGGTGATCGATCAGGTCGGTCTCCCAGCCTTCGCTCAGGGCAAAGCCTTCCTTGCCGCAGACATAGATCACATAGTCTGCGCGGCCCTGGGCCATCGCAACGTTGGTGCCTGGACCCACCAGCGAGTTTTCGCGGCGGAACACCACGCTGACATGGCCGTGCTGGGCTTGCAGGCGACACAGGTAGGCGCGGGTTT
>JBFJVB010000095.1:0-13040 GCA_041624435.1 Oceanococcus sp. | reverse complement strand
CCGCTCCGAAGCCGCAGCCAATACGGTGGCTGCGCTGGGCGCTGTGCCGGTCCGCGGTGATCTGCTCGAACCGGCTTCGATGGCGGCCGGGATGGTCGCCTGCGATGTGGTGTTTCACGCCGCGGCGACGGTCGATGAATGGGGACCAAAACCCTGGTTCTGGCAGGGCAACGTGGATGGGACCTCGGCGGCATTGCAGGCCGCGAGTCAGGCCTGTGTGCCGTGTTTCGTGCACGTCGGTACGGAGGCGGTATACGCCGATGGCCGCTCTTCCCTGCTGGACCTCAATGATGCCAGGCCGGTGCCGGCACAGCCGCTGCCCCGCTATCCCGCGACCAAGGCCGAAGCCGAGCGACGGGTGCTGGCGGCCAATGCACCTGATCTGCGATGCGTCAGCGTGCGACCGCGCCTGATCTGGGGCAATGACGATACTTCGGTGCTGCCGCGTCTGATCGCTGCGGTGCGCAGCGGTCGATTTGTCTGGCCTGATCATGGCCGGGCTCTGACCAGCACCTGTCACGTGGATAATGTCTGCGAAGCCCTGCTGCTGGCCGCGGCGCGTGGGCAGGGCGGGGAGACCTATCTGGTCAGCGATGGCCCGCCGACCACCTACCGTGAATTTCTGGGCGCACTGCTGGCCAGCCGGGGTGTTTCGCCCCGGGACAAATCCTTGCCGCTGTTCGTGGTGGACCGCTTCGCCCGGATCGCCGAGTTCGTCTGGGATCGCTTCGGCCTGCCGGGGGTGCCGCCGGCGCACCGCATGATGATCGAACTGGGGGCCAAACCGGTCACGCTGGATGATCGCAAGGCACGCGAGCAGCTGGGGTATGTGCCGGTGATCAGCCGGGAGCAGGGGCTGGCACAGCTGGCCGACTAGCCTGGCGGTCGCGACGGCGCGAGGAAGGCGCCAACGCCAGCATTGTGCAGGCCTGTATTTCCTTTTGCCGCCAGATCAGGTAGTTTTGCCTGACCGTCAGTCCTGATGGTATCTTCTGCCGTTTAAGATGTGGGGAGCTTTCGAATGATAAACACCAACACGGGGTCCATTGGGCTGTCGCGCCTGGGGCTCTTGGGCCTCGTCGCCGCCGCACTGGCCGGGCCTGTTTTTGCTCAGACCGAATCGCAACAGCTGAGTCTTGAGGCTGCCGACGCCGCAATCGAAGAGGCGGCTGCGGACGCATCCGAAGACGCCGTTGAACTGGGATCAGTGCAGGTCACTGGCTCGCGTATCAAGCAGGCGAATCTGACCAGCAGCAGTCCGGTCACGATCATCAATGACACCGAAATCAAATATCAGGGGACGGTCCGGGTTGAGGATCTGATCAACAGCCTGCCGCAGGCCTTTGCCGATCAAGGCGGCAATCTGTCGAACGGGGCAACGGGTACCGCTACGGTGAACCTGCGTAACCTGGGCGCGGAGCGCACCTTGGTGCTGATCGACGGCAAGCGCATGAATTCGGGTGATCCACGCGATCCGGTGGCTGACTTGAACACCATTCCTGCCGCGCTGATCGAGCGGGTGGAAATCGTCACGGGGGGTGCCTCGGCAGTGTACGGTTCCGACGCCGTGGCCGGGGTGGTCAACTTCATCATGAAGAAAGATTTCGAAGGGGTGCAGCTGGATTATCAGCACAACTTCTATTTCCACGAGAATGACAACGGGCCCGCCCAACAGCTTCTCAACGACGCCGGCTTTGTGGTCCCGAACAACTCGGTCACCGACGGTCAGGGCAATACCCTGAGCATCGTGTTCGGCTCCAACTCCGCCGATGGTCTGGGGAATTCCACCCTGTACGCGACATTCCGGAAACTGAATGCAGTGCAGCAGTCCGAGCGCGATTTCAGCGCCTGCGCAGTCGGCGGTGATCCGCAGGCCTGCATCGGTTCGGGCACGACCTTCCCGACGCATTTCCTGGCCTTCAATGCCGATTTCAGCGATTTGCGCAATCTGATTATCGATCGCACGACCGGTAACACCCTGCGTGACTTCAACGGGGCGACCGACACCTTCAATTTCGCGCCGTTCAATTATTATCAACGCAATAACGAAAACTACAGCCTGGGCGGCATGTTTTCCCGTGAAGTGAATGAAACCATGATGGCTTATGCCAGCGTGGCCTTCACCGAAGACCGGACCAATGGCGTGATCGCGCCCAGTGGCGTGTTCGGCACCGTGGAAACGCTGCGTTGCGACAACCCGCTCCTGTCGGCGGATCAGCAGCAGAAAATTTGTACCGACCTGGGCTATGGCCCGACCGATACGGCCAATGTGTTCCTGCTGCGGCGAAATGTCGAAGGCGGGCCACGCGATGACGATCTGACTCACCAGAGCCTGCGCAGCGTGTTCGGCCTGGAAGGCGAATTCGATTACTTCGGGGCCTGGTCCTACGACATCTTCGGGCAGCTGTCCAAGGCACGTCTGAATCAGATTTATCGGAATGACATGTCCATCCTGCGGCAGAACCGCGCGATCGATGCGGTTGACGATGGCAACGGCAATATCGTCTGTCGCTCGGTTGTCGACGGTACCGATCCGGACTGTGTCGTGTACAACATCTTCGACAGCAATGTCGCGGTTGATCCGGCGGCTCTGGCCTATATCCAGGTTCCGGGTCTGCTGACCGGCAGCACCGAGCAGAAGATCGTGGGTGCAACCATCACCGGCACGCTGGACGGCGTGGCAATTCCCGGATCATCCCAGCCACTGGGTGTGGCCCTGGGTGTGGAACGGCGCAGCGAGCAAGCCGTGTTTGAAACCGACCTGGCCTTCCGTACCGGTGATCTGGCCGGACAGGGTGGAGCCACCATCGGCACCGGCGGCAAGTTTGATCTGTTCGAAATCTTCGCTGAAGCGCGTATCCCGCTGTTGCAGGACATGACCCTGGTTCATGATCTGAGCCTGGATCTGGGCTATCGCTTCTCGGATTACAGTTCGACCTCTTCCACCGATACCTACAAGGCGCAGTTGAGCTGGTCCTTGAACCCGGATCTGAATATCCGCGGTGGCTATAACCGTGCGGTGCGGGCACCCAACATCGTTGAGCTGTCGACGCCGACCTCGGTCAATCTGGCGGGCAATACCGACCCCTGTTCCGGGGATACGCCCGATGCGACGGCGGAGCAGTGCGCCAATGATCCGGTCATTGCCCAGCGTCCTGAGCTGTACGGCAACATCACGCCCAATCCGGCCAATCAGTACAACGGTCTGTATGGCACCTCCCCGGGTCTGAAGCCCGAAGAGGCCGACACCTATACGGTGGGTTTCGTGTACACGCCGTCCTATGTCAAGAATCTCAGCGTCACGCTGGATTACTATGACATTGACGTGTCCGGACAGATCGGCCAGTACGGTGCGGATACCGTGCTGCGGGAATGCTATAACAACGGCAATCTGTGCGAACTGATCAGCCGCGACCCCGACACCGGCAGTCTGTGGCTGGGCACGACGGGCTATGTCGATGTCCAAACCCTGAACACCGGTTCGGTCAGTGCTGAAGGCATCGATCTGGGGGTGAACTACCGCTACGACCTCAACGACTACGGCATGCTCAACTTCGAGCTGATTGGTGCATTCAATCTGTCGGAAGTGGTCGAGCCGGTTCCCGGTGGTGATACCTTCACTTGCGAAGGGCGTTATGGCCTGGAGTGTGGCGTGCCGAAGCCGGACTGGCGGCACAAGTTCCGCACCCGCTGGCTGACGCCGTATCACGGTATCGAGGCCTCTCTGGCCTGGCGTTACCTGGGTTCGGTTGATGCCGATGAAGCCAGCGGCGCGGCTGCGGCCGAGCAAACGCTCAGTTCCTACAGCTATATCGACCTGGCTGCTACGGTGCCGGTCGGCAATCTGAGCTTCCGGTTCGGCATGAACAACCTGCTGGACAAGGATCCGCCGGTGATCGGTGATGCGCTGCCTGGCATTCAGGGCAACGGCAACACCTTCCCGCAGATCTACGACACCCTGGGACGCTACATCTTCCTCGGAGTCAGCGCGGACTTCTGATCCGGCTTGCGGTCAGTGAATAAGACAACGCCCCTGCAAAGGGGCGTTGTTGTTTCTGCCGTCCCTGTCTGGACGCGGTGCTGGTGTTCCGCGCAGGACTACTGGGATTTGAGCTGCAGGGAGCCGGCGATGATCATGCGGATAATGCTGACCATTTGCGCCGCCGTCTGTTGCCGCTCTTCGCGGGTTTGATCCATCGCCGTCCCGCCCAGGGCGAATATCAAGCGGGTGATGGCCTTGGAGACCAGTTCAGGCCGCTGTATCGGGCTTCCTGCGGCCGCCGAGCGGTGCACGAGGTCTTCGCGCAACTCATCTTCGAAGTACTGCAGCTGGCGCTCGATGGCCTGCTTGAAGGCGGTTGAGCCGGCGCTGCCTTCGCGTAACAGCAGATGCAGATGTTTTTCATCCGCCTCGAGTTGTTCCATGAAGGTTTCGACCGAGCTGAGCACCGCGCTACGGTCATCGCTGATCCGGTTGCGCGCTTCTCTGACGATGGTCCGCAGCGCGTCGCCGGCTTGTTCGATCAGGGCGACGGCCAGTTCATCGATGTCCCGAAAATGACGATAGAAGCTGTTCGGGGCGATATCGGCGGCCCGGGCGACCTCGCGCAGTCCGAGGGTCGAGACGCTGCGATTTGGCCCCAGGAGTCGAAGCGCGGCATCGAGCAGATTCTGCCGATCGACGACGGTGCGGGCACGTTGCGTTGGGGAACTGGACACGAATATTAGAACAAGCAAAATTGATCGTGACTGTACACCAACTGGGGTGTTCGAGTGGCCGCTTCAGGCGCGCTGGTCCGCGCCGCCTGCACGCTGGGGGCTTGGCGCGGTGCTCAGGGGGAAGATGTCGCCGGATGCGCCTGGCTCTGAAACTGCAACCAATCCTGGGCAGCGCGTTTGGGTTCTTCGATCATCGGCAAATGCCCGATGTCCGGCCGCACGATCAAGCGGGAATTGGGCAGTAGCGCCTTGAGGATCGCCCCGCCCGAGACATGCAGAGCGCGATCCTCGGTGCCCCAGACGATGAGGCTGGGGACCGGGTGGCCCGCAATTCGGGGGTTGATCGGTTCAGAGCTTTCCAGCTCGGTAAATATGCGCCGATGCAGAGCATAGTCCCGGGCCGCGCGTTGGCCCAGCTGGTGTTTGATGCTGAACGGCAGCCAGGGTGGCTTGCTCATGGTAAATGCCATGATGCCGGGAAAGTCCTGCGCCTCGCGGACAATCAGGGCGTTATGCCCGGTTTCACTGTAGGTCTGGCGCAGTTCGCTGACAGGCCCGCCCGCCACACCGCCTGGCGCCAGCAGCCACAGGCTGAGCACCTCAGCCGGATAGCGGGCGGCGTAGTCCAGGCTGATGTAGCCGCCCATCGAGCTGCCGCCGAGGTGGAAGCGCTGCAGGCCAAGGGCCTGGCTGATCTGATGCAGGCGGGCGACCTGACTGGGTATGTCGTACGCGGCGTCGGGCAGGCGACTGCTTGCGCCGAAGCCGGGCAGATCAATCGCGATGACGTGGTATTGATGGGTCAGGTGGCCGGCCACGCGGGTCCAGTTGTCCTTGTCCGCGCCAAAACCATGGACCAGCAGTAACACCTCACCGGAGCCACCCCGGTTGTATTCGATCTGCATGTCTCCCACCGCGAGCGTATGGGTGCTCAGGCCATTGCGCCAGCGCTCCAGGCGCAGGCCGTAATCGGCTGCCAGGCTCGGGAAAAAGAAGTCAAAGGCGAGCAGAGCGCCTGCGGCCATCAACAGGGCGGCCCCGATACGTTTCACCATCACCACCCCTAAAAGTCGTCGAATTCTTCGAAGCCGGACTGTTCAAGTGGAGGACGGCCGTCGTGAATGGCTGTCCAGCGGCGCTGCAAATAGGCACTACGCAGAAAGATGTAGGGGTCCAGCTGTCCGCTCAGCAAGGCGTCCGCATTGAGGTACTGGGCCCGGTCCTGAATGCCGTCAAGCACGGTGAGACCCCATACCAGACTGGTATCCTCGACGTAGTACAGCGGATTGAACGGCGTGCGCGCGATCCGGCTGACCAGATCACGATTGGTGCTGGGCCCCAAGAAGGGCAGCATCAGGTACCAGCCCTCGCCGACGCCCCAGCGGCCCAGGGTCTGGCCGAAATCTTCATCGTGGGCCGGTAGGCCCCAGTAACTGGCGACATCCAGCATACCGCCCAGGCCCAGCGAGGAATTGATCAGCAGGCGGCCCAGATCACTCGTGCCGGCAGCGAATTTACCTTGCAGATACTGGTTGACGATCGTGACCGGGGTGGCCAGGTTGGCAAAGAAGTTGCGGACCCCGGTCCGGGCAAATCCGGGCACTACGGCCGTGTAGGCACGGGCGGCGGGCCGCAACAGGTATTTATCGGTTTTGGTGTTGAATGCAAAAACGCTGCGATTGACCACTTCCAGCGGATCTGCCGGCGCGTGGCTCGGCGCATGGGCGCAGGCACCCAGCGTAACCGCCAGGAGCAGCAGGGCGCTGCGGAAAGTCAGGATCATAGGGCTTTTGCGGTTCTGGGGTGGGCGAGCGAGCGAAACAGGCCTAGCCGGTGGTCTGTTGTTCAAGTTTCTTGATCAGACTTTCCAGCCCATCGCGCTGAATTTCGGCCGCATAGGTACCGCGGTAATTGGTGACCAGACTGATGCCGTCCACCACCACATCGTAAATCAGCCACTGATCATCCAGCTTGCGCATGCGATATTCCATCGGCACCGGCGCCGCGCCAGCGGACTGGATCAGCGAGGCGACGCTGGCCCGGCCAGGTTTGCTGCCGAGTTGCGCGGGGCGGAAGGTGATGGTCTCGTTGCTGTATTGCAGCAAGGCATTGCCATAGGTCTTGACCAGCAGGCTCTTGAATCCTTCAAGAAAGCGCTGCTGTTGCTTGTCATTCGCGGCGGTCCACTGTTCGCCCAGCACCAGTCGGGCCATCAATGGAAAATCGAAGTGTGGCAGGACCACCTCGTCCACCATCGCGAACAGCTTGTCGGGATTGTTGATCAGGACCTTGCGATCCGCCTTGATGCGGTCCAGCAGTTTCTGCGCCACGGCGCGAATCAAGCCGTCCGGGCTGTTGATGTCCAGCGCTGCGGCGCCTGTCTTGCCCGGCGTCACCGCGGCCTCGGCCATGACGGGGGCGTGACAGAGCAGCAGCAGGGGAATACACGCGGCACGCAGCAGGTGCATGGCGGTTTGATAGCAGGGAATTCTAGGTATCTTCATGGGTTATTCTTCAATTCCAGGACTGGCCAATGCCCCTGTCGAGGGGGTGATTTTAGCGGGTATTGCGTCTGGCCGTAGGGCGAAGTATTCGATCAGGCCCTGGGCGAGGGCAAATCCTGCGGTAAGAGGCTGGATATCACTCACGAAATCGCTAACTTGAGTCATCTGCAGATCCGCGTAGCCACAGGGGTTGATTCGAGAAAACGGCTCCAGATTCATGGCCACGTTCAAAGCCAGACCGTGGTAACAGCAGCCGCGGCGTATTCTCAGGCCTAACGAGGCAATCTTGCATTGGTTGACATAGACCCCCGGCGCCTTGTCCCAGCGCTGGGCTTGAATGCCCAGATCCGCCAGATAGTCGATGATAACCTGTTCGATGCCGAAGACCAGGGCTTTGGGGCCACGGCCCAGACGTTTCAGATCGAGGAGGGGATAGACCACGATCTGTCCAGGGCCATGGTAGGTCACCTGTCCTCCGCGATCCGTCTTGATCAGGGGGATGTCGCCTGGAGACAGCACATGCTCGGGCTTTCCGGCCAGCCCTTGGGTGAACACCGCCGGATGCTCAACCAGCCAGATTTCATCCGGGGTCTGAGCATCGCGTGCTTCGTTGAACTCGCGCATTGCGGCGAAAACACGCGCATACTCGGCTTGCCCCAGATTGCGGATCACAGACTGGTAATGATGCCGGAAGCGGTCTTGAGCGCTTCGTACACTTGTTCAATTTGCGAGCTGCTGACGGCTTGAATAATCACGGTGAGGGCGATGTAGCGGCCGCTGCGGCTGGCGCGCTGATGCACATCGGTGATGACCGCGTCATCGCCCAGGCTGCTCAGGATGCAGGCCCGAACCGACTCGGCCGCGTCCGGGGCGCAGATCAGTTTGAATGGATAGTCGCAGGGATACTCCAGATCCTGCAGGGCCGAATGCAAGCTCATCGTTTGATGAACAGCATCACTTCGTCGCGCAAACGCTGCCACAGCGAACCCAGCGGCATGTTGTGCAAGGCGACCAGGGGCACAGTTTGCAACAGTTCGCCGCTCAGTGCGATCTCCACCGTCCCGACCGGTTCTTCTACCGTGACCGGCGCGATCAGGCGCGGCCCCATCCGGGGTTCCAGGGTGATTTCAGCGCTGCGCCCCCGCGGCACGGTGACATACACGGACTGGGCCGGTCCGAGTTCCAGTGTGCTTTTCTGTGCTTTCCAGATTTTGGCTTCGGCCAGAGCCTCGCCCTGGGCCGCGACTTTGACCGTTTCAAAAAAGCGAAAGCCGTAATTGAGCAGCGCTTCGCTGGAGCGAATCCGGGCTGTTGCACTGGGCGTGCCCAGGACCACCGAAATCAGGCGCATGCCATCGCGCTGCGCAGAGGACACCAGGCAGTACTGAGCCGCCTCGGTATAACCGGTCTTGAGTCCATCGACTGATTTGTCCCGCCAGAGCAGCTTGTTACGGTTAGCCTGGGTGATTCCGGAGTAGGTGAACTCCTTTTCCGAATACAGCTGGTACTGATCCGGGAACTGCCGGATCAGCTGGCGGGCCAGCAGCGCAATGTCACGGGCGCTGGATTTGTGGGTTTCCGCGGTGAAGCCGGTTGCGTTGGTGTAGTGGGTGTCGGACATGCCCAGGCGTTCGGCATGTTGATTCATCCAGGCGGCGAAGCTGTTTTCTCCGCCCGCCAGGTGCTCGGCCAGGGCAATGCTGGCGTCATTGCCTGACTGGATGATCATGCCACGCAGCAGGTCTTCCAGCCGGACCTGGTCACCGACTTCGATGAACATCTTCGAGCCTTCGGCTTTCCAGGCCTTTTCGCTCACCGTGATCAGGTCTTCCAGCTGCAAATTGCCTTGCTGGAGTTCATGAAACACGATGTAGGCGGTCATCAATTTCGTGATGGAGGCCGGATCGACCTGTTCACGCGAATTGTGTTCCGCCACGATCTGGCCACTGTGGTAATCCATCAGAATGTAGCTGCTGGATTGGAACTGTGGCGCTTCCGGGGTTGGCAATTGCGGGCGCTGGGCGATTCCTGGTGAGCTGAGCAGCAGGATGGCAAGGCTTAGAAAACTGTGACGTATACTCATGGCGTGCTGATGACGGGGTTATAACCAAGTTCGCGCAAGGTCTGCGCTTGAATGTCCGCATCACTGCGGGTCGCAAACGGCCCTTGTACCACGCGGCAAACAAACTCGGATGCGTTGCTGACGGCCTGAACCTGCAGGGCCAGCTGACGCTGTGTCGTCAGTTTGGTTTTTTGCTGCAGGCAATCGTCCATAGTACGGAAAGCGCCGAGTTGGAGAAAGGGCAGGGTGGTTTCGACAGGCGGATTATCGCGCATTTCCAGGTTCGCGATGAACTCATCCAGGGCGTCCGGTTCCGCTGCGGGTGGCATCGGCGGAGGCTCGGGACCGTTCAAGGCCACGACTTCGACCGGAGCCGAGCCGGCCGCAAACACGCCCAGCCGCACGGCCGCCGTATAGGACAGATCGATGATCCGGCCGGGATGAAATGGACCACGATCATTCACGCGGACGATCAGATTTGCGCCATTGTCGAGGTTCGTGACCCGTACATAGCTCGGCAGGGGCAGGGTCTTGTGCGCCGCGGTGAGGGCGAACATGTCATAGGGTTCGCCGCTGGAGGTTCGCCGGCCATGGAACTTGGTGCCATACCAGGAGGCGCGGCCCTTTTCCCGGTAGCCTGCAGCGGTGTCGAG
Organism: Oceanococcus sp.; assembly: GCA_041624435.1. GTDB lineage: Bacteria > Pseudomonadota > Gammaproteobacteria > Nevskiales > Oceanococcaceae > Oceanococcus. The sequence goes on along the minus strand of JBFJVB010000095.1, from coordinate 3,102 downwards.
CACGTGGTAGCGCTTGCCAAATACTTCGTAGGATGCCGGATTGCCGTAACGACTACGCGGCTCCGGCCGCGGTACCGGCTCCGCCACACTCCAGGGATCGATGGGCACGTGGGAAGGTGAACTGTCCTTGATCACCGGGCTGCCGCCGCAGGCGCAGATGATTCCGACGCCGGCCAGGGCGAGTAGTCGGCCCCTGGGGGTCACGGTGTGCTCTGGAGCGCTGCCGCGGCGATGGCCTCGCTCAGCTGGAATACGGCCATGGCGTAATACACCCGTGGGTTATAGGACATGATGCTGTAGAAGTTGGGCAGGCCTAACCAGTACGCCTTGCTGGCGCCGAGATCAAGCTCGATCAAGCCCACGGCCTGCTCGTCGTCAAGAGCCACGGCCAAGCCGCTGATTTGGGCTTTGAGATCGCCCCAGCGGTACTGCGGGTATTTGCTGTTGATCTCGATGCCATCGAGCGTCCTGACCTGAACTGGAAAAGCGACGGACTGATTCGCTTGCCAGGCGCGTTTGCCGGATTGAAAGTTGACCAGGTAGTTGGCGGCGCTGCCGATCGCATCGTGGTTGTCCCACAGATCGACCGCACCGTTTGCGTCGTAGTCGAGGCCCAGGTGGCGATAATTGCTGGGCATGAACTGGGACAGCCCCATGGCGCCGGCATACGAGCCTTGCAGCTGCAAAGGGTCGAAACCGTGTTCTTTGCACAAGAGCAGGAAATGCTTCAATTCCGAGAAGAAAAACGTGCTGCGCGTCGGGTGATCAAAGCCCTGGGTGGCCAGCGAGTCGAGGACTCGATGCGGGCCGGTGTAGCCGCCATAGCGGGTTTCAACGCCAATGATGGCGGCGACAAGCGCTGGCGGGATGCCGTAGCTTGCCTGCGCGCGCGCGAAGGTTTCGCGATGGGTCCGCAGATATTCGGCGCCCTTGCGAATGCGCCAGTCGTCCAGGAATATCGCCCGGTATTCGGGCCAGGTTCGGGTCTTTTCCGGAGCCTTTTGTTCGGTTTCGATCAGCTTCGGATTTTGCCTGGCTTCACGCAGGATGTGCAGCAGTTCGCCTTTGGAATAATGGCCGCTGCCGACCAGTTCGTCGATCAATCCGGCCGCCTTGGGGTGAGCGGAATAATCGGCCTGGACGGACGTGCACAACAGAATCAACAGGCAGCTCAGGTGTTTCATGAGGAGAGTAACTTGCGGTGAGTATGAGTAGACATGATCAGGCCAAAACTGGCCAGCAAAGTCACCATTGAGGTGCCGCCATAGCTGACCAGGGGCAAGGGGACGCCGACAACGGGCAGCAGGCCGATGACCATGCCGATATTGACGAACAGATAAATGAAGAAAGTCAGGCTCAGGCTGCTGACAACCAGTCTGGAAAACGTGTCCTGTGCGCGCGCAGCGATATACAGACCACGCGCGATGATCAGCAGATAGACGCTCAGCAGTCCCAGGACCCCCAGGAAGCCGAACTCTTCGGCAAAAACGGCGAAGATGAAGTCGGTGTTGGCCTCCGGCAGGAAATCCAGCCGGGCCTGGGTGCCTTCAAGCCAGCCCTTGCCCTGCCATCCTCCCGAACCGATCGCGATCTTGGACTGGATGATGTGATAGCCGGACCCGCTGGGGTCCGAGGCGGGTTCGAGCAAGGTCATCACGCGCTGTTTCTGGTATTCACGCATGTTGAGCCACAGCAGGGGCGCTGCGGCAGCGGCCAGACCAAGGGATATCAGAATGTGCTGCCAGCGCAGGCCGGCGAAAAAAAGCGCGAACCCGCCGGCGCTTACCACCAGCAGGGCGGTGCCGAGATCCGGCTGTCGGGCAATCAGCACGGTGGGAATGACGATGATCAGGGCGCTGACCGCCACGGCCAGCAGGCTCGGGGGCAGGCGGCGATGGTGCAGATAACTGGCGACCATCAGGGGGACGGCAAATTTCATCAATTCCGAGGGCTGAAAGCGGACGAAACCGAAATCCAGCCAGCGCTGCGCGCCCTTGGAGCTGTCACCCAGCAGCAGGACCGCAATCAGCATGCCGCTGCCGGCCAGGTAGGCCCACGGTGTCAGGGTCCGAAACCAGTCCGGTGGGCACTGGGCCACGATCAGCAAGGCACACAGACCCAAGGCAACCCGCTTGCCCTGGGCGATGACCAGATTCAGATCCTGTCCTGTCGCACTGTAGACGGTGAACAGGCCGATGCCGGTCAGCAGCAGCAGCAGCGCCAGCAGCGGAGCGTCGACATGCAGCCGGGTGAGCCAGCTGTGGCGGGCCGAAGCGTCGGCAAAATTCATGGCGGTGTCGCCTCGCTGGCCGGGGCGGACGGGCCCGGTTGGGGATCCAGTGCAAAATTCAGGATGCGCTGCACAATGGGGGCCGCGACTGCGGAGCCGCTGCCACTGTGCTCGGCGATGGCGGCGACCGCGATGCGTGGTGCGTCCGCCGGGGCATAGGCGATAAACAGGCTGTGGTCGCGCAGATGCATCGGCACATCGGCAAGCTGGGGGGCTTCGTCATCTTCCTGGGAGAGCCCGGACACCTGTGCGGTGCCGGTTTTGCCGGCGATGCGAAAGGCACTGTTCAGGCCGATGTGACGGGCGGTGCCCGTGGGGCCGTGCAGCACCGCGACCATGGCCTGATGCACCTCGGACCAGGCTTCCGGGTGTGGCAGTTCGATCGGCGGTAACGCTGTCGGCAGGGGGCTGTCGGTGCTCTCCGTATTGGCGTCGTAGACGTTGCGCAGCAGATGCGGGCGTTTGCTCTGGCCGCGGCTGGCCAACTGCGCGGTCGCCACGGCCAGTTGCAAAGGCGTGACGAGCATGAAGCCCTGGCCGATGCCGATATTCAGCGTTTCGCCAGGAAACCACGACTCGGAGCGGCTGCGCTGTTTCCAGCGGCGCGAGGGCAGCAAGCCGCTGTTGGCGTTGGGCAGATCGATGGCCGTGGGTACGCCCAGGCCGAACTGCTGCAGGAAGTCGTGAATCCGGTCGATTTCCAGACGGTGGGCCAGATCATAAAAATACACATCGCAAGACTGGGCAATTGCTTCGTGAAGATTGACCAGACCATGTCCACGGCGCTTCCAGTCGCGGTGCTTGCGGCTGTT
>JBFJVB010000094.1:0-13181 GCA_041624435.1 Oceanococcus sp. | reverse complement strand
CAGGGTAAACGCCGCCAGCGCGCCGAATTGAGCCTGATTGCGCAGCTCGCTGTGGGTCAGAACCAAAAAGCCCAGCACCAGCGCGATGGTGGTCAGGGTCACCGGTCTGAGTACCTCCCGCAAGGCGGTGGCGGTGGCCTGGGTTTCGCTGCGCAGGCGGCGCGCCTCGGAATTGAATCTGACCAGATAATGAATCGTGTCATCCACGGCGACGCCCAGCACGATGCAGGCGATCAGACCGGTGGTGGGACTCAGCGGCACGCCCGTCAGGCCCAGGGCGCCGTAGTAAATCGAAATCGGCAAAAGATTGGGCAGCAAGGCCAGCAGTGCGCTGCGCACCGAGGTCAGCACCACGGCCAGAATGAGAAAGATCGCGAACATGGCGATGCCCAGGGTCAGGACCTGGCCTTCGCCGATACGCTGCAGGGTCCGGGCGATCACCACCGGGGTGCCGGTGACATGGGCCTGCAGGGGGCGGGGCAGGGTGGTCAGGCGTTGCTCGATGCGCTCAACCAGTTCGCCCAGCGCAAAGCTGTCCTGCGGCGTGGCGCGAACGATGATATTGGTGACCCGCAGCCGGGTATCGACCAGCTGGCTCAACTGCGCGCCACCGCCCAGCGCAAACATCTGCTTGATCGTGCTGGTGGCCTCGGGAAAGACGAATTCATCCCGTCGGCCGCCGAACGCCAGATCAATCTGGCGCAGCGCATCGACGACCGACAGCGTGGTGCCGATCTCGGGCTGGGCATCCAGCCAGGTCTGGAGCTGCGCGACACTGCGCAGGGTGTCGGCCTGGGCAAACGCATCGTTGATATCGGCGCGGATGATGATATTGAACGGATTGGCCCCACCCAGGGCCAGACCGATCGCGTCATGGTCCTGACGCAGGCGTGAATCGGCCGGAAAATCGGCGATGAAATTGGAGCCTACGCGAATCTGCGTCGCCGCCAGCACGGACATCAGGCCCACCAGGGCGCTCAGCACCAGGATGGTGATGCGTCGCCGTACGATCAGGCGCGAGAGGAATTCAAACAGCGGCATCAGCACATCGGTGCGCCGCAGATGTCTCGGCAGGCCCGCCTGCACCAGGACGGCCGGTACCAGGGTCAGCGCGGCGAGCATGGTCAGGGCGACGCCCAGAGCCGAAAACCAGGCGAAATGCCGGACCGCCGGCAAGGGACTGGCGGCCAGGGCGACAAAACCCACGATGGTGGTCAAGGCGGTGAGCAGCAGCGGGCGGGCGACTTCGATCAGGGTGGCGCCGACCAGTTCCTGCGGGCTACGGCTGGCCTGCTCGGCCAGAACATAATAGGGCGCGAAGATATGAATGCTGTACGCCAGCCCCAGGGTCATGATCAGGGGCGGGACGATGACCGTCATCAGATTCAATTCATGGCCCAGCCAGGCCATGGCGCCGAGTGTCCAGATCAGGCCCAGACTGATGGTGACCAGGGGGAGCACCAGGGCGCGGACACTGCGAAAGGCGAAAGCCAGCAGCACCGCAAAAATTCCCAGAATCGCGGGCAGCATGAGTTTGAGGTCGCCGATGATGGCGGCCACCGTGCGGGCGCTGACAATCGGCGGGCCGCCGACCCAGACCCTGGCCCCGGGCACCGCGGCGGCCGCCACAAGCTCGTCAGCAGTGGTGACGATGGCATCGGCCAGCGCACTTTCCAGCGGCTTGCCCTGCACATTGTCCCGCAGCGTCAGGATCAGGCCGGCCACTCTGCCGTCGTCGGCAATCAGGCTGCGGCGAAAGCCGGGATCAAGGCGCAGTTCCGCCAGCAAAGCCTCGGGGTCCACCTGAAACCGGTCCAGCCACTCGGCCACTGGCCAGACTTCGGTGCCGTCGCCCAGATCACGGGCCAGCGCGGCGTTATGCAGGGAATCGACCTGCTGCACACCCGGTAGCTGTCTCAGCCGCTGGTGCAACCGGCCGAGCAGCGCGCGAGATTCCGGTGCCAAAGCGTTGTTGCTGGCCAGTGCCACGATGACCCGGTCCTCGCTGCCAAAAGCCTGGCGCGAGTAGTCGTACACCTCCTGTACCCGATCGGCGCTGGGCAGCAGCGGGGTGACCGAGGCATCAACGCCCAGGCGCCAATCCAGTTTTCCCCAGTCCACCAGACCGGCAAACATCAACACGGTGAAGGCGGCAACGCATGCCAGGACCAGACGCGGTTGTGTCAGGGTCAGGGTCAGCAGGCGGCGGACCGGGCTGTGGGCGCTGGCCATGCGGAGTCCCGGCTAGTCCTTGGGCAGGCGGGTGAGATAAAAACCCCGACTGTCGAACAGGCCAAGCGGCAGGCGCTGATCAAACTCAGCCCGGAGCACCTCCAGCTGGGTGCGCGTGCCGCGGCGCAGGTCCTCCACCACTGCCTTGCGGGCTATCCAGTAACCGTCGATCTGCTCCAGAGAAGCGGGATCGGCGCTGAGGCGTTTTTCAATCTCGCCCTGCTCGTCGGCAAACTCCACCTGGAGCACGATGCAGGTCTGGATGTCCAGCGCCACCTGGACCCCGGCATACCCCCAGCCTGCGGCAGGCGGCACGCTGGCCTTGAACAGTTGTACCGGGCGCGTGCCGAGCTGCGCTTGGCCGGCTGGGCTGAACCCGGTATTCAAGGCAATGCCGTGCAAATATTGCAGATCGGCATAATCCAGGCTGGTGCCCCACAGTTCGCCGGACATGGCCTCGCCGCGCATGCGCCGCACCCGGTTCAGCCCCGGGACATAGACAAACAGGGATTCCTGAGCCGGTTCCTGAACCAGCAAATACGCGGAATTGGCCAGATCCAGGGGTTCATCCACCCGCACATGGAAACGGTTCTGGCCGGTGCGCGAGGGCTGCCAGAAGATGCGGGCGGTAATTTTTGCCGTGCCGCCCGTGCGGTCGGTCGATACCAGACGAATCTTCTGCTGGGCGGAGTGCTGAGGGAAATTGCGCTGCACGCAGTCGGCGAAATCCGTCTCTGGCGATTGTGCGCAGGCCATGAACGAGGCCGCGCCCAGCAGCAGTGCGAACAGGCGGCGCATCAATACAACTCCTTGGTCTGATATTTCCGGGACCGACTCTAACCCGAATGGCGGCCAGGGGTCTTGATCCCGTGCTGAGCGGGGAGCTCGAGGGTGGGGGCCAGGCGAGTCCGGCCAGGGTTCGGGGCGGGACATTGCGGGTCGCGGTATTTTCGAGCCCAGATCAGGGACAATGCCCGCTTTGGGCTTGGATGAGGACCGGATCGTGAATGTGTATGACTTCAATGTGAAAACCATCGATGGCGCCAATCAGCCGCTATCCGCCTATGCCGGAAAAGTGCTGTTGATCGTGAACACGGCCAGCAAGTGCGGATTCACGCCACAGTACGCCGGGCTGGAGGCCCTATACCGGGAGTACGCCCAGCGGGGTCTGGTGGTGCTGGGCTTTCCCTGTGATCAGTTTGGCCACCAGGAGCCAGGCGATGCCGAGGAAATCAAGAACTTCTGCAGCTTGAATTATCAGGTCAGTTTTCCCTTGCTGGCCAAGATCAAGGTGAACGGGGACGATGCCGATCCATTGTACAAGCATCTGAAAACACAGGGAAAAGGGTTCCTGACCTCCGGCATAAAATGGAATTTCACCAAGTTCCTGATCGACCGCGCCGGCCAGGTGGTGAAGCGTTATGCGCCGACCGACAAACCCCAAGCCTTGCGGGCTGATATTGAAGCCCTGCTGTAAGTTTAGCGGCAGCCAGCATGCAGGCCGGGGCCTTATGGCTCGATCGGGGCGTGGTCCTGGCCAGCAGACGAGTACACTGGAACCCTCAGTCCGATGGAGACAAGTCATGGGTGATGAATTGCACGATCTCACGATCGAAGTCGAAGGCATCGACGAACCCTTGAAGTTGCACGGTGGCTTTGATGGATATGCCGATCCCTATCAGGCACTCGCCAAGTACGGATTCTTCAAGGGAAAACAGCAAGGGCGCATCGTCATTGGTGAGGCCCAGCTGGTGATCCGGTTCAGCAGCGAGCCCCAACGCCGCGGGGCCTGAATGCGCCGGGTCGGCGGCGCCACGTTTTGGGGCGCATCGTCCGTCGAGTAAAAATGAGGAGCCTGGGCGCTGGCAACCGGGTTGGGGGTCGTTGCCTGCCCAGGCTCCAAGAATCCCGCCGTGCAGGGGTTCGGGAGGAGACCGAAGAGAACCCGGCGGTTGAGCGCAGTCTAGTCGCGGTCGCCAGGCCAGGGATTGATCTGCATCAAGTGACGGCCTGCGATTCGCGTCTGGTTTCCCCCAGCGTAGCTCGGCGCTAGAAATCCGCCGGAACGGGCTTGGCCAGGCGTGCGAAGTCCTCATACGACAGCTGGATCAATTCCCGATGCGAGCCGGCGTTGAAGCAGATGAGCTCGTCGCGCGCCAGCCTGGATGAGACGAAAACCTCCATGTCATACAGCGGACCAAACGGCGGCATCGCTCCGACCTCGCAATCGGGAAAGCGGTTGACGAATTCATCTTCGGTGGCCAGGACGACCTGCGCGGCGCCGGTGGCGGCGCGCAGCGCTTCGGTATTGACCGGGTTCTCCGCACGGGTTACCGCCATCGCCAGACGCCCGTCGATCTTGACGATGACCGTCTTGGCCAGCAATCGCCCGGGAATATGGGCGGACTGGGCAATTTCCTGGGCCGTGTAGGCGGGTGAATGGGTGATCACCGTGAAGCGAACCTGGTTGGCTTCAAGCAGTTCAATGAGCTTTTTACGCGGCATGGTGAGGCTCCTTCGTATTAGCAGAATTAGGAGTCACCCTGCGCCCAGTTGGTTCCCTGCACACTGATCCACGTCAAGCCGTGATTCGCGCGCGTCTGGCGTCGGCGCGCAGCGCCGGATGGCCTATCGGGCATCACCACGCAGTTGCATCCGCAGGCGATCAAGCTCATCGAGCAGGTCCAGGGCCAGTGCGGCGCCAGCGACGTTGACGCCCAGATCCCTTTGCAGGCGCAGAGCACTGCGCATCCGGATCACGCTGACGCCGCGAAACCGCCATTGGCCAGGCTCGCCGGCGCAGGGCTCGATAATGCCTTCGCTCACATATTCGGTCACCTGGGCGGGTGCGACCTGACAGGCCCGGCACAGCTCGGCCAGGCTGAGTTCCAGCTGCTCGTCGAGGATCTCTCCGGCCAGTGTGGGTGAGGCTTTTGAGCTCATGGCGATCTATACCCCCAGCGTCGCGCGGGGATTGAACGGCCGCGCTTTTTCCAGTTCTTGATACGCCGCTTTGACTGCGGCGCTGTCCGCACGCGGCAGCGCAATTTCCAGCACGACATACAGATCGCCCGGGGGGCGGCCGGGAATCCCGCGGCCCTTGAGGCGGAGTTTTTTTCCGGCGGCCGAGCCGTCCGGAATCCTGAGCTCGACAGGGCCTTCCGGGGTCGGGGCCGTGATTGTCGCGCCCAGCGCCGCCTCCCAGGGGGCGACGGGCAACGCAAGATAGACGTCGCGCCCTTCCACGTGGAAATGATGGTGACGCTCGAATTCCACCTCGAGATACAGATCGCCGGCCTTGCCGCCTGGCGGCCCGGCAGCACCCTGACCGGCCAGACGAATCTGTTGTCCCGCCCGGATGCCCTTGGGGATCTGTACCTTGAGCGTGCGCTCACGGGCGAACGGGCGGCCGGAGGCATCCAGTTCCGAATGCTTGAGGTTCAGCGTGCGCGTGGCACCACGGTAAGCATCTTCGAGTTCGATCAGAACCTTCGCATGGGTATCGGTCGCATGCTGCGATGCGCCGCGTGCGCTGCGAGGGTCGGTAGACGCCGCGTGACCGAACAGGCTTTGAAAGAAGTCACTGAAAGCCGCATCGGCACCGGTGTAGCCGGGGCCGTGATACTCGAAACCCTGGTCCCAGTTAGGCGGTGGGCGAAAATCCTGTCCGGCCTGCCAGTTTCGTCCCAGTTGATCATAGGCCACGCGCTTTTCCGGATCCCGGAGCACGGCATAGGCTTCCCCGACTTCCTTGAAACGGTTCTCGGCATCGGCCTCGGTGCTGACATCGGGATGGAGCTTGCGCGCCAGCTTGCGGTAGGCCCGCTTGATCTCATCCTGCGTGGCGTCGCGTTTCACGCCCAGAATCGTGTAGTAGTCTTTGAACTCCATTACCCGGCATCGGTCCCGATAACAGTTCACAGCCTAGTTTACCGGCTGCCGGCTCACCCTGATCTGGATCATGGACGCAGGCTGGGGAACAGTTTGTCAGATGGCCCGAAGATGTTAGATTCGCGGCCAAGTTTCTGATTCTCATGAGGGGGCGGTATGAAGTTTTTGCTGGTGGTATTCGGTTGGGCTTTGAGTTTGTCCGGGTTTGCGGCCGGGTCCAGCGAGGCGCCGGATGCGGCCTATGCGTACATCATCTCACCCACGGATGGCGAGACGGTCGGTACCGAGGTGCTGGTCCGGTTTGGCCTGTCGGGCATGGGGGTGGCGCCCGCCGGGGTCGACCGGGCCGAGACCGGGCATCATCATCTGCTGATCGACCGGGAGGAGTTGCCTGCGGCAGATCAGCCGATGCCGGCCAGCGATACCCTGATTCACTTTGGCAAGGGACAGACCGAGGCCTTGATCAAACTGACACCCGGCACCCACAGCCTGCAACTGGTGCTCGGCAATCATTTCCACGTGCCGCACCAGCCGATGGTGAAATCCAAGAAAATCACCGTGCAGGTGGTAGGCGAAGCGCCGGCCGAGGAAGACAAGCCCAAGAAGAAAGGCATGCTGGACGGCCTGTTTCGTTGATCAACCCGGTCGTTTGAATCGCACGGCCGTTTGGGGGAAGCATGCGCTGGAACTGTTTGATACTGCTGGCCGGGCTCAGCCCGGCGCTGTGGGCCCAGGATTATCCACATAGCCCGCGCGGCGACGTGATCGATCACTACCATGGCACCGCGGTCGCCGATCCCTACCGCTGGCTGGAGGCGGTGGATGCTCCGGACGTGGGGCGCTGGGTGCAGGCGCAAAATGCGCTGACCCGCAAACAGCTCAAGCAGCTACCGGGACGGGAGAGCCTGCGCGAGCGCCTGCGGACCTTGTGGAACTACGAAAAATTCGGTGCCCCGCAGCAGGTCGGCGATGTCCTGTTCTACACCTACAACGACGGTCTGCGCGATCAGCCGGTCCTGATGCGACAGTTTGCCGATGGCCGGCGCGAGGTCGTGCTGGATCTCAATGCCTTGAGCACAGATGGCACCAAAGCCCTGACGGTCTGGGAAGTCTCGCCCAACGGGCGTTATCTGGCCTACGGCGTGGCCGAAGCCGGCAGTGACTGGAACCGCTATTTCGTGCGGGACTTGCGCAGCGGCCAGGACGAAGCCGAGGTACTGGACTACATCAAGTTCTCCGATCTGTCCTGGACCCATGACAGCGCCGGCTTTTACTACTCGCGGTATCCGGCGCGGGAGGGTGTCTTTGGCGACCTGGAAAATCAGGCGCTGTATTACCACCGACGCGGGGTGCCGCAAAGCGAAGATATCCTGATCTACGCGCGCCCGGATCAGCCACGTTGGGGGATCTCCGGAGAGGTCTCCGACAGCGGGCAGTACCTGCTGATCAGCATTTGGCAGGGCGCCAATGAAGAAAATGCGCTGTACGCGCGTGATCTGCGCCATCCGCTGCGACCCCATGTGCGCGGTGCGCTGATTCCGGTGATCACGGACTTCAAGGCCAAGTACACGCCCATCGGCATTGACGCCAGCACCCTGTATCTGTTGACCACCGATCAGGCGCCCACGGGACGGATCGTGGCCGTGGATCTGAACCGGCCCCAGCGGCGACGCGCGATTCTGGAGGCGGGCGCGGACACCATCGAAGAGGCACGTTACGCCGGCGGCCGGCTGGCGGTCGTGCGCATGCACGATGCGGTCCATCAGTTGCACTTGCATGATCAGGCTGGGGTGTTGCAGCGACAGGTCACGCTGCCCGGTCAGGGTTCGGTCACGAGTATGGGCTTGTCGGCTGATCGCAGCGCCTTGTTGCTGTCCTATTCCACCTTTTTCACCGCCGGTCAGCAGTTACGGGTGGACTTGGCCAGCGGCTCCAGCGTGGTTCTGAATCAGCCGGCGATGCCTTTTGATCCGGCCGATTTCGTGACCGAACAGGTCTTCTATCCGTCCAAGGACGGCACGCGGATTCCATTGTTCATCAATCGTCGCAAGGATCTGCCGGCCGATGCGCCGCGCCCCACCTATCTTTACGGTTACGGCGGTTTTTCGATTTCGCTCACGCCCAGATTCAGGCCGGATCGGATCGCCTGGATGGAGCGTGGGGGTATTTACGCGGTCGCCAATCTGCGCGGCGGTGGCGAGTACGGCGAGCAATGGCACCGGGCCGGCACCCGCGAAAACAAACAGAACGTCTTCGACGATTTCATCGCAGCCGCGGAATATCTGCGCGCGCAAGGCATCACCGGGCCGGGTCAGCTGGCCATCGCCGGGCGCTCCAACGGGGGCTTGCTGGTCGGAGCGGTGAGCAATCAGCGGCCGGATTTGTTCGCCGCCGCGGTGGCCGGGGTCGGGGTGATGGACATGCTGCGCTTCCATCAATTCACCATTGGCTGGGCCTGGACCGGCGATTACGGCTCCGCGGATGATGCGGCCCTGTTCCCGGTATTGCGGGCGTACTCGCCGTATCACAATGTCGCGCCTGGGCCGGTATTCCCGGCCATGCTGGTGACCACGGCGGATCACGACGACCGGGTGGTGCCAGGGCATTCGTACAAGTACATCGCCGCCTTGCAGCATACCAATCCCGGGTCGGCGCCGAAACTGATCCGGATTGAAACCCGCGCCGGCCATGGGCGTGGCACCCCGACCGGCAAAAGGATTGATCAGGCCGCGGACGAACTGGCCTTCATGGCGGCGCACACCGGCCTGCCACTGGGCGCGACGGTGCCCTGGGCACGCCTGCTGAAACACTAGCAGCGGATGGCGCCGCCTGGCCTGTGCGCTTGAACCGGCGCTGGCCAGCTGCGGCGCTAGAAGTAGTAAAAATACTCCAGCTGCAGATAGTCGTCCTGGCGGATCGCGTAGAAGTTCGCATCCCGGGCGCTGATGCTGTTGAACAGGCGGGCCTCCAGGCTGAGCTTGCTCTGCCCGGTCAGGCGGCGGCCGGCTTCCAGGCTGATAAAGCGACTGCCGTGGTCCAGATCAATCACCAGACCGCCGAGCAGGGTTGAATCGTTCACATCATTGGCCGCCAGGCGGGTGGCCAGGAACAGATCATTCTGGAAGCTGGCGTCGGTGTCGGTGCCGCGTTCATCCCACAGATACTCGACCAGCCAGCCGGCATCGACGCTGGAGTCGAACAGACCGTACTGGGTGAATTCGAAGCCGGCCGTGGCCGCGGCATACCGCAGCGGCTCGATTCGAGCGGGCTGCTCCGGCGCCACCTGCAACAGGGCTTGCTCCCGCCACACGCTTTCCAGTTTGAGCAGCCAGGCACCGACGGTGTATTGCGCATCCAGACTGGCCTGATCCATGAGTCCGTAGAACGGCGCCAGCGCCGTGGGCTGAGGGCCCTGGGGGGTGTCGACAAAGTCGATCGGGATCAGCTGGGGAGCGCGCTGGGTGCCGGAAAACCACGCCAGGCCAAAGTCGAAGGCGCCCACATAGCTTTGCAAGCGCAGCGCGTAACCCAGGTGCTTGTCTTCGTCAGCGGACTCGTAGCGGACCCGGTCCGGGTCGATGGGCAACGGGGCCCGCAAGCGCCCTTCGTGGCCGGCAAAGCGCCGTTCGCGAAAATACGGCAGGGCATAGGCCTGGAGATTGCCGATGGCGCCGGTCCAGCTCAACCGCAGCAGGGGTTGGCCGAGCTTGTCCTCACCATCAATATTTTCCAGGGCGTCGTCCTGATTGATGATATCGACCAGGTGCAGAAGCTCGGTCTTGCCCCAGAACACCCGGGACAGCCCGGCGCGCACTTCCAGGGCCCCGAACAGACCCTGCCAGTTCAGCTCGCGCAGATCGAAATGGCTGCGCTGCTGATCCAGGCTGTCGTAACGCACAAACGGCAGCACGGTGACGCTGTGCTGGCCCTTGGCCCATTCGCCGTACCATTCACTGCCCAGGGCCAGCGACAGGCCGAAGTTGGATTGCTCGCTGAACCGGCGTTCCTGCGGGAAGGCCCGCGCCTCGACACTCAGCTCGGTGTCGAGGCGCTGATAGATCGCGGCGTGAGCCTGGGTGCCCAGACCGACGCAGAGCAAGGCCGTGGCCCATTTCAGGGTGCGCATGCCGGGTCTCCCTGCGCGGCCCTAGCGGGCGCGCGCCAGGCTGGCCTGATCGAAGTCCCCTTCCTCAAAGCCATTCTTGAACTTGTAGCCGGAAAAGCTCAGCGTGGTGGATTTGCCGGTTTGCAGATTCACCATTTCCAGCCGGCCCGGGCGCCAGTGCTTGTCGGCATAGCGCTGGTAGTCGTGGAAGGTGAGGGTTTTGAGATGGCTGTGCTTGCGGTCATAGAACTCGATTTGCTGCGGCCGGTACTCGGTCTGATCGATCCAGACCACCTGCTTGGTGTAACCCGATTTTTCATCCACCGGAATCCGCTCCAGCACAAAGCACTGCTGATCCCCGCAGGCTTCATCACGCAGATATTTGAAGCTGTACTTTTCAACTTCCTGGGAAGAGATGTCCTCGTAGGCGAATTCGGAACCCATGAATGGGCCGGATTTGTTGCTCGAGGCGATGCGCTTGACCCGCTTCAGCGCCGGCAGATACAACCACTGATCATCGTTGCCATCCTTGTGGCTGAAGGTCAGCAGGGCGGTGCCGCGCACATCCTTGGGGTGATCGAAAATGATCAGGCTGCGGTCGCCGTCATCGGCCATTTCCAGTGAGCGGCTGCGCATTTCGCGCTTGCTTTCCTGGCCCTGGCGATTGCGCAGGACCATTTCCATGGTCGATTCCGCGTCGCTCCAGCCCAGATCCCGGGCCTCGGCTTCCTTGGCGATGGCCAGGCCCTTTTCTTCGGGGGTTTGCGCCAGCGTGGTCAGCGGCAGGATCAGGCCGGTGGCCAGCAACAGGCTAGGCGTAAGCAGTTTCATGATTGATTTCCTCTAAGGAGACGTGGGATTTGGTGTCGCGGTCCAGCAGCATCAGCACTGCGGGCAACAAGAAGAAGTCGGCGATCAAGGCGCAGACGATGGCCATGACGGTCACCATGGACATGGATTCGGTGGGATAAAAGGCCGAGGTGGTCAGCACGGCAAAGCCCGCCGCCAGCACCATGGAGGTGACCACCAAGGCGGTACCCACGGTGCGGAAGGAGTAGACGATGGCATCTTCGGTCGACAGGCCCAGTTCCCGGCGGGCACGCAGATACTTGCTCAGAAAATGGATGGTGTCATCGACGATGATGCCCAGGACCACGCCCATGGAAAAGGACATGGCGAAATTGATCTCGCCGTTGTACAAGGCCCAGACACCAAACGCCATGCCCATCGGCAACAGATTCGGAATCAGGCTGATCAGGCCGAATTTCAGACTGCCCAGCGCCTTGATCAGCAGCAGCGAAATGCCCAGCAGGGCCAGCGGTATGCCGATGGCCATGGACTTGAAATTGCGCTCGGCGATGAAGGCGAACATCACCGCCGGAGACACCGCATAGCCCTTCATTTCCGGCGCATGCTCTGCCAGCCAGGCCTGCCCCTCATTGACCAGGGCGCGGGTCTCGGCCGATTTGAGATGACGGAACACCACGATGAACCGCGAGGCATCCTTGTTGATGCTGATGGTGTTGGACAGGTCCAGGCCAAACGGCAGCGAGAACTCGTAGAGCAGCAGATACTGGGCCGCGAGTTCGCGATCCTCTGGCAGCTTGTACCAGGCCGGATCATCGCCGTGCATGTTCTTGTTCAGCCGCTTGAAGATGTCCGAGACGCTGGAGACCTGCAGGGTCTGTTCATGCTCGAGCCACCAGTTCTTGAACGCCTCCAGCTTGGCCAGATACTCCGGATCGGACACGCCATTGGGCGCCTGCAGGGAAAACTCCATCGAGTACAGGCCGGTGATGTTCTGCGCCATGAAATCCGAATCGGTGCGGAACTGGATGCTGGGGCTGAAAAAGTGCACGAACTTGTCGTTGGCTTCATTCAGCGGCGCCAGGGCCACCAGGCCCAGACCGAAAATACTCGAGCCGATCAGCAACGCTTTCGGGTGGCGCGTGGTCCAGCGACCGAAAGCCTCCATGCGCAGGGACAGCCAGCTGTGCTTTTGTGCCGGCGCTTTCACTGGCAGGATCGCCACCAGGGCGGGCAGGGTGGTGATCGACAGCAGCCAGGCCACAATCGCGCCCATCGCGGATATATTGCCCAGATCCGCCAGCGGTGGGGAGTCGGCGAAATTGATCGACAGCAGGCCCAGAGCGGTGGTGACCGAGGTCAGCATCACCGGCACGAAGTTCAGACGCAAGGCGTTCTTCAGCGCGGTGTTCTTGTCCTGGCCCTCGCGCATTTCCGAGAACATCGTGACCAGAATGTGCACCGCGTCGGCCACCGCCAGCGTGGTGATCACCACCGGTGCGATGACCGAGGGGCTGGTCAGGACAAAGCCCAGGTGGCCGGCCAGACCCATCGCGCTGCCAGCCGACAGCAGGATGACCGCCAGGGTGGCCAACGTGGCCGTGACCGAGCGCAGCAGCAGGAACAGAATCAGCAGCAGAATCCCGTACATCACCGGATACAAGGTCTTCGCGTCCGCCTGAGAGGCTTCGGCGAAGGCGTTGCTCATCATGTTGGAGCCGCTCATGTAGATCTTGTGGCCGGGGTATTTCTCCAGCATCAGATCACGCACCGCGCGTTCGGCCGCCACGGTTTCGGGCACCTCGGTGATCGCATTGTCCGAATATTGATGATTGACACTCAGCGCCACCACATGGCCGCTGGGTGAGGTGAGGCGGCTGCGCAGCAGCGGTTCCCCAGTGGCGATCTGCTTGATCCGGGCCAGATCTTCGGCACTCATCTGCTCGAATTCGGGCACCAGATCGGCCACCACCAGATCATCGCCTTGCGCTTGGGTGTGCTGATAGTTGCTCAGCGAATCCACCCGGATCACATGCGGCACCTGCCAGGTCAGCTCGGTCATCTCGCGCACCAGCCGCAGGGTGTCCGCGTTGAACGCGTCATCTCCCGGTGGTTCGATGACGAAATAGGTGGTGTCGATCTTGGT
>JBFJVB010000093.1:0-13296 GCA_041624435.1 Oceanococcus sp. | reverse complement strand
GGCGGCGGCAGTGCGCTGGGAGAAATCTCAGCCTACCTTTATTCCACGATCGAGGTGACCGGTGCGCAGACCAGCGTCGGTTCCGTTCTGCTATGTGGTAACGGCGTGGGCTTGTTTTCGGGCGTCGATCTCAGCAGCGCCCCGGTCGAAGTCTGCAGCGGGGGGAGCTTCTTCGCCGCAGATGGCACCTTGTTGTCCTCGGTCGAGGTCAGCGGAGCGAGTATCGCTCTGGAAGGCGCGCTGACCGAACTGCAAAGCGGCGGCACTCTGATCCTGGAATCAGGCGCGCGGCTGGAACTGGATGGCGAGCTTGCGCTGAACGGCGCCGTCAGCGTGTCGCAAAGCCAGGTCACACTGTTCGAAGACAATGGTCTGGTACCCACGATCGGCGGCACCATCAGCCTGGATTTCTTCTCCAGCCTGGATGCGGATTACGACCTGGCGGCCGCCACGGAATCCACCATCAGCTGTGGTTCCGCGAGCATCGCCCAGGACAGTGCCGGAGCAATCTGCACCGGCTTCGCCGCATCCGGCGGTGGTCTGCCAATCCCGTAATCCCGGCTTGGCGGGCCCCACTCGCCGGCGCCTGGGCTGGCTGCGGCCCAGAGGCGCCGGGTGCTGTCGTGCTCGAAAACCGTGCGCAATCCGGCTTGTTCAAGGCCCGAAACTGAACTGAGGGAGTTTCACGCACCTTATGATACAATGGTGTGTTTTACTCATCTCATTTTGATTCTCGACCATGAATAAGCCCCCTGTATTCGCTTCGCCGCGAAGAGTCTTCCTGTGCCTGATCCTGGCCCTGAGCGCCGCAGGCGCTTCGGCCGCCGAACCCGCCTCCGGTTCGATTTCCACCGAGATGCGGTCCGTCTCCTGGACGGGCGGTACGGGCACAACCCCCGACCCCGTGTTCAGTGGTTGTACCCAAGGCGATCCTTCCTGTGACTACTTCGAATTGACCGTAGACACCGGCGAGGCCAAAACCCGGCAGGACGCCACGATCGCCATCGTGTCGGAAACCGCCATCGATTACGATATGTTCGTGATGGATTCCGAAGGCGCGCAGATCGCCTCCGGCGGCAGTGCCGGTGCCAACGAAAGCGTGCTGATCGAAGGCCTGCGCAGCGGCCTCTACTATGTCGCGGTCAAGAATTGGTCGACCAGCCCGACCGACAGCTATCAGGGCAGCGCAATCTTGAGCGATTCCGGGGTCCCGCTGAGCAGCGGTGAGACCACGCCATCAGGCCTGGCCTGGGGCTATGACGCAGAGGCCCCGCAGGTCAGCGTGGAAGTACCGCTGCGGGTGGTGATGGTCGGTTTCGACCCGAATGATCCTCAAGATGTGTTCACCGCCGAGGAGATTTTCCGGGAGATTCCGGATCATCAGCAGGTCGGGGTCCTGAATGAATACGGTGGTGGCTTCCGCTCCGGCGATGACTCCGATGTGGAAGTCGATACCCTGGTCAACCATGGCCGCGCCTACTACCGCAACAACAAGCCCGCCCTGCTGCCGATCGAATACCGCTGGAAACCGGAGCTGATCTATGCCCCGGCTGAATTCGCCGATGCGCTGTTCAAGACCATGGTCGAAGAATCCACCCTGGCCAGCCCGGCGGGCCCGAGTCAGGCGCGCTTCATCGAGTCGTACAACGCAAGCCGCGGCAGTGCCTTGCGTCTGGCCGCCTCCGGCGACCCCGCGCAGATGGTGGCTCCGCTCGCCCCCCAGCGCATGATCGATGCGCAAACGGTCGAAAACTGGGTGGCCAAGCACACCGGCCAGTATCTGCCTTTTGCTGCGACCAATGAAACCGACAACGTCGGCTACACCGTCTATTTCCTGAACACCTGGGATGCCGACGAAGCCCTGGCGCATTTCCCCAAGGGGGAATATCACAATTGGTATATCGAACGGATTGACCCGGACGATGGCAGCTTCGACGGTATCGACTGGGGCCGGGTCTGGGGCGGGCGCTACCGCTTCATGATGGTGGATCTGGGCGCCGCACCGAATGCCTATGAAGACCAGACCTGGGCCGGCGGCGACCCGGTCACCGGCTCGACCGCTTACGATCCGCCGCTGTGGGAATACCGCGCCAACGCGCCGCGGCCGGTCACCGCCGTGCATCTGGCCGATGGCACCTCACAGGCGGTCACCCCGAGTGAAACCTGGGATCGCGACCAGCTGGCCTACATGCTGGCCCGCACCACCAATCAGGCGGTGAATTTCCGCTTCTTCCACAGCTATCTGTATGAGCCGCGTCCGGGCACCGGCAGTTTCTATCTGTCCGATAATGTCTGGCATGACGCCAACTCGGAACTTCCTTTCCCGACCGATCTGAGCAAGCTCTACGATCAGGACGTGGCCCTGGATGGTCTGCGCTCGCTGACCCCGTACTTCGAATTCGACGGTGACGTGGTCTATGAGTATCTGGCTCTGCCACCGGAAGGCGAAGCCGACAATTATGTCCAGGATCAGGCCGCGCTGGACCAGGCCAAGGCTGATGGCGACGATATCGCCGGCGTGCCGCACGTTTCCATGCATACGGAAACCATGATGGATTATCTGGATGCCAATCCGGAGCGCTTCCTGCGCGGTGGCAACTGCTTCACCACCGTGCCGACGATCTCGGTCGTGGTGCCGTTCCATTACGCCTGGGCCTTGCCGGTGGCCGCCGGTATCGCCACCAATCGGAACGGTGTGCCCTGGGGCTTCTTGCAGTCCGTCAATGACGCCACAAAATGGGATGGCTCAGCCCGTGATGATGTGACTGATCTGTATCACATCAATCCCCGCTACAGCGGCAGCTTCACCTACACCGTGGTGCATGAGGCCAGCCACTACCTCGGTCTGGCGCATCCGCACGACACCATCGGCGCGGTGCGCGACGCCAACGGTGAACCGGTGTATTACGACGGCTTCGCCTGGACCTATAACTCCACCGCCTCGCCCACCACCTACAGTCATGTCGAGCTGAAATACGGGATTCTCGATCAGGAATCGATCGCCCGTGGCCATACCAGCTATTACCTGAGCTGGGTCGACGAGGCGCTGCTGGAAGCGGGTGCCGCACTGATGGAGCAAGGCTATGCCAGCGTGGCTGATCTGCCGGCCGAGCTGGCCGGACTGCGCAGCAGTGCGATTGTGATGAACCAGGAAGCCGAATCCCTGTTCGCCGGATTCAACTTCGTGGCCTCGACCTTCGCCGCCAGCAAGGCCTGGGCCGCCGCCGCGGCCTTGCGCGATGCCGCCCTGGGCCTGGAGCCGGGCACCTCGCGCTTCGAAAAGGCCACCGCGCTGGGCCTGGATGCCGATGTGGCCGATTGCGCCAGCGCCGGTCGCTCGGTGCATGATCACAGCAGCCATAGCCACGGCCCTGCCGCCGATCTGGCCAACGGCGCCAACACCGGGGTGTTCGATTCCCGTGGCGGCGCGCTGAACTGGGCCCTGCTGTTGCTGATTGGCGCCACCGGCCTGCGTTCCGCCGCCCGTCGCCGACGCGCTTAAGACTCATCCTGTCTGGCCCCACATCCCGCAACGGGATGTGGGGCCTTTTTTTGTCGCTACGCCAATCGCGCGGCGGCCGCCAGCAGGCGATACCCGTTCCCGATTCAAGTCACCTCCAGGCTGGCGACTCGCCGGCCCGGCGCAGCTGTGAGTACAATACCGGCGCGCAGCACCGGGGGGCAGGCGCTATTGATGATCTTCAGAGCGATCTTGTTTGCCGGGACGGTGAGCGTCTCGACCCTGGCCGGTGCCGCCGAGGTTCACCATGTTGGCCCCGGTGATTTTTCCTGGCTGCATGACCCTGGCCAGAGCCTGAGCCCGGCTCAGCTCAGCGCCCCGCCCTGGTCAGAGCGCTTTGAGAGTTCCCCTCGATCGCCGGGATTCGGCACGCAGTCCAGCGGCACCTGGCTGAGAATTACCCTGCCCCAACGGCTGCAGACCGTGGAAGACCTGTGGTTACACAGCCCCCACCATGTCTACCGGCAATTCTGTACCTACTGGCCGCGGCTGGAACCCGCCGGTGAATTCGTCGGCCGTTGCCTGACCGAAGATGAGACGCGCGAGGGCGTGCTGGGGCGTCTGCTGCAGGTGCCCCCGGGCACCAACCGTCAGGCGCCGTTTTACGTCTTCGCCGCGTCCGAAATCTGGCTGGCCATCCCTTTGATGCTCGGCCCCGTTCCGGCCTTGATGGAGGCCATGAACTTCACCCAGACCGCCTATGGCCTCTACTTCGGGGTATTGCTGGGCGCCATCGTATTCTGCGTGCTGATGGGCGTCCTGCGACGTGACGGGTTATTCCTGCTGCTGGCGCTCACGCTGAGCATCATCACGCTGTTCCTGGCGTTCTGGGACAACCGGCTGGCCAGCTTCGCCATCGGCGGGGTCAAGGCCATTCGCTGGATCGGTCCCCTGGGGCTGCTGGCGGTGGCCAGCGGATCGCTGCTGGCCGGTCGCTTCCTGGATGTCGCCGATCACCTGCCCCGGGCGCATAAAAGCATGCAGGCACTGGCATTGCTCGCGCTGCTCATGGCCCCTGCTCATGGACTGTTTCCGGTTCAGCTCACGCCCGTGGTCGCGGTGATTTTTCTGGTCTGGCCGGTACTGCTGGCGATAACCGCCATCCAGCGACTTCGCGCCGGATTCCATCTGGCCTCCTACGTGCTGATCTCCATGGCCGTGCTGATGCTCACATCCGTACTGGGCGCCTTCGAAGCGCTCGGCCTGTTTCTGGTGGACGCGCAGACGATTACCCACGGCCGTTACATCGGCTCTCTGCTGATGTCGGGCTGTCTGGTCGCGGGCATCATGGACCGGGTCGGACGGCTCACCCGCGAACGCGATGAAGCCAGAACGCTGGCGCAGTCCGCCCAGCAACTCGCCCTGCACCGGGCCAAGTACGATGAAGTGAGTGGTCTGGCCCGACGCGAGCGTCTGCACGAAGCCCTGGCCGAACTGATGCCGGCCACGGCCCGCACCCAGCCGCTGATCGTCTTCGCGATCGCCCTCAAGGAATTTCGCACGCTGATGCGGGACCTGGACCTGAACTCCGGGCACCAGCTTTGCCGCGATGTGGCCGACCAACTCAGGACTCAGCTGCCGCAGGCGGAACTGATCGCCAGAATCGGCGCCGCAGAATTTGCCTGGATCATGCGCATCCCGGCAGATACCGAGGCCGCAGCCGACCGGCTGTGCCTCGACCGGTGCAATGCCCTGACCGAGGCGTTCACTCAGCCCTTGGGCCGCTTTGCACCGCGGGGCTTTGAATGTGCGTTCGGCATGGCGCGTTACCCGGACCACGGCCAGCTCAGTTCTGACCTGCTGCAGGCGGCCGAACTCGCCCTGGAGCATGCCCAGAAGCCCGGCGCCAGCAGCATCCAGATTTTCCATCGAGACCTGCGCTACTCGGCCGAACGGCGGCGGAAAATCATGCTGGAATTTGATCAGGCCCTGGGCTCCAACTTGCTGGAATTGCATTACCAGCCTCTGGTCGGCCTGCCCCGGCGCAGCCTGCGCGGTGCCGAAGCCTTGCTGCGCTGGCCCAATGCCACGGGCGGCTATCATGACAACGCTGAAATCATGCCCATCATCGAACACAGTGGAGAGTCTCTGAACGCCTTCACGGCGTTCAGCATCGCGACGGTGGGGCGGCAGATTGCCGCCTGGGATCAACAAGGCCTGTGGGTGCCCTATGTGGCGATCAATGCCTGCAGCCAGCAGATTCAGTTGCCGAATTTCGTGGAGATGATCACCAGACCACTGGTGCAGCACGGCATCAAGCCGCAACGCGTGGTGGTCGAAATTACCGAAGGCAGCCTGCTGGCCGATCTGGATCTGGCCCGGGCCCGGCTCGGAGAACTGCGCGCCCTCGGCATCCGTATCGCGGTGGATGATTTTGGCGTCGGTTATTCTTCGCTGTCCTATCTGCGCGAGCTGCCGGTGGATATTCTCAAGATCGACCGCAGCTTTCTGGCCCGCGTACCGCAGGATTCCGAGTCTTGCGCCATCGTTCAGGGCATCGTCAAACTGGGACACAGTCTGGGTCTGGGCCTGGTCGCGGAAGGCATCGAAACGGAAGCCCAGGCACGCTTTCTGGAAGAGGCCGGGGTCAAGATCGGCCAGGGCTGGTTGTTCTCGCCGGCCATCGCCGGCAAGGAACTGGGCAAGCTGCGCCAGCACGCCGCCTAGGGGTTGCGGTAGTCGCCGCTGCGGATCCACCGCAACATCGATACGTCCCGGTTGAACAGGTAGACCCAGCAGGCCAGCTGCGGCCCGTCATCGACGCTGACAGCCACGCGCTTTCTGAGATATTCATGCGGCCGGGGAAATTCCGGCGTGCATTCCTCATACGCATCCAGCTCCTGCAACACGCTCGCCCCCCGTCGTATCCGGTAAATTTCGCCACGAACCCGCGCTGCGGGGTCAGCAGATTCAATCGCCCCCGGGTATCCCGCGACCTCAAATAGCCGTCCCTGCATGGTCCCAGGCCCCAGCAGATCGCAGCGTCCTTCAAGCCGCGGATGGAGCTGTCCCTCTGCCGTCCGCAGCAAGCTGCCGTAGACGAAAATGTGCTCTATGCTCACGTCCGGATTCGGGCCATCTCAGCGCTTCGCCTGGCGGCCACTCAAGCGCCGGACGCCGGCCACCGCAACCAGAACCAGCAACGCGCCGGCATGCAGCCCATACAGGGTCAAGGGCGTCCAGATCAGGTAGTCATTCTCGATCCAGTAGCTGGCCAGACCGAACAGCCCGATCCACAGCAGAACGAAGCCGGCATGCCGCAGCCCCAGCGCGGCGCTGCGACACAACAGCGCCAGCACGACGCACAACAAGAACACCACGAGCGGCGACAAAGCCGCGGCCACGAGCCAGATGGGTACTTGCTGAGCCTGTGCCGAGAAGGGCAGCAGACTCAGCATGATCACGCCGGCCATGCCCGCCACTCCGGGCTTCAAACCATTTCCAGTTCGGCCATCACGAGAAGTCGCATCGCCTGGAGTAGTGCCGTCTGGCCACGACCTTGAACCCATCATTTGCCCACCGTTTGCTGTCCGCAGAGGGAAAGCTACCGCAATGCCATGACGCGAGTCGATCGCGTGAGCACGATGCGGCCACCGACAGTTCGCGCCGAAGCGGTTACCATAGGTGCCAGACCAGCTTGAAGTAGCCAACCCGGCCCAAGGAGCCATTGCCCATCATGTCAAACCTGTACGAAACCCTTCGGTGTCTCGGTGAGTTATTCCGGAAAGCAACGATCCCGGCAGCTTTTCTGATCGCGTCCAGCAGCGCTCTGGCGGGAGAACTCAGGGATGTGGTGCTGGTCGGCAGCAACTGGGACGGCACGGCAGAGATCTTCGACCCCCATACCTTCGAAACCATCAAGACCATCAATATCGTGCCGGATCGGGACGAGCGCATGGCCGAGATCGAGGACGCCGGCCTGTTCCGCCGCCTGGCATTCAAATTCGTCCGCGAGGTACCGGGCGAAGGTAACGACCAGCTGGTCGATGATCTGTTCACCTCCCACGACGGCCGCACCGTGATTGCCTCTCGACCGAGTTTTGCCGACGTGGTGGCAATCGACATGGCCAGCAACGCGATTATCTGGCGCACGCCCATCGAGGGGGTGCGTGCGGATCACGCGGCGATTTCGCCTGACGGCAAGATCTTCCTGGTGTCCGCCTCCAGTGCGCGCAAGGTCCACGCCATCGACACGGCGACCGGCAAGATCGTCGGCGAGTTCGAATCCGGCGATCAACCGCATGAGAACACCTACTCCGCGGATGGCAAGCTGATTTATCACGCCAGCATCGGCCGGGTTTTTTTCCCGACCACGGCCCGCTGGCTGGACTGGCTCAAGGGCGACCGCTGGCTGCAGGTCGTGGATGCCAGCAACTACAAGGTGCTCAAGCGCATCGATATCGGCGAGAAACTCGAAGAATTCGGTTTCCCCTGGATCGATTCCGCGGTGCGCCCCATGGCGGTGCCCGCCGATGGCAAGCACCTGTATCTGCAGGTGTCTTTCTTCCATGGTCTGTTCGAATATGATCTGGCCACGGACCGCATCACCCGCAAGCTGGATCTGCCGGTACCGCAGAAAATCCGTGACCTGCCGTATCGCAAGTACCAGCTGAATTCGGCGCATCATGGCCTGGCCATCAACGCCGCCGGCACCAAGCTCTGCGCAGCGGCCACCATGTCCGGCTATGTCGCGATCATCGACCGGGAAAGTTTCGAATACACGACGATCAAACTCTCCGAAGAACCCCTGGGCTCCAAGCCCTACTGGTCAACCGAAAGCCATGACGGCAAGTACTGCTATGTCTCGGTCAGCGAGCAGGATCGGGTGGCGGTGATTTCCTTCGACGAGGCCCGCGAAGTGGCCAGCGTGCCGGTGGGCGACCACCCGCAGCGGGTGCGTAACGGCAAATTGTGGATGGAGTAAGCCCGGCCCTCGAAACCGGCGCCATGCCGATGCGGTCTGCGCTGATGAGGACCGCGTAAGGCATGCGCAAGACCGTGGCGGCCCTGATCGTACTGGGCCTGCTGCTGGGGTGGCTGACCCGGCAGCAGGCCTCCCCGGATCGCGATTACGCTTCGATTCACGCCGCCATCGAACGCACCTCGGTCGCGCTGCACGCGGCGGGGCAAGCCCTGTCGCACCGGCTTATTGCTCAGCATGACGCCCCGCCCGCAGGCACACGTTCGCTGTTCGATCATCACCTGGCCCAGGCCGGTGGCCTGCCCTATCCGTTTGCGGCCCTGCTCGAAAGCTTCAACCGCAATGATCGCTGGGATGACGGTTACGTCAGCCTGCTGATCCCGCAGGGTCGCTCCCTGAGCAAGGGGCAGACCGATTTCCGCCAGCCCAGGGTGCTGGCCGCGGCGCGCACCAATGCCCCCTATTCGACTGATCAGCTGGCACCGATCTATGCCGGCCGCCTGTTTCTGGGTTTTACCGAGGCGGCGCAGGAAATCGAGGTCATCGCCTATAACGAGGCCGCCGGACGGTTTGAGTTCCAGCTGGTGCAGAACTACTGCGCAGGCTGCACGCCACGGGTGGTTTATGCCCGTCGCGCGGTCTGTCTGGCCTGTCACCAGTCGGGCGCGCCGATCTTTTCGGTTCGACCCTGGGCGGAGACCAACGCATCGATGCCCGTGGCCAGAAAGATCGCCCAGGCACGTGGCGTGGATTGGTCCAAGGCCAGCGCCACCCGCTACCACGGCGCCGCGCTGTCCACTCAGATTCTGATGCCGGAAACCTTCGATGAACTGGTGCGAGCCGGTTCGGAACTGATTCAGGCGCAACGTCTGTGGATCGACGGCTGTGGCGAAAACGGCCTGCACTGCCGCCGCCGGCTGCTGGCCCAGACCCTGTTCCTGCTACTGCGACCGGGCGAATTCGACCCGGCCTCGAGCGCCAACACCGCACTGCGCCAGGCCCAGGCGCAACACTGGCCCGACAACGGGATTGCCCTGCCGAACGACAGCCTGCCCAGCCGCGAGCCGCTGATTCAGGATGATTTCTGGCTAAGGTCCCGGGGCGAGCTGAAAAACGTCGTGCGCCGAATCCAGACCTGGTTCCGGTTCGAGGCTGGCGATAATGCGGAACTCAGCCGCAAACTCGCCGCCTTCGAGCGTCAGCCCAAATTACCGGCCGCGCTGGACCCCTTGACCCCGCGCGAGCCGTCCACGCCGCTGAGCGCGGACAGCCTGACCACGGTGCACCGCCTGGCCGGGCTGTTTGTCCCCGACGACCGCCGGCGCCTGCTGGAGTGGAGCGGCGATTCGCCACAACGGGTGCGGGACTTGATTCTGGGCGGCCAGTTCGACGAACTGCTGAGCCCTGGGCCTGTCAATCGGGTGGCGATTCTCCAGGCCCTGGCCCAGCGCCTGGGACAAGCCCAGGCGGAGTACTGCTGCCTGGAAAATCCCCGCCTGGCCCCACCCCTCATCGAAGGCGCCAGGGCGCTGAACATCGAGGCCGAATCGGTCCTGAGCCTGTTCCAACGCTACTGCTTCGCCTGTCATCGCGGCAATCCGGTCGAACATCTGAATTTCATGGGCGCAGGCACGGTGGACGCCGTCCTGGCCGCGATTCGGGCCAAACCGCAAATCCGCGAACGCCTGGACTTCGGGCGCTACGAGCACAGTGACTGGCGCAGTCTGCTCATGCCGCCTGCCGGCTCCAGCCAGCGCAGGCAGCTGGATGCCGCGCGTGCAAGCGGCGCCGATGACCTGGAGCAGATGCAGGAGTTCATGCGGCAAGCGCAGGTCGATTGACGCCTGGCGGTGCTCCGCAGTGCGGCATCAGCCCCGGGCCTTCAGGCTTTGACAGCATGGACGAGGCGTCGCACACTGCAAGCTGAGAAGATCAGCACAAGCTGGCGCTTGTGCAATAAGGCCGGGATGGCGTTTGACCATTCGATGAAACAACAATAATGCTCGAAGGCTCAGCATGGATGCTCACCTGATCGCCGCGTGTCCCGAAAAAGACCTCTCCGCGTTCTCATCGCCCCGTCCTCATCAGCATTGGCTCGGGCCGATCTTGCGCAAGCCATCCTGGCTCATGCCAGGCTGCCAGACTGATAGCGTCGATCATGTACCCACAAGCGCGACTCGATCAGACCTGCCGCAGAGGGGGAAGATCTTCATGAGGCTGTGGTTTGTTTCCGTTGCCTTGCTGCTGTGCTCCTGCGCCAGCCTTCCTGGCTCACCGGCAGCACTGATCGGCTCAGGGATTCCCTATGGCCATAACGAACAGGCTGCCAGCCGGCACCCGGTGAATGACACCGTGCTCTATGTCGAGACTTACGGGCAGGGCACGCCCTTGCTGCTGATTCATGGCAATGGTGGAAGCATAGAGGACATGCGACACCAGATTGCTCATTTTTCGAAAAGCCACATGGTCATTGCGGCAGACAGCAGGGGACACGGCCATACCCCATCAGGCCACGGTTCGCTGACTTACGAATTGATCGCCAGCGATTTTTCGGAACTGCTCGCCCAACTGGACATCGGGCCAGTGAATATCCTGGGCTGGAGTGATGGTGGGATAATCGGGCTGCTGCTGGCCAGTGCCCAGCCCGAGCGGGTGCATAAATTGGCGATCATGGGCGCGAACCTGAATCCCGCTGGCGCGCAAGCATGGGCGCTGCCATTGGTGGGCCGCTGGCGAGCCGAAGTCGAGGCCAGGATGGTGGCCGGAGATGCTTCGAAAGACTGGCCAGGCATTCTGGAGCGGCTGAATCTGCTCGAGTTTCATCCGGATATTGATCCCGACTCGCTGCACAGCATCGCTGCGCCCACCCTGGTCATGGCGGGAGACAGGGATGTGATTCGGAACGCACACACGCTGGAGATATTCGAGAATATCCCGAAGGCTCATCTGTGCATTTTCCCGGGCGCCACTCACATGATCCCGGTCAGGCAGCCCGAACTGTTCAACGCCACGGTGGAAAGGTTTTTCATAAGCGACTTCGCAAGGCCCACCACGCGCGAGATACTCGATGGGAATGGTTGATCGCGCAGCGCTGGCGAGGTGGCCTTCAGGGCATCCGCAGCCGCCGCCAGGGCTTTGCCCTGCTTCCGCAGGAGCGGCCCTCGTCTCTGGGGTACTTCAATTCATGTACAGAGTCTCAGTGGCTCGGGGAGAAACCATGCACCAGCACTTCTTTGGCGTTTTTGTCTGCCTGCTCTGTCTGGCAGGAACTCCCGCTGCTGCTCAGGAGGGGGCCGAGCAGAAGAAAGCCGACATTGCTCACTTGTTGGAAGTAACCCAAACCGCGCAGCTTGGACCCCGAATTGCCAGCGCCGTCGCGGCGCAGAGCTTGGACTCGATTCGAGCCCGGTATCCGGAAATGCCACAGGAACTGGTGGACACTCTGGTCAAGGAAGTTCAAGTCATCTTCGCAGAGAGCGCTGATACGTTTCTGGCCATGACCGCAACGCTTTACGACAAGTATTACTCTGCCGAGGAAATCAGGGAACTGATTCAGTTTTATTCGACGGCTGTGGGTCGTAAATCGATAGAGGTCATGCCGGCCCTGATGGCGGATTCGATGACAATGGCCCAGGAATGGACCGCATCCCTATTGCCGAAAATCCAGCAGCGCTTGAAGAAGACCTGCGATGCCAGCGGCTACCCGATCTGAGGACTGGCCAGCAGCTTTGGCCTGAACCGTTGACCTGGGCCGCGGGGGTGAAGATCCTGTCCTCCCGCTGCCGGGATGCCACAAAAAACGGCGACCGAAGTCGCCGTAAGTCTTTATCTAAATGGTGGGCGATACAAGATTTGAACTTGTGACCCCTGCCGTGTGAAAGCAGTGCTCTACCCCTGAGCTAATCGCCCGACGGATTCCATGCGTCGAATCACGGGGCGCGTACATTAGCGGCTGATGGCCGAAATGACAAGCCCCTGTGTGCTACATCGCGGGCTTGATACCCAGTTCGGCAAAACCCTTGGTTTCAAAGTTTTGCTGGAACATGGCCTTGAGTTGCTGGGCCTTTTCATCGTACAGGGCTTTATCGGCCCAGCCGTTTTTCGGATTCAGCAACTCGGCATCCACGCCAGGGCAGGACTTGGGCATTTTCAGGCCGAAGATCGGATGCAGATCGTATTCCACACCTTCGCCGTGCAGTTCGCCGGCCAGCGCCGCATTCAGCATGGCGCGGGTCGCCTTGATCGAAATCCGCTTGCCTTCACCGTAGCCACCGCCGGTCCAGCCGGTGTTGAGCAGGATGCAGCGGGTCTTGCTCTGCTTGACCTTCTCCGCCAGCAAGCGGGCGTAGACCGAGGGCTTATGGGCCATGAACGGCGCGCCGAAACAGGCGGAAAAAGCCGCCTTGGGTTCGGTAATCCCCACTTCGGTGCCCGCCAGCTTGGCGGTGAACCCGGAGACGAAATGGTAGATCACTTCGTTTTCATCCAGGATGGAAACCGGCGGTAGCACGCCGAATGCATCCGCGGTCAGGAACACCAGGGTATTGGGATGCGGACCACGTGCCCCTTCCGCCACACCCGGATTGCAGCTCAGCGGATAGGAAAAACGCGTGTTCTCGGTAATCGAGTCATCACACAGATCCAGTTCCTGGGGGTCCGTCTCTGCCAGCGGCTTGCCAGGCAGGGCCGGAACGTTTTCAATCAAGGTGCCGGCCATCGACAAGGCCGCGGCGATCACCGGCTCGGCTTCCTTGTTGAGGTCGATCAGCTTGGCGTAGCAACCACCTTCGAAATTGGAAACGCCTTCGTAGGTCCAGGCATGCTCATCATCGCCAATCAGCAGGCGATCCGGATC
>JBFJVB010000092.1:0-13307 GCA_041624435.1 Oceanococcus sp. | reverse complement strand
TGCTGTGGCCGATTCACTGTACCGGGGCAGGGCGGTGTTGGCTGGACTTGCACCTCGCTACGTGAGGCACCGGCCGACGGAGGCGGTTCCGTGACGGATCGTGGAGGAGCAGTTCCCGGTCTTTCCTGGGAAATGGCTGTGCAGGGGCGCCCCCGGCGGCGCGAGGTCAGGCCGGACGCTGCGCTGGTCGGGGCGTTTTTCGTTATGCCTTCGGGCCGGCTATATTCAGGCGCAATAGAAAGGCTCGAAAAAGCGCATCGGTCTGTTCCAGGGCGGCACCGAGCAGTCGATGCTCACCCGCTAGGATATGACAGGAACAATTGAGCCGGCGTGCGAATGAAATCACGTTTTCAATGGGGATGACGGCGTCGTCCCAGGCGTGGACTACTTCAATGTACGGGCAGGGGGGGACGCAATCCTGGGTTGGGTAGTTCGGCATCAGTACCGCAGGCGCGAGCAGAAACAGGCCGGCAGGGCGGAGCCGTTCTGCTGCGGCAAAAGACACATAGCCGCCCATGCTGGATCCGACCAGGATGTAGCTGCCTTCAGGTTCATTCGCTACGTGGTCAACCAGTTTGGCGACGCGTTGCGCCGGACTTCGCATCCCCTGGTAGTCAAGACTGGTGACCGACAGGCCATGTAATTCGGCAGTTGCCGCAAGGCGCTTGATTTTTGAACCCCAGGGGCCGCTCTCCAGGCCGTGGGAGAAGTAAACTTTATCAATCATTCAGTAAAGCTCCCGGGTTCCCGGACGGGTTTGGCATTGTGGAGCCCGTCAGTTTCATCCCGGCCCGCTTGCCAGTGACGGGGCCGGTGCAGATGGGGTCGCCCGAGGCCGTGTGTCGAGGCGGCTGCGGCTTCTGGTAAAAAGCGCCGCCGCTTGCTCCGGCACGCAGGGTGGGCGTACATCACGATCAAGGACAAGGGTTTACGGTCTCTCGAGGCAGGAGGAGGGCGGTGATCGCAGGACGCCGCGCCGGTGATTGATGGCGCTGGTGAACGCGGTGTCGACAGGCTGAGCCCGTACTTCCCGTCCGGCTTGCCGGATCAATCGGTTTGTTCCGCGCAGGATGAACCGGGCATCGGAATTTTCCAGATCGGGTCATCGATGCGGTAGCTGCGCATCAGCAGATAATCTTCGGGGTCGCGCAGGTAATCCTGCAAGGGGGGATGTTCCAGCGTGGCCACTTCGCTTCGCCAGGCGCCTTCATAGCTGCGCGCACCGCCGCCCACCACAGGTTCCCAGCTGTCGTGATGGGTGGGGAGTATCAGGCGGGGGTGGGCATGTTCCACGTACAGGCGAGGGTCACGCAGTCCGTTCATGGGCTGGTTGAATCCCACGATCGGCACCAGCTGCACGTCAACGCAGTCCGGAAAGCCGTTCAGGGCGGACTGAACTTCCTGCGCATAGGGGTTGCCGCTGTTGATCGGCCCCACGGTGTCATGCCATAGCAGGCTGAAATCACCGACGCGCAGATGATAGGCCCAGGCCCCACCCGGCTGGTCGGCCAGCGTTGGCAGGAACTGCAGGATTTCCTGCGGGTTGGTGTTCACATGCTCGATGTAGGTCAGCAAGTCCGGAATGTGGGCATAGGGTGTGCCCGGGTCCTGAAACTCGGGCGTGGCCGCGGAATGGATATGCTGCAAGATCTGCACTTCGGCCATGTCTTCCCAAAGTTTGATGGACTGCACGGTACCGGGTTGTGGGGTGTTGTCATCCACGCCGACGATCAGGCAGGCAAAGTTGTCCGCGCCACCTGCCAGGCTGGCCGCGGCGTCTTCCTTGACCTGGTCGCAGATCACTTCGGAACCGACAACCACGGCGCCGCTGCGCGCCGCGACGTAGCCCGCATCGGCCGCGTGGTCGAAATGGCCATGGCCAATCAGGATGAGCTCGGGTTGAATCGCCGCCAGCTCTTCCCGACCGATCGGCAGATAGTCCTCATGCGGCCCGACGATCTCCCAGGCATCGAACAGAAACAGATGTCCGCCAGCGGCGGCGATGAAACTGGAAACTCCGGTCCACCACAGTTTGACCTGATTCGGATCGGTGGCGTCTTCGCCCAGATACGTATCCCTGGCCAGTTGCACGGCCGGTGAAACTGGCGTTGCCGCCGGTAGCGGCGTCCATGCGCTGACATCGCATCGGTCAAAGCAGGCCAGGGGCGCCTTGGCGGTATCGCGAGACATCGCGCTGGTGGATGCTGGATCGAGCGGCACTGCGCTGCCGCAAGCGCCCAACAGGCTTGCCACCGCAAGCATCACAATAAGTTCCGGAAAGCGGCGCTGCATGAGATCCTCCGTCTGCAAGTGTGCTTGATCGAACTCGGCGCGGGGCTTTGCCCCTCGTCTGAGTTCAAGGGCTGCCTGCGGCCCTGGATGAAGCAGCGCCGGGCTTGAGATCAGTTGGCCATGATAACCACACGCAGCAGTTAAGGTAATCGGCTTAAGTAGAATTTGCTATTGATAATACAGTTGCCTTAAGTCAGTGTTGTGAGTTCATCTCGGGATTCGGCTGGTTCAGAAATTCTGAGCAATACGATCCAGGCCGCCATGAGCGCCGGACCATAGGTACCTGTTTATGTTGCGTAAGTTATTCCTTTTTGCAGTTTTGACGGTCATCGTGGCGTGCAGCGGCGGAAGGCAGGGTGCGGGGCAGCTCAGCGGCTCGAGCAGGGCTGCCGAACAAGCGGGTGAGGTTTCGATCCGGCGGACCGAACATTCAATTCCGCATATCATCGCCAAGGATGCTTACGATCTGGGCCGGGGCGTCGGGTTTGCTCAGGCCGAGGACAACTTCTGTCTGCTCGCAGCCATGTGGACCAATCTGGCGGGGGAAGGGGCGAAATATGCAGGCCGCGACCTCGGCGCTGGCAGAGCGAATATCAATCTGTTCAACAGCTACATCAACGAGACGGCTGATCTCGAAAGTATTCTGAATTCCCCGCCGCCATTGGGGCCCCGGCCGGAGATTCTCGAATTGCTTGATGGGTATCTCGAGGGTTACAACACCTATCTGGCCCACCATGGCGTCGACAATCTCCCCGACGCGGGATGCCGCGGGGGCGCGCATGTGCGGCCGATCAGCCGCATCGATGTGGCCCGCCGCCTGTACCAGTTGCTCGGCCTGGGTGGGCGTGACCTGGTCTGGTCGGGCATGGTCACTGCCGCGCCACCAAGCCTTACCTCGGTGCCCCGCGTGCCGAATTCCGTTCCGCTGTTTGGCCGTGTTCCGGTGTATTCAGATGTGGCCGATGCGGTCAATGCCGCCCTGGACGAAGTGACCGGTGGGCCGGGAGCAGCCAGCGGTATCGCTCATATACCCGCACTGATGCAGGCCTTTTCCGACCGCGTTCGCAACGGCGGTTCCAATGCCATCGCTTTAGGCGGCGATGCCACCGACAATGAATCCGGTTTGCTGCTGGGCAATCCCCACTGGGGCTGGGACGGTTTCGACCGTTTCTGGCAGATGCATGTGCAGATTCCGGGGCGGTTCAATGTCTCCGGCATGGGCTTCATCGGTCAGCCCCTGGTCATGATCGGACACAACGAGCACATTGCCTGGTCGCATACCGTGTCCGCTGCCCGGCGTATGGCGATTGC
Organism: Oceanococcus sp.; assembly: GCA_041624435.1. GTDB lineage: Bacteria > Pseudomonadota > Gammaproteobacteria > Nevskiales > Oceanococcaceae > Oceanococcus. The sequence goes on along the minus strand of JBFJVB010000092.1, from coordinate 9,704 downwards.
CGAACTGACGCTGGTGCCGGGAAACCCGACGCAGTATGTGGTGGATGGCCAGGTTCATGACATGGAGGCCACTGAAATCAGTATCGAGGTGCTGGAGGAAGATGGCAGCATCGGAACGCGCAGTCATACGTTCTACTCGACGATTTATGGACCGATTGTCACCACCGCCCTGGGTATCCCGCTGATGCCCTGGACCCAGGCCACGGCGTTCGCGATGATCGACATGAACACCGGCAGCGCGCGTATCGCCAACCAGTTCTGGGAAACCAATCAGGCCCGTTCGGTGGACGAATACTACGCGTCCGCCGCTCGCTGGGTGGGCAATCCCTGGGCAACCAGCACGGTGGCCGATTCGCAGGGCAATGCGTTGTGGACCGATGTCGGCACCGTGCCCAATATTTCGAACGAGCATGCAGCGCGCTGCAATACGGCCTTAGGGCATGCGTTGTGGAATACCCTCGCGGTGGCGGTGATCAACGGGGCGGACTCCAGCTGCGATGTGCCCACCTCGCCGGACTCGGTTGCACCCAAGACCATGCCGGCTGACCTGCAGCCGGTGATCAAACGCAGGGATTACGTGGTCAATTCGAACGAAAGTCACTGGCTGACCAATGTCCATGAGCCCTTGACCGGCTATTCGCGCGTGTTTGGTCCCGAGAATTCGGCGCGTTCAACCCGCACCCGCCTGGGGCATCGACTGATCCTCGACCGACTCGAGGGTGTGACCGATCCGGACAAGACCACCTTCAGCCGGCAGGATATTCAGGACCTGCTGTTTTCCGACCGGAACATGTTCTACGAACTGTGGGCCGACGATCTGGTGAGCTACTGCCGGGCCAGCGGCCAGATGCCGGTGACGCCTGATGGTTCGGGCTTTCCGGAGTTCATTGATGTGAGCGAAGCCTGCGATGTGCTGGACAACTGGGGTGGCACCCATACGCTGGACGATCCGGGTGCCGTGCTGTTCACCCGGCTGACCGAACTGGCATTTGCGGATCTGGATTTCCTGATTTCCTACGTCGGGATTTCGGCCAACCCGATGTGGAAGATTCCTTTCGATATCAATGATCCGGTGAATACGCCTGCCGGGCTGAATCCGGCCTATCTGCCGATCTACAACGCCCTGGGCGACACGGTGAAACAGATGCGTGATGCAGGGATTCCGCTGGATGCCACCCTGCGGAACTATCAGCTCAGCGAGTACGGCACATCGCGCACCCCGCTGCACGGTGGTGAAGGCACCCGCGGCCTGTTCAATGCCATGGGTACGCGCTGGCGTGGTGATCACATTGGTGCCGGTGGCGGTGGTCCCAGCTTTGTTCAAGCCGTGCAGTTCTTCAAGGATGGCCGTTGTCCCGACGCCCGAACCCTGTTGCTGGGCAGCCAGCGAAGTCAGCACGCCTGGGATCGGGCGGATGAACAGCAGATCAAGTACTCGCAGGGCATCTGGGTGGACCCGCCGTTCTGTGAGGACGAGCTCAAGGCCGCAACGCTGGAATCCGTCACCACCTTGAAGAACGGTCGGGTTGAGGTTCGCTGACCATCCGCGCGTTGTGGCTGCCAGAGACCGGAACCTGTTTTCGAACTTGATCTGCATACGGGGGGCTGCCCGGGCATTCCGGGGCGCGCAGGCCCTGGCGTGCCGTCCGGGCAAGTTCCAGGCTGATCGATGTCGAAGGAGAGCAACGCAATGCTCGATCACTGGGGTCATCGGCTGTTGGCGTGGTTTGGCATTGACCGGCATTTCACGCTGGATGAGCCGGCAACCCGCTTCAGCCTGATCCGGGACAACTTGTGTCTTGGAGCTGCCCTGTCCCTGGGGACAGGGCAGCTCTCGATAAGATCGGGGTCACGCACGTCGTCAGTGTGCTGCGTGAAGATGAGCATGCGCGCATGCGTTTTCTCGAATCAGACTTTGCGACGCTGAGCCTGGCAGTACACCAAGGCATCCATGAAGACATTGCTGCGGCTTTCCCTGAATTGTCCGCCTTCGCCGCGGCTGCGATGGCGGGCAATCCTGCCACCAGGCTGCAGATTCCAGCTTTCCTGTACCGCCAGCCGGGCCTGGGTGAAGCCCGTACTCTGGCTCAGCTCCAGCGTGAGGTCGACCTACACCACCACCGAGACGACCATCCTGAGCAGATAATCCTTCCGCTGCTGTTCGGACTCTCCGGGAATCCCGAAAAAACCGTAGGAAATGATCTGGTGCATCAACCAGCCCACCACGTCCGAGATGGTCAGGCCTTCCTTGAGCACCGGCCGCGCTGGATCTTCGATCAGGAATTTTTCCAGCATACTGGTGGTGATATCTGAAAAATACGCATGCGTCAGCCTTGCGAAGGTTTCGACGTTCTGCGCATCCATCACAATGGCATAGCGCGGATTTTCGCGCAGCCGGGTGATGATCTCGTAGAGCGCATCCGTGAAGCTCTGGCTGCTCACCGTATTGCCCGCGGTCTGGCGAATGATGTCGCGGGTGATGTCCTGCATCAGGTTCATCATTACCGCGCTGATGAGGTCCTGCTTGCTGTCGAAGTAGCGATAGATGGTGGCGCGATTGCAGCCGAGCTTCTCCGCCAGCGCCTCAAAACGAAACTTGCGAAAACCATTGCCGGCCATGAGCTCGATGGCCGCATCGACCATGCCCTGTTTCACCGCGGCGTACTCACGGCTGTCGGTCTTCGCCTTGCGGTGGTTACCTTGCTTCATCCTTGTTTCGCTCGCGGTGGCTGTGGCCAGTCTGACCAAGACTTGAATCTCAGCTCAGCTATTGACGAGAGCTTACTACCAGACTACCTTGCCTACAACAAAAAACGGATTCTGTTGCGTGGCAGGGGCAAATGCCTTGCCTCTTGGTGATGAGGAAATGGTGATGCTGGAAAAAGTGACGACAGGCTCAAAACCAGAGCAATGTCCCCATGCGGGAAACCCGACGAGCCAGTTCGAAACCGGGGCCGGGCAGGGCAAGCGCCCACCGCTGATCAAGGCCACGCCGCTGATCGGGCCGCTGCGGCAGTTCACCGGCGACGTGCTTTCGTTTTTGAACACGACCCGCAACAGCTACGGCGATGCGTTCCGGTTCCGGATTCTGGGCATGGAAATGACCTGCCTGTGCGGACAGGAAGCCATCGACCTGCTGGAAACCGATGAACTGCTGAGCACCACCGATTCCATGGAAGTGCTGATGAAGGCGGTGAACAGCCGTCTGCCCGGCACCTTTGACGGCCCGAATCACAAGTTTTACCGCAATATCCATAGCCGGTTCCTGAACCGAGGCCTGGAGCGGGAACGACGGGACGAAGTGTACGACTGCGTCAGCCGCCATGCCGAGCGGTGGCAGGTGGGGGATGAATTTGATCCACTGAAGGAATCCCAGTCACAAACGGTCGATGTGCTGTCGAACGTGCTCAATGGCGAGCCGTTTCCGTTCTCCAGCAAGGACCTGTCCACCGTCGTTCACACCCTGATATTTGCCACCTATGGCCATGTGCCGATGTGGCTGGCCCTGAACAACCCCTTCTATCGGACCGCGCAGAAGCGGATGAACGAAAATTCGCTGAAGCTCGTGGCGCGGGTGCGCAAGGACCCGGCGCTCAGGGCCAGCACCCTGGTCGGGCAGTATCTGGACTATCCGCCCCCTGATGAACTGGGCGACTGGGACGATGACGATCTGAAGATCGTACCCATCGCCGCCTACCTGGCCGGTTTCGACACCGTGGCCTCGGCGGCCGCCTTCATGCTCTACCAGCTGCTGAGCCACCCGGACTGCCTGCACAAGGTGCGGCAGGAATATCAGCAGCTCTCCGCCGAGTCAGACGGCCCGATCGATCCGATGAAGCAGAAGTATCTGCGTGCCTGTTTTCAGGAAACCACCCGGATCAACCCGCCGGGCGGTCTGGTCATCCGCTACGCCACCCAGGATTTCCAGTTTCAGGGCTACACCATCCGCAAGGGGGATGAGGTCCTGGTGCAGATTTCCAGCCATCACATGGATGAAACCCTGTTCCCCGAGCCACAGAGCTTCAAGCCGGAACGCTTTCTTTCGGAGGACGCGACTACCCTCAAGCGCTGCGTGCTCGCCTTCGGTTCGGGCGCCCATCGCTGCACCGGGGCCATGATCGGTCCGTTGTTCTGCCAGGAGATGGTGTCCTACTGGGTGAATCATTTCGATCTGGAACTCGTGCCGCAACATGCCAAACCCAGGGTCGTGGCCTTGCCGTTCACCCAGCCCCTGGGATTGCGCGTCAGAGTTGTGGGCCGACTCTAGACAAGCCTGGACTCGTTTCGGAGAGAGCTTGGCGTTGCAGCGGTGGCCGAGGCGGCAGCAGCGCGGGCTCTTATCCGGCTGCCTGCTGACGATGTTCGGCTGGACGGGCCGCGAGTGCTTATGTCGTGCTAAAGATTGGGGTTCTCAAGCAGGATGGCGGCGCCCAGGCCGCCGCCGGCGCAGGAGGACACCAGCGCGTAGCGCTCATGGGTATCGTTCAGGCGTCGCGCCGCGGTCAGCAACAGGCGGGCGCCCGTCGCGGCAAAGGGGTTGCCCAGCGCCAGCGAACCACCGTGGATGTTCAGGCGCTCTTCCGGTATCGCGCCGGGAGCCCGTGGCAGATCGAGGTGTTCGCGGACAAAGACATCGCTGGCCAGGCATTGCTGATTGATCAGAATCTGTGCGGCGAAAGCCTCGTGCACTTCGAAGACCGCGATGTCATCCATGCTCAGACGATTGCGCTCCAGTAGCCGGGGAATCGTCATCGCCGGGCCGAGCAGCATCTCGTGCTGCAGATCGCTGACGCCAGAGAAATGGCAGTCACGCACGACGGCCAGCGCCGGGAGGCCGGCGCGCTCGGCCGCCGTCTGGCTGGCCAGGACCAGGGCCGCGGCGCCATCGGTAAAGCGTGAGGCATTGCCGGCCGTCACCACGCCGGTTTTCGGGTCGAACAGCGGCTTCAGGCGTGCCAGGTCGGCCAGGTCCAGATTGCGCCGGGCGCTGTTGTCCTGCTCGATGGTGCCGCCCTGGTCCAGGGCGACCGGGCAGATGTCGCGGGCGTGCCAGCCGGCATCGGCCGCCTCGACCGCGCGCTGGTGGCTGCGCAGCGCGTAGCGGTCAGCCGCTTCGCGGCTCACCGGGTAGCGCCGGCGCATCGCCTCGGTGGATTCCCCCATGGTCATGCCGGTGGTGAAATCCGTGCCCTTGGGGATGTCCAGCGCCAGGTCCCTGGGGCGCAGGCGCTTGAGTGCCTTGAGACGCTGCTGTCCGGTGCGGGCCTGGCGCAGTCGCATGGCGGTGCGCCGCAAGCCGCTCGACAGCCGGATCGGCACGTCGCAAAACGTCTCCATGCCGCCGGCCAGCGCAAACTCGATCTGTCCCAGGCGGATCATGTTGCTCAGCGCGCTGACGGCGATATTCGGCGACAGTCCGGCCATCGCCGTGGTGAAGGCCGGAATGCGGCTGGACAGGCCGGCGCTGAGCATGGCCTCGCGGGTGACATTGGTGGTTTCCACCTCATGCAGCACGATGCCCATCGCCACCATATCCAGCTTGTCGGCGGGCAGGGCGCAGTGTTCGATGGCGCCGCGGATTGCCTGTGCACCCAGTTCGTGGGCCATCAACTCGCTGTAGGCGCCGGCCGTGTCCAGAAACGGGGTGCGCGCCCCGCCGACGATGACCGGTGTCTGCAGTGTCATCGCTTGTCACCGGCGGCGAAACGACCGCCGAGCAGCACGTCGCCAGCGGGTGTCGTCAGCCGCAGCGGGCGGTAGCCTTCGGCATCTGCCGTGCGTCCAACGGCCACCGTGTTGGGACCACTGGGCAGCAGGTTGGGCTTGACGAAGCGGGCGTCGAAATCCCCGATCGCATGACCTGCATCGCGAATCACTTCAAAGCTGCGCGCCAGGGTGCCGAAGCCGTGCAGGATGCAGCCACCAAAGCGGCTCAATCGGGCCACCGGCCACAGGGTATGGATGGGGTTGAAATCGCCGGTCAGGAAGAAAAAACGCTGGCCGTCGTGCCGGTCTGCTGACCATTCACCCAGTTCTTCCCAATGGGTTTCGGCTGCCGCTGGTTTGCGCCGCGACTGGGATGGTCCCCGCATCACCGCCGCCAGGGTGTCCACGCTCATGAGTCCCGGATGCCGGGCGGTGCCAACCTCGATGCGGCTGTGTACCCGCAGGCGCTGGCCATCCTGACGGCAGTCCACCAGTTGGCCGCGCAGGCGCAGCGGCTCATCTCGTGGCAGTTCCTCGCTGTACCGCAGCCGACAACCCTGATTGACCACCTTGAGCATGTTGCAGGGCGCCAGGCTGGTCAGGCTCGCGACCATGTTCATGCCGTAATGACAGAAGAAATGCGCCGGCAGCGTATCCGCGTAGCGCTCCGCGGGCGCCCCGGTCCAGGCGACGTAGGCGTCGACCAGTTTGCGGCTGGCGGGTTCGATGGTCTGTTCCAGCACCGCCTGCTCATCGCGCAGTCGCGATTTGAGGCGGGCAGGTACAAAGGACCACAGCAGGCCGCGGGTCATACCGCTGATCGCCGGCCATTGTTCGCGAATCAGCAGGGGTGAGGCTTCAGGGCTCATCATGAATTCCGCTTCGAAGTGTCGTCGTTGGGCTTGGGGGCCTGCTTGCTCAGCGCCCCGTTGTGGAACAATTCCATCGCCGCCTGGAATACGGCCTGATCATCCGCCGGGCTGGCCGGGCGGGATTCCCAGGCGTGCGTGAAGACATCCCGGTAGGTAAACCATCCGCTGATCAGCAGGAAGCTGAACAGCTGCAGGTGACGCGGATCCAGGTGTGGATTCAGCAGGCCGCTATCGCCGGCCTTTCTGAACGCCTGCTCAGCCTGGCGCAGCAGCTTGAAAAAGTCCTCAGGGACGCTGATGTCCGAATCGCTCGCGGCGCGATTGGCCAGGGCGTTGAAATCCGGATGCGTCTGAAAAAAGCGGTAGCTGCGCTGCATGAACTGCAACAGGCTGCCCGCGTCGGGAGAGCCGGGGTCATTGAGGAAGCCGCTGCTGGCGCCCATCCCCAGGTAATAGTCCATGACCGCATCCCACAGGCCTTGCTTGCCACCGTAGTAGTGCACCACCAGGCCCTTGGTGCAGTCAGCTTCGCGGGCGATTGCTTCCAGTCGCGCGCCGGCCAGGCCATTGGCGGCAAATACCTGGCGTGCGGCAGCAAGAATGCGCGCTCGCGCGGCATCTCGCGCCCGCTTGCGCTGACTGGGCTTGTCGTTGACCATTTGGTCAAATTACGGCGTGGCGGGGCCAGCGTCAAGCGTGCAGCCCGCAGCGTGTTCTGGAGTGTCCCGGTGCTCGTTGAGCGCGATTCTCCCTGGCGTCGAAGATAGGAAACGTGTCCTGGGTCGGGCCCCTCCAGGCGATGCGTGCGGTCGCGAAGCGTAGGTCATGAGCTGCTGGCGAAAGCAAAGCGGGAACAGCAAGTGCAGCGGGTAGGGGAACTCAGAACCCACTGGCGGACGGGCTGCTCGGGTAAAACCTCATCCACGAGCAACGCCGCGGCCATGGGTCTGGCAGCGCTCGCGCAGGAAACCCTGCTCCAGCCGTCCATTGCGCAGGAATTGGTCAAATTCGCGGCGCACATAATCCGGCACTGCCGGGAGCACATGCGTGCGGCTCATGCCCAGATTCAATTAAAGGTTCCCTAGACTTTCGCCGTCACCGAGAAGTTCAGTGCGGTTTTCAGCGACGAACTCACCCGGATCATGCCTTCCTGGACCAGATTCTCGATGTCATTCTTGATCCGCTCGGTGATGTTGGCTGCAGCGGTCGTTTCCGGGGTGCCATACAGGCCCACCCAGGCGTTGCGGCCGTTCTCCTTTGCCAGGTAAGCGGCCATGTCGGCGATATTGATCGCCTGCTCCCATGGCAGCACTTCTGCGCTGTCGGGAAAGAACGGAATCATGGTCATGCCGATCGAGCCCGAGAGTCGTGCCACGCGACCCTCGCCAACTTCGTATTGATGATTGGCCAGTTCACACCGGATGCGCTCGGCATATTTCTCCGCCCCCAAGTGACTGGTGTGATGTCCGACCACGACAAACTCGTCGCCACCCCATCGGATGATGGCGTCCGACTTGCGGCAGCACTTGCGCAGGATATCTCTGACGCCGAGCAGGGCAAGATCACCGGCGTGATGGCCGTACTGATCATTGATCGGCTTGAATCCATCCAGGTCGATCATGATGAATGACAGTCCCGGTGAATGATCCTCGCTGGCTGGCGCTTCGCCGACTTTCAGTTTTTCCCGGAGCTGTCGGTCCAGGCTCGCCATCTCGGCTTCCATCAATTGTTGGAAATAACGACGATTGTTGAGCCCGGTCAGCTGATCCGTGTAGCTGGCCTTTTCCAGTTGCTGTGAAAGCGTCGCCAATTCCCTGTTCTGCTGCTGTAACTCCTGGGTTCTGTCTTCCACCAGGGCCTCGAGTTTCTGGCGCCGGATCTCGGCTTCCTGGAACTTGGCTTTCTGGTGGCGAATGCCCAGAGCCAGGGTGCCGAGCAGCAGGAAGCCATAAAGTGCATAGGCCAAGCTGGATTTCCAGGGCGGGGGCAGTACCTCGATGCGAATCGCGGCCACTTGGTCATTCCATACACCATCGTTATTGGCGCCCATGACCTTGAATGTGTAGTCGCCGGCCGGAAGATTGGTATAGCTGACGCGGCGGAACCCGTCAGGCTGCACCCAGTCCTTGTCAAAGCCCTCCAGCATGTACTGGTATCGATTCTTTTTCGGCGAGGTATAGTCCAGCGCGGAAAAGACAAAGCTGACCGCATGGTCACGATAATCCAGGGAAAGATGTGCCGGCTGCGGCTGCGTACTGAAACTTTTCGAAACCGGGGACAGCTGCAGCAGCGCGGTGACCGCGACCTCCGGCTTGTGCCGGTTCACGTGAATCATTTGCGGATCGAATGCGATCAGACCGTTCGTTCCGCCAAACATCAGGGTGCCGTCTGCGTGCTTGTATCGGGCGCCAAAGGTGAACTCTTTCCCTGGCAAGCCGGTGGATTCGTCGAAATGGCGGAAATAGTTGAGATCGGGATCAAATCGGGTCAATCCACGGTTGCTGCTCAGCCAGAGCGCACCGGCATCATCTTCGAGCACCCCGTGCAGGGTGTTGCTGATCAGGCCGGCCTGTTTGAGATATCTGCGGAATATGGGGCGACCTGCGCGGCGGTCGGTCGCTGACCAGCGATTCAGACCGGCATCCTTGGTCGCAATCCAGAGCGAGCCATCGGAGCCTTCCAGAATATCCCATGCGGCATCACTGCCTAAGCTGGAATCCTGCTCGGGGTCATGCTGGTATCGGCTGAATGTTCCGTTGTCCTCGTCGAAATGATTGAGACCGCCGTCTTCGGTTCCGATCCACAGGGAGCCGAGCCGGTCCCGGTGAATCGCCAGTATGCGGTCGCTGCTGATGGAGGTGTCGTTCTCGCCATCGTGTCGATAATGCGTAAACGATCCACTGCCCAGATCCAGCCTGTTCAGCCCCCCGCCATACGTGCCGATCCAGACGTGTTCGGCCTCCGCCAGAACCGTCGTTACGCTGTTGGAACTGAGCGAGGCTTGATTGCTGGGCTCATGCTGAAAACGGGTAAAAATTGCGGAGGCGGGGTCAAAGTGGTTCAGGCCGTGATTGCGTGTGCCTATCCAGAGCTGGCCGGACTCCGTCACGTGGAGAGTCATGACCC
>JBFJVB010000091.1:0-13615 GCA_041624435.1 Oceanococcus sp. | reverse complement strand
CTGACCGCCAACTAGAAGCACAGCAAGCCACACGACCCCTCGCGGATTAATTCTCACGGTCTCTCTCACCCAGTAGTTCTTATTGATGCGCACGGCATAACGTTTTCGGCGCATGGATTTTTTTACTCAACCCACCATACAGGTATTTCATGCGTAACATGCTCATGCCGCGAACGCTGATCGCCTGCATCCGCCCCGACCCGGCAAGGCGTAAACTGCGGCACCGCCCTTACGCTGGCCGGCTTGGAACCTTAAGCTGCAGGCCATGAGCGATGACGACCACGCCCCTGCTTCCGGTACCCGGCGCGCGCTGCGCCTGGCGGGGATGACCGCGCGGCTCAGCTCCCGCTATGCGGGTCATGCGCTGGCCAATCACTTTCGCACGGCCGAGGAAAAGGCGCTGGCCCGCACGCGGCTGGACAGTGAAGCCGGAGCGCATCTGGCCCAGACCCTGGGCGAGCTCAAAGGCGCGGTGATGAAACTCGGCCAGCTGGCCTCGCATGTGGCGGACGTGCTGCCGGATGAAATTGCCGAGGCCCTGAAAGCCCTGCAAAAGCAGGCCCCGCCGATGCCGGTTGCAGTGATTTCGGCCCAGCTGGAGGCTGCCCTGGGACCGGACTACGCCCGCGCCTTCGCCCGGCTGGACAAGCAACCCTTTGCCGCGGCCTCCATCGGCCAGGTCCATCGCGGCACGCTGCACGATGGACGCGAGGTGATCGTCAAGGTGCAATACCCCGGTGTGGCCCGGTCCTGCGATTCGGACCTGAAGCAGCTGCGCCGGGCCTTGCAGCTGGCGCGACTGATCAAGGTGGACAAAGCGGTGCTCGATGAGCTGTTCGAGGAGATTCGCGCCCGTCTGCACGAGGAACTGGATTACCGTCACGAAGCCGCGAATTGCGCGCTGTTCCGGGAACATTTTGCCGGCGATCCGCGGTATGTGATCCCGGCCACCGTGCCGGAGCTGTGCACCGCCCAGGTGCTGACCATGCACTACGAGCCGGGTGACAGCCTGGAGGTGGCGCGCGCCGACTACCCGCTGGCGCAGCGCAATGTGCTGGCCACCGGTCTGTTCGAGTTCATGCTGTGCTCCCTGTTCGAGCTCCAGGCCGTGCACGCCGACCCCAATCCGGCCAATTTCGCCTTTCGCCGCGACGGCTCGCTGGTGATTTACGATTTCGGCTGTGTGAAGCGGCTGGCCGAACCCACGGTCCAGGCCTACCACCGCACGGTCAGCGCCGCCCTGGACCAGGACTGGCGGCAAGTCGATGAGGCGCTGCACCGGCTCGGCGTGCGGATCGCCGGCTCGCGCCCGGTGCAGCCCGACTTCTATGCGGCCTGGCGCCCCATCCTGCTCAAACCGTTTCTGAGCGATGCCACGTTTGATTTTGGCGCATCGACCATTCACCAGGCAGTGATGGCCAAATCCACCGAGATGTTCGAGCACCTGGATCAGTTCCAGCCGGCGGCGGATTCGCTGTTCCTGGACCGGATGAGCTCAGGCCATTACTGGACCCTGGTCGGGCTGGGCAGCCAGGTGGCCCTGGGGCCGCTGCTGCGCGAGAAACTGCGGGCGTATCCGGCCTAGCCCCCACGCCACGGGGGAACCCAATCGACGGCACAGCCGTGTTAGACAGCATCCCCCCTGCCTGGAGTGCCTCGCACCAATGCGTCTGCGAATCCCCTACGTCCTGCTCAAGGGCCTGAGCACCGGTCTGGCCCTGGTGGTCACCTGCCCCGTCGCCGCCAGTCTCCCTCCGGTGTTCAGCTAGCCGCGAATCACCGCGACACGCGCTTGCCGAATTGTCCAGGGCTTGGTCCCTGGGCTAAGCTCGACAGCCCACGGCGCGCAGATTTTCCCGCGGGGGCACCCGCGCGCATTGATCGGTTCCAAGTCTATGGCCAGTACCCGTCGCACCCTGATTGTCAGCCTGTTGCTGTTCGGCATGCTGGCCACCATGACCTGGCTGGCCACCCAGCTGGTGGTAACCCTGCGCGAACAGCAGCGCATTAGTCAGTACCAGGCCGAACTCGACGACGTGAAGTACGGCCTGCTGGACCCGAATGCCTGGGTGGAACACTTGAGCGGCATTCTGGAAAAGAAAATCAACGAGTTCGAACTGGAACCGGATAACCGCGCGGCGATCAAGCTGAGCATGAATCGGATGCTGGACACGCTGATCACCGAGGTGGATCGCTTCATGCGCCGGCAGAACCTGCAGCAGCAGGGCTCCTGGTGGAAGCGCACCAGCGGCAAGTTCAAGCAGAGCTTCCAGGACATCTTCATCAATATTCAGGACATCAAGACCGCGATTCCGGAATACGCCGACCAAATTCTGACCGAGCTGAACAAGCCCGGCGCCCGCGAAGAGCTCAACCGCTTCCTGAAGAAAATGATCACCGATCTGTCCAGTTCCAGCTTTGCCCCGGTGGACTACACGGCGATCGAGGCGATCCAGCAGCGTTACGCCTGTCAGGAATGGAAATTCTGTCGCGGCATGCTCGAGGCCCGCCTGGGCCAGCAGCGCGAGCAGGCGATGCAGCTGGCGCTGGCGCTGTTCGGTCTGACCCTGGCCCTGTTCATCCTGATCCGCCTGGAGAGCCCGCAGCCCCCGCCCTCCCGCTTTCTGGCGCTGACCTGCGCGGCCACGATCCTGATGGCGTGCGGGGTATTGACCCCGATGATCGAAGTCGAGGCCCGGATCACCGAACTGCGCTTCGTGCTGATGCAGGAGCCGGTGGTCTTCGCCGATCAGGTGCTGTATTTCCAGAGCAAGAGCGTGCTCGACATGGTGCACATCCTGACCGCGACCGGCGCCCTGGACATGATCGTGGTCGGCGGCCTGATCATGCTGTTCAGCGTGCTGTTTCCGCTGGCCAAGCTGGCCGCCTCCCTGGTGTACCTGTACGGCCGGGAAGCGCTGCGGAATAACGCCCTGATCCGATTCTTCGCGCTGAAATCCGGCAAATGGTCGATGGCCGACGTGATGGTGGTGGCCATTTTCATGGCCTACATCGGTTTCAACGGCATCATCGCCAGTCAGCTCAGCGGCTTTGCCGAGGCTTCGGCCAGCGTGGACGTGCTGACCACCAACGGCACCGAGCTGGAGATCGGCTTCTTCATGTTCCTGGCCTTCTGCCTGAGCGGACTGCTGACCTCGTCCTGGATGGAGAGCGCGATGCAGCGATCTCCATCCAGACTGTCCGAGGTCGACGCGCTGCCGCTTAGCGAGACGGCTTAGCCACCATTTCGCCGAACTTGGCCGGCTGTTCCATGCCCGAGCGCAGGGCGCGGGCGCCGGTCTCGTCGGAAATGGCTCCGGCCCAGTGCTCGGCGACCTGTTCCGGACTGGGGTCGCGGCCCAGGAACACGCCCTGGGTTTCGACGATCCGGGCGCGGGAAAAACACCCGGCCCCGGCACACAGGATTTCGCCGTTGGGCGCATCGGCGCTGCACAGGAACAGCACCCCCGGAGTGACCTGTTCCGGCCCCATCAGTTCCAGCATTTCCGGCGAAAACAGCTCTTCGGTCATGCGCGTGGCGGCGGTCGGCGCCAGCGCATTGGTGCGCACATTGTATTTTTCGCCTTCCAGCTTCAGCGTGTTCATCAGGCCCACCACGCCGAGTTTGGCGGCGGCGTAGTTGCTCTGGCCGAAATTGCCATACAGGCCCGAGCTGGAGCTGGTCATCACGATCCGCCCATACTGCTGTTCGCGCATCAGGTCCCACACCGCCTTGGCGCAGTTCACCGCGCCCATCAGATGCACATCCAGAACGAAGCGAAAATCTTCCAGACTGCCCTTGCTGAAGGTCTTGTCGCGTAGCACGCCGGCATTATTGATCAGGATGTCGATCCGCCCCCAGCGCGAATGCGCCTCGGCGGCCATCCCCTCGACCTGGGCCAGATTGGTCACATCGGCGCCGTTGGCGAAGGCTTCCCCACCGGCCTCCTGGATTTCCTGGACCACCGCATGCGCCGCGTCCGATGAGGCGCCGGTGCCATCGCGGGCCCCACCCAGATCGTTGACCACGACCTTGGCCCCGCGGGCGGCCAGGGCCAGGGCATGGGAACGTCCCAGGCCGTTGCCGGCGCCGGTCACAATGGCCACCTGGCCGTCAAAACGAATACTCATCAAGGGTCTCCTGCTGGTGCTGTATCGGTGTCTGCGCCGCGGCCCGGGGCCGGACACGACATGGAGCCGGGATTATGCAGCGATTTGCCCGCGGTGCCGTCATCCGTTTGACGGTGACCGGCCGGCACCTGCAACTATTCGTAGCACTTATGGATCAGCATCAAGACTCCTCATTGGATTGATGGGTGGCCAGGGTTTAGGCTGGCGCACTGCATTCGAGAGTCAACATGGGCACGATCACACTGATTCGCCACGGCCAGGCCTCCTTCGGCAAGGCCAATTACGATGAGCTGTCTGCGCTGGGCGTGCGTCAGGGACAGGCCCTGGGGCGCTGGTTCAATCAGTGCGAGCGCAAATTCGACCGGATCGTCACCGGCAGCCTGAAACGCCACCGCCAGACCGCCCAGGCCTGCTGTGAAACCCTGGCGCCGCGCTGGCAGCCCGAGCAGGACTGGGAGATCAATCCGGCTTTCGATGAATACGACCATATGCAGATGCTGCTGGCCTACGAACCGCGTTTCACCCAGGCTGATTTCCTGCGCGCCCTGTTTCAGGACCACCCCAACCCGCAGCGCGAATTTCAGCGCCTCTTTACCGCGGCATTTGCGCGCTGGATGAGCGGCGAGCACCCCGAGGACTATCGCGAATCCTGGCCGGACTTCCGTCAGCGCTGCCTGAGCGGATTGCATCAGTTGATCGACCAGGCGCAAACCTCCCAGCAGGTGGCGGTATTCACCTCGGGCGGCCCGATCACCGCGATCTGCCAGCACCTGCTCGGCCTGCCCGATACCCAGGTAGCCGAGCTGAACAGCCGTTTTGCCAATGCCTCGCTGACCCGGATATTCCACCAGCCCGGCCGGATCAGCCTGAGCACGATGAACAGCTTCGCCCATTTCGAGCAGCTGCCGCAGGACCAGCTGATTACCTACCGATAATGCCAGGGCCAGGCCGCCATGGCCTATGCTGAGCCCTTGCGCAACTACACGATGGAGACCCGATGAAAGCCTTAGTCTGCAAACAGCACGGACCACCGGAAAACCTGAGCGTCGAGGAATTGCCCGATCTGCTGCCCGGCGATGATGAAGTCGTCGTCGACGTCCATGCCGCGGCGGTGAACTTCCCCGACACCCTGATCATTCAGAATCTTTACCAGTTCAAGCCGGAACTGCCGTTTTCGCCCGGTGGTGAATCGGCCGGGGTGGTCGCCGCGATCGGCGCCAAGGTCAAGAATGTCCAGGTCGGCGACCGGGTCATCAGCTTCACCGGCTGGGGAGGGATTGCCGAACAGGTGGTGTGCAAGGCCATGCAGGTCATCCCGATGGTGCCGGAAATGGACTTCGTGACCGCCTCGGCCTTCGTGATGACCTACGGCACCTCGCTGCACGCGCTGAAGGATCGTGCCGGACTGAAGGCCGGCGAAACCCTGTGCGTGCTGGGCGCCTCCGGCGGCGTGGGCCTGGCCGCGATCGAAATCGGCAAGGCCCTGGGCGCCCGCGTCATCGCCTGCGCGTCCAGCAACGAAAAACTGGCCATCTGCCAGCAGCACGGCGCCGACGAGATCATCAACTATGACAGCGAAGATCTGAAACAACGTCTGCGCGCCCTGACCCAGGGCAAGGGCGCGGACGTGATCTATGACCCGGTCGGGGGTGGCTATTCGGAGCCGGCCCTGCGCAGTATCGCCTGGCGGGGCCGTTATCTGGTGGTGGGCTTTGCCAATGGCGAAATCCCGAAGATTCCGCTGAACCTGGCCTTGCTCAAGGGCTGCGCGATTACCGGCGTGTTCTGGGGCGATTTCGGCCGCCGCGAGCCGATGAACCTGCTGCTGGATCTGCGCACCCTGATCGGCTGGTTCAATGAAGGCCTGCTCAAACCCCACATCGCCGCCACCTACCCGCTGGCCCAGGGCGGGCAGGCCATCCGCGCGCTGATGGATCGCAAGGTCTCCGGCAAGGTGGTGGTGACCATGGATCGCAAGGCATGAGCGAGATGTTCAGCGGTACCATGCCGGTGCGCGACAGCCTGCGTTTCGATCCGGCCCGGCTGGAGGATTATCTGGCGGCCCACATTGCGGATTTCGCCGGGCCGCTCACGGTGGAACAGTTCAAGGGCGGACAGTCCAACCCGACCTACAAGCTGAGCACGCCAAAGCGCAGCTATGTGCTGCGGCGCAAGCCCCCCGGCAAACTGCTCAAGTCGGCCCACGCGGTGGATCGGGAATACCGGGTCATCACCGCCCTGGCGGACAGCGCGGTGCCGGTGGCCCGGACCTACTGCCTGTGTGAAGATCCGGCGGTCATCGGCACGGCTTTTTATGTGATGGAGTTCGTCGCCGGGCGGATTTTCTGGGACCCGACCCTGCCCGAGCAAAGCACCGGCGAGCGCGGGGAAATCTACGCCGAGATGAACCGGGTGATCGCCGCCCTGCATCAGGTGGATCAGGCCGCCGTGGGCCTTGCGGATTACGGCCAGTCTGGCAATTATTTCGCCCGCCAGATCAAGCGCTGGTCCGATCAGTACCTGCGTTCCAGCGCGCAGCGCATCGAGGCCATGGATCGGCTGATCGCCTGGCTGCCCGAACATATCCCGGCCGGGGATGACACCCGCATCGTGCACGGCGATTACCGCCTGGACAACATGATTTTCCATCCCACCCAGAACCGCATCATCGCGGTGCTGGACTGGGAACTGTCGACCCTGGGCCATCCGCTGGCGGATTTCTCCTACCACTGCATGAGCTGGCACATGCCCCGCAGCGGCTCCCTGCGCGGTTTGCTGGGGCAGGATCTGGCCGCGCTGGGCATCCCCTCCGAAGAGGAGTATGTGCGTCAGTACGCCCAGCGTACCGGTCGCGAAACCCCCAGCGCCGACGACTGGGACTTTTACATGGCCTACAACCTGTTCCGTCTGGCCGGCATTCTGCACGGCATCCTGGGCCGGGTGCAGGATGGCACCGCGGCCAGCAAACAGGCCGCCGCCATGGGCAGCATGGCCGTGCCTTGTGCCGAGCTGGGCTGGCAACGGGTCGAAAAGATTCTGGCCAGGCGCTGACGTCGCGCCTGGCCCTCCCTTAAGAACCACTGACTAATCCCAGGTCCGCTCCTGGTATCGCCAAAGGATATTCCCATGGATTTTGATTACAGCCCGAAAACCCAGGACCTGATCAAGCGGGTCCGCGAGTTCATGGACGAACATGTCTACCCGAATGAGTCCTGTTTCGAGGAACAGGTGGCCCAGGGTGATCGCTGGCAACCCACGCGGATCATCGATGAGCTTAAACCCAAAGCCAAAGCCGCCGGTCTGTGGAATCTGTTCCTGCCGGAATCCGATCAGGGCGCCGGTCTGAGCAATCTGGAATACGCGCCGCTGTGCGAACAGATGGGCCGGGTCATGTGGTCACCCGAGGTGTTCAACTGCTCTGCGCCGGACACCGGCAATATGGAAGTGCTGGTGCGCTACGGCAGCCCGGAACAGAAGGCCCGCTGGCTCGAGCCCCTGCTGGCCGGCGAGATTCGCTCGGCCTTCGCGATGACCGAACCGGCGGTGGCCTCGTCCGATGCCACCAACATCCAGGCCTCGATCGTGCGTGATGGTGACGAGTACGTCATCAATGGCCGCAAGTGGTGGACCTCGGGCGCCAATGACCCGCGCTGCAAGGTGTTTATTTTCATGGGCAAGAGCGATCCGGACAACCCCAGCCGGCATCGCCAGCAATCGATGATCCTGGTTCCGGCCGACGCGCCAGGGGTGACGATCCTGCGCCATTTGCCCGTGTTCGGCTTCGATGACGCGCCACACGGCCACGCCGAGGTCGATTTCAAGGATGTCCGGGTACCCGCCAGCCATATGCTGCTGGGCGAAGGTCGCGGCGTCGAAATTGCCCAGGGCCGGCTGGGTCCGGGCCGGATTCACCATTGCATGCGCCTGATCGGCCTGACCGAACGCGCCCTGGAGAAAATGTGTCAGCGTCTGGCCAGTCGCACCGCTTTCGGCAAGCCGGTAGCCCGCCAGGGCGTCTGGGCCGAGCGGGTCGCCGAATCGCGGATCATGATCGATCAGGCCCGTTTGCTGACGCTCAAGGCCGCGGACATGATGGACAAGGTCGGCAACAAGGCGGCGGCCCAGGAAATCGCGATGATCAAGGTGATGGCGCCCAACATGGCCTGTCAGGTCATTGACTGGGCCATCCAGGCTCACGGCGGTGGCGGCATGACCACCGACTTTGGCCTCGCCCAGGCCTACACCTGGGCGCGGGTGCTGCGCCTGGCCGATGGGCCCGATGAGGTGCATCGCGCTTCGATTGCCAAGCTGGAATTCGGCAAACACCTGAGCAGACCGGCTTGATCGCGACCGGCCCGGGCGCGCGGCTACTCGATGAGCCGCGCCTCCGGCGCCGGCGCGGTGAAGATATCGACGTAACCGCGATAATTCGCGGCAAACACCACGGGCATCAGCACCAGCAGGCCCAGCCCCATCGGGATCAGGGCGAGAATCGCCAGCGGGATCAGCACCAGACCCAGGACGCTGAGCGAGCCCAGATTACGCAGGCAGGCCCGCAGGCTGGCGCCCAGGGCCGGAATGACATCCATCTCGTGCAAGGCCACCAGGGCGGTGGCAAACCACAGGGCCAGCATCACCGGCAGCAGCAGAAGCACCGCCAGGAGCAGGCCCAGCAGCGCTGTTCCTGGCTCAACCTGGCTGGGGGTCAGCTGTTCGGCGCTCAGGACAATCCAGCCGACGGCCCCGCCCAGGATCGCGACCAGCACGAACATCAGCAGGCTGCATAAACCCAGCAGCGCCAGGGGGCCGGCGCGATCGCTGCGGAATCCGGCCAGCAAATGGCCCAGATTCAAGGCTTCACCGCGCTCCAGATCCCGACAGCCCAGCAGCAGGCCAGCGGTGATCAGCGGATTGATGATGCTCATGGCCAAGCCGCCCAGGGGCAGCAGATTGACCAGGCCCTGCACCACCAGACACAGCAGCATCAGCAACACCCAGATCCCCGGCGCCTGTTTGAACAGCTCAAACGCCGCCACAATCCAGCGCCAGCCCTGGCCAGCCGGCCAATGCCGCGGTTCGACCCTGTCCGGCTCCACAACAGATTCCTGCATCAGTTCCGCTCCTGGTTGAAAGATTGACCCGACGCACTGGCCACACCCGCCGGCGTCAAGGCGCAGCTTAGCGCGAAGCGTGGGGCTGTTGCCGCAGCAGCAGCCCCAGCGCATCCAGGGTCCGCTCCAGGGTGTACTCGAACACCTCGTCATCGCTGTGCTGTCCCAGCTGCGGCAGAATCTCCAGCCATACCCCACGGCTGCCTGGTGGCAATCCCTGCAGGGCCTGGTTCACTTCATTGAACTCCTCGGGCACCGCCGCGGGCAGGATCAGTTCCATCAGCACGCTGCCGGTGACCACCCGGCTGACCCAGCGCTGCGCATCGGCCAGGGCCTGACCCTTAAGTCCCGCCTCACGCAAGGCCTGTAACAGGGGGTTGGACAGCTCCAGCCAGGCCGCCGGCGTGGCCACGCCTTCGCGCAGCAGCCCCGCCATGAACGGATAACGCAGAAATTGCCGGCGCAAGGCGCGCGCCCAGGCGCGCACGGTTTCGCGCCAATCCTGGGCCGACACCTCAAACCGGACCTGAGCGAGGATTTCCGTGGCCATCGCCGCGGTGAGATCGGCGCGATTGCGCACATGCGAGTACAGCGCCATCGGCGAGACCTCCAGGACCCTGGCCAGCGCTTGCATGGTCAGACGCCTGTCCGGTTCAAGCCGGAGCAATTCCAGGGCCGCGGCAACGATCTGCGCCCGGGACAACTGGGCGGGCCGGCCGCGTTTGCGCGTGCTTCGAACAGGGCTTGACATTATTTCCGTATGGCTTACGTTATTTGCTTCCCATGGTACCCAAAGCGGTGATCCCCATCAAAGCGGTTCTGGTCAAATGCCTGCAGGGCTTCAAGAAATTCCGTCTGGCGATGCTCAAGCTGCGCGGCCTGAGTCCGGACGATGTCGCCGCGCGCCGCATCGTCGAGGGCAAATCCTGGGAAGAATTCTGTGACACGCTCAAGGCCGCCGGCAGCGCCATGGTGTTTCCCGGCGCACCGCAAGACCCCTTCAATCAGGCCGAGGGCTATCGGTACTTAAGCCGCCTGGTCCGGGCCGGTCTGGAAAGCTTCATGGAATTCGCCGATCCGAAGGCGCCGGTGCTGCGCCGGGTGGCCAGTGAAACCATCAAACTGGGTTCGGACAACCCGGACAACTATTACCAGAACGCCCAGATCAGTGGTGAATACGACTACGTGATCCGCGGCACGCGCGGCAGCGTCGACTACCTCGGCTTCGGCACCCAGAAAGGCCATTATGGTCAGGGTGGGCAGATGCCCACCACCGGCTATGTCGAAGGCCGTGACCTGGTGGTTGACGCGGACGGACGCTTTGAACTGTGGATCAGCACCCAGCCCAAACCGGGCAACTGGCTGCCGATGGAAGCCGATTCCAGCATGGTGATCGTGCGTCAGACCTTCCAGGACCGCAAAACCGAAGTACCGGCCGATCTGCAGATCGAGCGGGTGGGTGGCGATGGCGTACCCAGTCCGGTGACGGCGGCCTCGGTCGATCATGGCCTGAACATGGCCAGCACCCTGGTCGCCGGCGCGTCCATGCTGTTTGCCAAATGGGCGCGGGATTTCCAGAAGCATGTGAATGAATTGCCCCAGTTTGACCCGGCGGTGTCCACCGCCGCGGGCGGGGACCCGAACATCGCCTACTACCACAGCTACTGGCGGCTCGCGCCGGATGAGGCCTTGCTGATCGAGGCCACGCCGCCACAATGCCACAGCTGGAACTTCCAGCTGGACAATCACTGGATGGAGTCGCTGGACTACCGCTATTTCACGATTCATCTGAACAAGCACACCGCCCAATATCGACCCGACGGTTCGGTGCAGATCATCGTGGCCCACGCCGATCCCGGCCGGCCCAACTGGATCAACACCGTGGGCCATGACTGCGGGGCCATGAGCTTTCGCTGGATCCGTGCCACGACGCATCCGCAACCGCGCACCCGGGTGGTCAAATTCGCCGATCTGGCCACGCTCATCCCGCCGGCCTCCCCCGCTACCGCCGCGAGTCCCTGATATGTCTGCCGCCTTCACTCCGTACCGACCGCGCGCGATTGCCGTGCTGAATCAGCTCGGTCGCCTGCTCGCGCGACTGGGTCTGCGCCACTCGCTACAGGTCGATACGCTGCTCGCCGCCGCCCGGCGCAAGACCGGTTTGCGAGATTTCGGTGATGAGTCCTTCTTGCCCGCACTGCGGACCCTGGCGGATTCCATTGATCGCGAAGCGCAGCTGCACCCGTTCGGGCGCTGGGTCATTCGCAATCGGCTCATCGACATCCTCGCTACCCGGCTGCGGGTTCAGGCCCTGTTGCAACAGCACCCTGAAATTCTCGAACGGCCGATTACCGCGCCCCTGGTCATCGCCGGTCTGCAGCGCACCGGCACCACGATGCTGCATCGGCTGCTGGCCGCCGACCCCGCCAGCCGGGCCTTGCTGTCCTGGGAGGCCCTCAGTCCCCTGCCCCATCCGCGCCAGCGCCCGGATGCACCGGACCGGCGCCTCGGCATGGCGCGGGTCGCCGAAAAAGGCCTGGCCTATCTGGCCCCCGAGTTCTTTGCGATCCATCCGGTTCAAGCCGATGCGCCGGAAGAGGACGTGCTGTTGCTGGAATACGCCTTCATGAGCCAGGTGCCTGCCGCGACACTGCGGGTGCCCAGTTACAGCGCCTGGCTGGATCAGCAGGACATGGAACCGGCCTATCGCTATCTGAAGATTCTGCTGCAGGTGCTGCAGTGGCAGAACCCCGGCCCGGACCGTTCGCCGCGCTGGGTGCTCAAGACCCCGGCCCATCTGGAACACCTCGACACCCTGCTCCGGGTGTTTCCTGGCGCCCGAATCATCCAGACCCACCGCGACCCGCTGCGCACCACCGGTTCCTTTTCCAGCATGCTCGCCCACGGCTATGGGGTGTTTTCCGATCAGGTGGATGCGGCGCAGGTCGCCCACGCCTGGCTGGACAAGAACGCCGCGATGGTGCAGCGCGCCCTGAAGGTCCGCGCCGAGCATCCCGACGCCTTTGTCGATGTGTCCTACTACGCTCTGCTGGAAGATCCGCTGGCGCAGGTCGAACGGATCTATGCGTTTGCCGGTCTGGTGCTGAGCCCGTCCGCCCGAGCGGCGATGCAGGCGTCCCGTGCGCACAATGTCCAGAACAAACACGGCCAGCACCACTACAGCCTGGCGGATTTCGGCCTGAGCGAGGCGCTGGTGGATGCGCGCTACGCCGACTATCGGGCCTATTTTCAGATTCCTCGCGAAACCAAGGCAGCCTGACGTGAATTCCACTCAAACCGACAGCTACAGCAATCCGGTCTCGGCCACCCTCAACGGCATTGTTGACCTGTTCCGGCACAAGACCCCCATCGGCACGCTTAAGGACAGCGATCGCCTGGACGGCAAGACCTGCCTGATTACCGGCGCCAACTCCGGCCTGGGTCTGGCCACCGCGATCGAGCTGGCGCGGCGTGGCGCCCACATCATCATGGCCTGCCGCAGCGGAATTCCGCAGGCCGCGGAAGAGGTCAAGCGCCGCAGTGGCAGCCAGCGGGTGGAGATGGTCCACCTGGATCTGGCCGATCTGGCGGCGATTCGGCGCTGTTGCGACGAACTCAAAGCCCGCCGCGTGAAGCTGGACCGGGTGATTCTCAATGCCGGACTGGTGCCGCAGAAACCGGCCCGTACGGCGCAGAATTTCGAAATGATGTTTGGCGTGCACGTGGTCGGCAACATGCAGTTCATCACCCGCCTGCTGGCGGATGGCAGCATCCCCAACCGGCACTTTGCCCAGCCCCCCAATGCGCTGGCGGGCGAGCGCCCGAGGATCATTTTCGTGTCCTCGGAATCGCACCGCTCGGGCACGCCGATTGATCTGGACACGCTGGGCCGCTTCGTCGAGTACAGCCCGATGGGCAGCATTGCCCAGTACGGCCACAGCAAACTGGTGATGACCACCTATGCGCGCGAACTGAGCCGGCGTCTGGCCGATGAGCAGGGCGTGGACGTGGCGGTGCACGCGCTATGCCCTGGCCCGATCAATTCCAATATCGCCCGCGAGGCCCCACGCCTGTTCAAGCCCCTGCTGGGACTGGTGATGGGCGCCCTGTTTGCCAGTCCGGCCAAGGCGGCGGCCCCGGTCCTGTATCTGGCCTGCTCGCCGCAGGTGGAGGACCAGACCGGTCTGTACCTGCACCTGATGGTGCGCAAGGAGCCCGCCCCGCAGGCTCTGGATCAGGAACTGGCACGAGCAATCTGGGACCGCGGCCAGCAGTGGCTGGCCGAGCACGCCAGCTGAGCGCTGGCCTGACCCTCCGCTACACTACCCAAGGCTGACCCAAGAGAACACCATGCCCTACGCCCGCGCCGAAAT
>JBFJVB010000090.1:0-13874 GCA_041624435.1 Oceanococcus sp. | reverse complement strand
CCTGGTGGCAGATCTCGAGCTGCTTGTCCATGTTCTCGCGGATCTGATGCATCGGAACGTGTCCCGGCCCCTCGATCATCACCTGGCAGTCGGTCTCCCAGGCCACCTCGGTCAGCTCACCCAGGGTCTCCAGCTCGGCGAACTGTGCGCGGTCGTTGGCGTCGGCGATCGAACCCGGGCGCAACCCGTCGCCCAGCGAGAAGCTGACGTCGTAGGCCGCCATGATCTCGCAGATCTCGCGGAAGTGGGTGTAGAGGAAATTCTCGCGGTGATGGGTCAGGCACCACTTGGCCAGGATCGATCCGCCCCGCGAGACGATGCCGGTGAGGCGGTCAGCGGTGAGCGGTACATATTGCAGGCGTACGCCGGCGTGGATGGTGAAGTAATCCACGCCCTGTTCCGCCTGTTCGATCAGGGTGTCGCGAAACATTTCCCAGGTCAGCTCCTCGGCCTTGCCGTCGACTTTTTCCAGAGCCTGGTAGATCGGCACCGTGCCGATCGGAACCGGCGAATTGCGCAGGATCCACTCGCGAGTTTCGTGGATGTTCTTGCCGGTGGACAGGTCCATGATGGTATCGGCGCCCCAGCGGGTGGCCCAGACCATTTTTTCCACTTCCTCGGCAATCGATGAACTGACCGCGGAATTGCCGATGTTGGCATTGATCTTGACCCGGAAATTGCGCCCGATGATCATCGGTTCGGATTCGGGGTGATTGATGTTGTTCGGAATGATGGCACGGCCGGCAGCAATTTCGCTGCGGACGAATTCCGCGGTGACTTCCTCGGGAAGCCGGGCGCCAAAGCCCTGACCGCGATGCCGGTTTTTCAGGTAGCCGGCGGCTTCATAGCTGGCTTTGAGTTCCTGCAGGCGGCAGTTTTCGCGGATCGCGACGAACTCCATTTCCGGCGTGATCAGGCCCTGACGCGCGTAATGCATTTGCGTCACATTGGCGCCGGCCCGGGCTTTGCGGGGCAGGCGGATATGTCCGAAGCGCTGGCTGCTGAGCAGCGGGTCGGCTTCGCGCTGGGCACCGAAAGCCGAGCTGGGTCCGGCCAGTTGCTCGGTGTCGCCACGTTCTTCGATCCAGGGCGCGCGCAGGGCGGGCATGCCTTTGAGCAGGTCGATATCGGCCTGGGGGTCCTGATACGGGCCGGAGGTGTCATAGACGGTGACGGCCGGGTTCAGTTCCAGGCCCTGGCTCGAGCGCGTTGACTGCAGGCTGATCTCGCGCATTGGCACGCGCAGGTCCGGGCGCGATCCTTGGACATGGATTTTTCGGGCTCCCGGAAAGGGCGCACAGATTTCGGTGCGCAAGGTCTGGGTCTTGTCAATGATGTCTTTGGCGATAGCGCTCATGGGCAGCCGTATGGAGAGCAAAGAGCCTAAGCTTACGCGGCTTTGGGGGGAGATTCAGCTGCGCCCGCGGGTTCCTTGTCCGCCGGCTTGGCCGAGTCCGGCCTGACCGCGTCCTCCGCGGCCGCTTCCAGATGGCGTAGCGCGCGCCACAGGTGGTAGACCAGTTGCTCAATCCAGTGCTGCATCTGCAGCAGCTGGGTGAGCAAGGGCAGGTCCGGTGTATGGGCATCCAGCAGGGCCTGTTGCTGATAGCGGCTCTTGGCAATCGAGCGCTTGAGCCGGCGCAGCTGACCGGGACGGGCGTGTCCGGTTTCGCGCAAGCTGCGCCTGACCGACTCCAGCACCTTGCGGCTGTGTTCGACGAGCGCGGCCAGCCCCTCATGCCGGACCTGGCTGGGATCGGTGTCTTGCGCGAGCAGTTCCGTCACTTCGGTGAGGTGGTCAACACTGCGCATCAGATCGATCTGTCGGCGGCGGGTTGCCGCGCTGCTGGCTTGCGCTGGCATGCTGGCCAGGAACAGGTTGATCCGGGGCAAGGCCAGGCGGACTTCTTCCAGGTTTTGCGGGCTGCCCGCCGGTTGCGCACCGAGCCGGCCGCTGAGCTGCCAGATCAGGCGGCCCATGCATTCGCACAGGGCCTGATGACCGGCCTTGGTGGCCAGGGCCGGTACCCCACTGACACTGCGGTGCAGATGCCGGGTGATGCCGATGTCCCGCTCGCGCAACAGCCGCTGGACCAGATGGGCCATGCGCCGGGACAGCGGCAGAAACAGGGCCGCGCCGAGCAAATTGAAGGCGGTGTGAAACGCGGCGATGGTCAGGGCCGGGTCATTCGGTGCAAACAGATCGACCAGCCGAGCCACCAGGCCGGTGAACAACGGCAGAATCGCGACCGCGACGATCCCGGTCAGCAGGTTGAACAGCACATGGATCGCGGCGGTGCGCTGGGCCGGGATGGTGGCGCCGATGGAGCCGATGACGGCGGTGACCGTGGTGCCAAAATTCTGCCCGATCACCAGGGCTGCGGCCTGCTCCAGGTTCAGAGCGCCGCCGGAAAGCGCCGTCAGCGTGGTGGCGACCGCGGCGCTGGACGATTGCATGATTACCGTCATCAGCATGCCGATGCCGACCAGTAGCAGGCGGCCGCCAAAACCACCCACGGCGTAGCTGGCCGGGTCAACGAAGGCCGACAGGCCCGCCATGCCCTGCTGCAGAAACTCGATGCCGATGAAGATCATGCCGAAGCCGGCGGCACTGGAACCGGCGTGAGCAAGGCGGTCCCTGCCGACGATCCGCAGCAGGGCGCCGGCGCCGACCAGGGGCATGGCCAGCTTGGCGATGCTGAATTTGAGTCCGAATACCGCGACCAGCCAGCCGGTGCTGGTGGTGCCGATATTGGCCCCGACCACGACGCCAATCGCGGTGTGAAACGGCAGGAGGCCGGCGCTGACAAAGCCGATCGTGGCCAGGGTGGTCGCACTGGAGGACTGGACCAGGGCGGTGATTGCGGCGCCGCCGAGAACCGCGTCACGGGGCCGTCGCGTCAGCCGGATCAGATGATCGCGCAGACTCGCACCGGCCAGCGCTTTCAGGCCGTCGGTCATCAGGGCCATGCCGAGCAGGAACAGACCAATGCCGCCCAGAATGCTCGAAAGCGTGCTGTACAGGCTCATGATCGTGCCAGCGCCTATTCCCTGGACAACCAGTACAGCGCCGCGTAGATCCGGGTGTCCACCGCCAGGCCACGGGTGCGCTGGGCCTCAAGCCATTGGGGCAGGGTCTCCAGGGCCACGCAGTGGGTGGTGATGTCCTCATCGCCGATGCCGCCGCCGGCATGGACCCGGGTGAGTCCTGTCATGCGCAGGTAATACGCCCACTCGCTGGTCAGCCCGGCGGCCGTGGGCGCATCGCTGATGCGGCTGATCTGGCTGGCGCGAAAGCCGGTTTCTTCTTCGAGCTCGCGCGCGGCGGCCGCTTCCGCGGACTCGTCCGGAAACACATCGCCCATGATGCCGGCCGGCAATTCGATGACCGCCCGTCCCACCGGAATACGGAATTGCTCCACCAGTACCAGTTCATTCGCCGCGGTGGTCGCGATCAGAAAGGCCGCCCCGCCGTTGGAGCGGGTGCGGCTGACAAACTCCCAGTGCGCGCTGCGCTGCAAGGCCAGGAATTCACCGCGATGGAGCGTGTTGGCTGGGTTTTGCTTGGGCATGGGCCGTTTGTGGTTTGAGTCGGTCGATGTGGGATGTATGCTTTCCCGTCCGATCTGACAATGAGCGAGAGCAGGATGAGCGCGCAAGATATTGA
This sequence comes from Oceanococcus sp., assembly GCA_041624435.1. GTDB lineage: Bacteria > Pseudomonadota > Gammaproteobacteria > Nevskiales > Oceanococcaceae > Oceanococcus. Next base: position 10,207 of record JBFJVB010000090.1, on the reverse strand, counting down.
CTCCATCTTAAAGGAAGACCGGCAATTTGAGCCGCCGGCCGAATTTGTCCGCAACGCGCAATGGCCAGCGGATAAACTGGCGGATCTGTATGCCCGTGCCGAGGCTGACCACGAAGGTTTCTGGTGCGAGCTTGCGCGCGAGAACCTGAGCTGGCATACGCCTTTCACCAAGGGTCTGGAAGCTCAGGACGCGCCGCACTACCGCTGGTTTTCGGATGGCAAGCTGAACGTCTCCTACAACTGCATCGACCGCCATCTGGATACGCGCGGCGAGCAGATCGCGATCCGCTTCGAAGGTGAACCGGGGGATACGCGCAATCTCACCTATCGTCAGCTGCACGGCGAGGTCTGCCGTTTTGCCAATGCCTTGAAGGCACTGGGGGCGCGCAAAGGTGATCGGGTGGTGATCTACATGCCGATGGTCGCGGAAGCCGTGGTTGCGATGCAGGCCTGCGCGCGTATCGGGGCGATCCATTCGGTGGTGTTCGGCGGGTTTTCGGCGGCCTCGCTGCGAGACCGGATTGAAGGGGCGCAGGCGCGTTTTCTGGTCACCGCCGATGGCGGGCACCGCGGTGGCGGCATCGTGGAGCTCAAACAGGCGGCGGATGAGGCGCTGGCTCAAGGCTGCGCCAGCATCGAAAAAGTGGTGGTGCTCAAGCGCAGCGGGCATGCGGTCAAGATGCAAGACGGGCGGGACATCTGGTGGGAGGACGCCGTGGCCGGGCAGCCTGAGGAGTGCACGCCCGAGTGGGTGGAAGCCGAGCATCCGCTGTTCCTGCTCTACACCTCGGGTTCCACCGGCAAGCCCAAGGGCATCCAGCATTCCAGTGCGGGCTACCTGCTCAACGGCATCATGACCAATCGCTGGGTGTTCGATCTGCAGGAAGGCGATGTGTTCTGGTGCACGGCGGACGTGGGCTGGATTACCGGTCACAGCTACGTGGCCTACGGGCCACTGGCGGTCGGTACCACGATTGTCATCTATGAGGGCGCGCCGATGGTGCCCGATGCGGGACGCTTCTGGCGCATCGCCCAGGACCATGGGGTCAGCATTTTCTATACCGCGCCCACCGCTTTGCGGGCGCTGATGAAACAGGGCGATTCCTGGCCCCAGGCGCATGATCTGAGCAAGATCCGTCTGCTCGGCAGCGTCGGCGAGCCGATCAATCCGGAAGCCTGGATGTGGTATCACCAGATCATCGGCCAGGAACGCTGCCCGATCGTGGACACCTGGTGGCAGACCGAGACCGGGGCGATCATGCTCTCGCCGGTGCCGGGCGTGACCGCGACCAAGCCCGGCTCATGCACCCGGCCTTTGCCCGGGATCGCCGCCGCGATCGTCAATGAAGCCGGCGATCTGATCGAGGATCGGGATGCCGGAGGTTATCTGGTAGTAACCAAGCCCTGGCCCTCCATGCTGCGCACCGTCTGGGGCGACGATGCCCGCTACCGGGATGCCTATTGGGGTATGTTCGATAATCGCTACTACGTGGCCGGGGATTCCGCCCGTCGCGACGCCGACGGTTATTACTGGATCATGGGGCGGGTGGATGATGTGCTCAATGTGGCGGGACATCGCCTGGGCACCATGGAAGTGGAATCCGCGCTGGTCGCCCATCCGCGGGTGGCCGAGGCAGCCGTGGTCGGGCGGCCGCACGATACCAAGGGCGAGTCGATCTTCGCCTATGTGATCTGTTACGGCGAGCGGCCTGAAGGCGAGGAGGCGCAGCGCCTGGGCGGGGAGTTGCGCGAGTGGGTGGGGCAGCAAATCGGCGCGATCGCCAAGCCTGACGAGATCCGTTTCGCCGACAATCTGCCCAAGACCCGCTCCGGCAAGATCATGCGCCGTCTGTTGCGCGCGATCGCCAAAGGCGAGGAAATCACCCAGGATATTTCGACCCTGGAAAACCCGGCGATCGTCGCCCAGCTGCAGGGTCATGCTTGAGCCATCGGGTTGCATAAAGAGTTAAACTGGTCTTCTGAGCTTCGCATTCGGATTACTGCATGGCTGCTGGAAAGGATGTCCTTGATCTGCTTGACAGTACGATCAGCGCGATCGAAAGCGACCGCGACGGGCGGGCGCGGCAGCAGGCTCAGGCCGAACAGAATCTGGCTCAGGCCTGGCAGGACGTGCTCGATGCGGCGGCGGCGCTGCGCGGAAAACTGCGCGGCAAACCCCAATTGCGCTACTTCAATATCGCCCGGGATGGATCACAGATCGCGATCAGTTTTCATAGTCAAAGTCCCGGGGCATCCAGCCTGCTGATGCTGTTTCGTGCGCATCCGGAAGGCAAGTTTCCCACCACCAAAGCGATCTGGTGCCGGGAGCCGGGTCAGGATGACAAGCGGTTTCAGCAGGCGGATGAAGCGGTGCGAAAAATGGTCCGGCATTGCGCCGCGAATCTGACCATTCCGCAGTAAAGCCGTAAGGCAGCCGCAGCGTGCACGCGCAGCGGCGCCCGGCGCAGTCCGGCGCGATCCGGTCCATGGGTGGCGGGCGGCGTCGTGTTTGCCGGGCAGTTTCGGTATCGTATGCGCCTTTTCGGTCCTCATCCGGTCGTTCGTGCCTGCGCGCAGGCCGGGTAAATCGTGAGCAAAGCAATGAAAATACTGGTCGTCGGCGGCGGTGGTCGCGAACATGCGCTGGCCTGGAAGCTGGCCCAATCCGCGCGCGCGCAGGAAGTGCTGGTCGCACCGGGCAATGCGGGAACCGCAGCCGAAGCGAAACTGCGCAATGTGCCGGTGGCGGCCGAGGATGTTGACGGTCTGGTGCGTCTGGCCCAGGCCGAAGCCGTGGATCTGGTCGTGGTGGGTCCCGAGGTGCCGCTGGCCAAGGGTCTGGTGGATCGCCTGCAGGAGGTTTCGATTCGGGTCTTCGGGCCGAGTCAGGCGGCGGCCGAACTGGAAGCCTCCAAGGCATTCTCCAAGGATTTCCTCGCTCGTCACAAGATTCCTACTGCGGCGTACGGGAATTTCACCGACACCCAGGCCGCATTGAGCTATCTGGCCGGCATGGCCGGGCCATTTGTGGTCAAGGCCGATGGACTGGCCGCAGGCAAGGGCGTGATCGTGACGCCGGATCGGGACGAGGCGGCCGCTGCCATCCGTGACATGCTCGAAGGCAACCGCTTCGGCGATGCCGGCCATCGGGTGGTCGTCGAGGAGTTCCTGGAAGGCGAAGAGGCCAGTTTTATCGCTCTGGTGGATGGGGAGAATGTACTGGCCCTGGCTTCATCTCAGGATCACAAGCGGGCCCTGGACGGCGACTCAGGACCCAATACCGGCGGCATGGGAGCGTATTCACCGGCACCGATCGTGACCGCCGAGCTGAGCGAAACCGTGATGCGGCAGGTCATGCTGCCGACGGTCCGCGGCATGGCGGCAGAAGGGCGACGTTTCGTGGGTTTTTTGTATGCCGGCCTGATGATCTCGCCTCGGGGCGAGATCAAGGTGCTGGAGTTCAATGCGCGCATGGGCGATCCGGAGACCCAGCCGATCCTGTTCCGCCTGCGTTCGGATTCGCTGGAGCTCATCGAAGCCGGCGTGGACGGACGCCTGGATCAGGTGCAGCTGGAATGGGATTCGCGCAGCTGCGTCGGGGTCGTGCTGGCCGCGGGCGGCTATCCGGGACGCTACGCCCAGGGCCATGCAATCCAGGGCCTGGACCGGGATTTTGGCGAAGCGGTGAAAGTGTTTCATGCCGGAACCCGAATCCAGGACGGGGCTGTGGTCACCGCGGGAGGCCGGGTACTGTGTGTCTGCGCCCTGGGAGCGGATCTGGCGGCTGCGCAGGAGCGCGCCTATACCGTCGTGCCCCAGCTGCACTGGGATCAGGTGCAGTATCGCCATGACATTGGTGCCCGCGGTCTGGCTCGCGATGCCTAGGTCCCGCTGCTTGGCGTGAGTCTGAACGCGGCTAGAGCAGCAGGGTCGCGCCCAGGCCCAGGAAGGCAAAAAAACCGATCACGTCGGTAATCGTGGTCAGGACCACGCTGCCGGCCAGGGCCGGATCGATGTCCAGTTTCTTCAGCAGCAAGGGCAGGGCGACGCCGGCAAATGCGGCGCAGATCTGATTGAGCAGCATCGCCAGGGCAATCACCAGGGCCAGCATCGGCGAGCGAAACCACAGCAGCACCACACCGGCGACCACGACGGCCCAGAGCACCCCGTTGATCACCGCCACCGACAGTTCTTTCTTCAACAAGGCGGTCGCATTGGAGGTGTTGATCTGCCCCAGGGCCAGGCCGCGGATCATCAGGGTCAGGGTCTGGCTGCCGCCGATGCCGCCCATGCTGGCGACAACCGGCATCAGTACCGCCAGGGCCACCACCTGATCCAGGGTGGCTTCGAACAGGCCGACCACGGCTGACGCCATGAAGGCCGTGATCAGGTTGATGCCCAGCCAGACCGCGCGGCGCTTGGCGCTGCGCTGCACCGGCGAAAAAATATCATCCTCTTCGTCCAGGCCGGCCGGTGCGAGCAGATTGTGCTCGGCCTGGTCTCGAATCACGTCCACCACGTCATCGATCGTGACCCGGCCGAGCAGGATGTTGCGCTCGTCGACGACCGGGGCGGAGATCAGGTCACGGTCTTCGAAGCGCTTCGCCACTTCGGTGGCGTGGGTGTCCACCGGCAAGGCCTGGAATTCCCGGTCCATGATCTCGCTGACCGTGATGTTGGGGTTCAGCGTGAGCACCTTGCCAATCGGCAGGATGCCCAGAAAATGCCCGTAACGATCCACCACGAACAGCATGTCGGTATGGCTGGGCATTTCGCCCATCATGCGCAGATAGCGCAGGACCACTTCCAGGGTGACATTGGGTCTGATGCTCACCGGGTCGGTGTTCATCAGGCCGCCGGCGGTGTCGTAGGGATACGACATCACCGCTTCGACCCGCGAGCGTTGTACTGCGTCCATCGAGTCGAGGACGCGTTGAGTCAGGGTCTCCGGCAGATCGTCGATGAAGTCGGCCAGATCATCGATTTCCAGACCTTCCGACGCGGCCACGACGGCTTCAACGTCCATGGCTTCAATCAGCCGGGCACGCAATTCCTCATTGAGGTGCAGCAGCACCTCACCGCGATCCTCGTCACCGACCAGGTTCCAGACAATCTCGCGCTCACCCGGGGGCAGGGACTCGATCAGCACGCCGATTTCGGCCGGGTGCAGCGCCGACAACACGCGTTGCACAGGTCCATGACGGCCGCTGTCCAGCGCCTGGCGGAGGTGATCGAGTTGGTCTGTCATGGCGGGGGGCGAGGTTTCCGGCTGTGGTGCAGCTCAATGTAATGCCAATGCCGGACTAAATGAAATGGCCGCTGCAATCGCGGCGCTGCTTCAGGGGCTGGAGAGGGCAGCCCATCGGGTGCAACTGGCACTCCAGCGATTTTGATCATGCCGCCTGGGCAGCGAGTTTGCCCAAGGCAGTGATAGCATGGTTAGAATGGTCAAGGAACGGCCTGGCGCGGTCCCGGGAACGGAGTCTGGAGTCGGCTGCTATTCCGAATCAAATGAGTCAGAAATTGCGAGGGTGTGGGCAGTGATCAAGACGATGTGGATTGGTGTAGCCAGTGGATTGCTGGCACTGGGATTGGCAGGGTGCGGCGTTTCAAGTGATAACGACCCGGTTGCGCAGGAAGTCGGCGTCATTGTCGATGATCCGGTGCAGGGTCTGCGTTACAGCTCCGCCAGCGGCTCCGGGGTCACCGATCGCGATGGTCAATTTTCCTTTGCCGCCGGTGAAACGGTCAGCTTCAGTCTGGCCGGCCAACCGCTGGGTAGCGCAGCGGGTAGTGCGGTCCTGGTGATCAGCGAATTGCTGGGTGTTGCGCCCGATGGCAATTTGTTGCCGGATGATGTCATCAATCTGGCTCGCCTGCTGCAATCCCTGGATATCGACAATGATCTGTCCAATGGAATCCGCCTGCCGCCTGCCGCCCAGGCGCTGAGCATTCCGCCGATTCGTTTCGATATGTCTTTCAGCCAGTTCGCCAGCCAGCAGGGTGTGCAGGAGCTGCTCGCGGCCGCCAATAACGCCGTGCTGGTTTCGGATGTGAGCGCGCGCAATGCGCTGCAGCGGACGATTGATCATATCCGGCAAAATGGTGGTCGGCCCAACCGCCTGCCTCGCGCGGTGATTCAGCCTGGCGACACCACCCTTGCAGAAGGGCAGCAGTTGCAGTTTTCCGGCGCTGGCAGCACGGACAGTGATGGTAGCGTGGTGGGTTATCAATGGACCGAGGTCACCAATGTAGGCCTGGTGCTGGACAATGACGGGACCCAGCGCGTGACCGTGACCGCGCCAAATGTCAGCCAGACCACCGAGGCGCTGCTGGTGTTGTGGGTCGTGGACAATGACGGTGGAACGGATTCGACTTCGATTACGATTACCGTGACGGACGGGGCGATTACAAGCAACAATCCGCCTGTCGCCGCAGCCGGCCCGGACCAGACCATCGGCGAAGACGAAATCGGTACTCTGGATGGGACTGCGAGTTCCGATCCCGAAGACGGTGCGGTTGCCAGCTACCTGTGGACCGAAGTCACCAACCTGGGTATCACACTGGACAACCCCCGTGGCAGCAGACCGAATTTCGTGACGCCGCAGGTCAATACGACGACCACGGCGCGGATGCGCCTGACGGTGACGGATTCGGTCGGTGCCACCGATTCCGATGAAATGCGCATTACTATTTCCAACACCATCGACAACATCCAGCCGGAGGCCGTGGCCAGCGCAACGCCGACCACCGTGACGTCGGGGCAGACCGTTAGCCTGGATGGTCGGGGCAGCACCGATCAGGACGGAAACGTGGTCAGCTGGCGCTGGACGAATGTCACCAATGGCGTGGTCGTGAACATCGATAATTCGAATGCCGCCCAGGCCAGTTTCGTCGCCCCGCAGGTGGGAGCCAATACCGTTCAGTTGGTCAGCATTCAGCTGGAGGTCCGGGATAATCAGAACGGAAGGGATTCTGACACCGTGCAAGTCAGTGTCCGCGGCACCGCTGGCAACGGGGTGCCGGTTGCGAATGCCGGCTTGGATCAGCAGGTTGATGAAGGTTCCAGCGTGATTCTGGATGCCTCGGCCTCCACCGATCCGGATAACGATACGCTCAGTTACAGTTGGAGCCAGGCTACCGGCACGCCGACGGTGCAATTGACAGGCGCGGATACGGCGCAGGCCAGCTTTACGGCGCCCGAAGTCGATGAGGACACCGTGCTCGGGTTTGTCGTCGTGGTCAGCGATGCTGCCGGGGCCAGCAGCCAGGACGAAGTGCTGGTTACGGTTGCGAACACCGGTGGCGCCGTGGGTGAAGTCCCCACCGCCAGCGCGGACATCAGCCCGACCGACCCGGCGCCGGGCGCTACCGTGACCCTTGACGGCAGTGCTTCGACGGACCCTGAAGGTGGGGATCTGATCTATGCCTGGTCAGAAGACGCTGCCAGCAGCTGTGCCTTGAGCATCACCGATGCCGATACCGTCACCGCCACCACCACCGCGCCGACCACGCCTGGAGTCACCTGCACCGTTCGGCTGCAAGTCACGGATCCGGAAGGCTTGAGCGATGAAACCACCGGTAGCTTCAGCGTGCCTTCGTCAACTGTGGAAACCTTCAGTTTCGAGGAATGCCTGGAAATGGATTCGCCCTTCACGGCCTGTCAGGAGCGTTTCGACGATTGCTATACCCAGGGTGTACCGCCAACGGGCGAAACGGACCCGCAGGTGTGCTTTACCCGCGCCGTCTGTGATCTGGAGCGGACTTTTGACGAATCCGATGCGGCGATCTGTGCCGGATTGAGTGGCTGTGGAGACGATGGCGTGGCCCTGTGCGGCCCGGATCAGGCGCATGATCCGATCAGCGGCGAATGTCTGCCGACCTGCGCCCCGGACGAAGCGCCCCAGATCGGTGGGGAGTGCCTGCCGATCTGAGCGGGTTCGCGCGGCAATGGATTGAATGTTTGTAGGAGCGGCTTTAGCCGCGAACGGGCATTGGATTTTGGTCCGGCGCTGGTTCGCGAGCTGCGCTTGCTCCTACATATTGGCCAGACCTCGGCGTGTGTGCCTGTTGCGTAGGAGCGGTGTCAGCCGCGAACGGGCATTGGGTGTTGACTCGGCGCCGGTTCGCGAGCTGGGCTCGCTCCTACGGGTTGCCCCGGCCTCGGCGTGTGTGCCTGTTGCGTAGGAGCGGCTTTAGCCGCGAATAGGCATTGGGTTTTGGTCCGGCGCTGGTTCGCGAGCTGGGCTCGCTCCTACATATTGGCCAGGCCTCGGCGTGTGTGCCTGTTGTGTAGGAGCGGTGTCAGCCGCGAATCCAGCCTTAGGTCAGGCGCTGCCGCGGCGCCCCGACCCGATACAAGGCAATCATCAGCGCGCCCACGACCAGCAGCCCCAGCGGCGCACCCAGCCGCCATGCCGCAGGCAGCGCCAGCACATCGGTCTGGCCACTGAGCACGATCGGTACCGCCATCAAGATGCCCACCAGGGCCTCTCCGGTGATCAAACCGGCGGCAAACAACATGCCATGACGTTGATTGATTTCTGCTTGGCCCGCTTCGCACCGCGCAGCGTTGTAGCGTGCGACGAAATGGGCGATCAGCCCGCCCAGAAAAATCGGCACAGACAGCTCCAGGGGCAGATAGATACCCACCGCCACCGCCAGTACCGGAGCGCGAAACGCCGCCTTGCGCGCTTTCAGCATCTCATCCAGAACGATCACCGCAGCGCCGATCCCGACGCCGATCCAGACCATGCCCCAGGGCAGACCTCCGCCAAAAACACCCTGAGCCACCGAGGCCATCAGGGTGGCCTGTGGCGCCAGCAAGGCGTGCGGCTGGGCTTCGCTGGGGGCGCCGATGCCATAGGCTTTGAGCAGCAGATTGAGAATCGGCGCCATCACCAGCACCGCCGACAGCACCCCGACGGCCTGCATTACCTGTTGCCGCCACGGGGTCGCGCCGAGAATATGCCCGGCTTTGAGATCCTGCATATTGTCGCCGCCGATGGCCGCCGCGCAGCACACCACGGCGCCGATCAGAATCGCCGCCGTGGGGCCCGTTGCGGCGCCGCTGCCCATCAGCCACAGCAGGGTGAGGGCGGAAAACAGAATCGTTGCGATGGTGATGCCGGAGATCGGGTTGTTGGAAGAACCGACCAGACCCGCCATGTAGGCTGCCACCGAAGAAAACAGAAAGCCGGCCACAACCATGATCAGGGCCATCGCCAGGCCGATGCCCAGGCTGGAAACCACGCTGCTGTAGAGAAGGAAGATCGGCACGATCAGTACCGCGATGCCGAGCAGAACCAGCTTCATCGGCGCGTCGCGCTCGGTGTGCGGAATGACGCCGCCGTCCTGCCGGACGCGCACGTTCAGGCCGCTGCGCACCCCCGACAACAGCGAGCCGCGCATCGAGATCAGCGCCCAGATGCCGCCGATCAGCATGGCCCCAACGCCCAGGTAGCGGATCTTGCTGGTCCAGATCTGCCAGGCCACATCGAGCGCGGGGGCGCCATCGCGCAGCAGCGGCGCGATCAAGGGATCATTGGCAGCGAACAAGCTGCTGTACAGCGGGATCGCGATGTACCAGGAAATCGCCCCACCGGCGAATACCAGCACCGCGATATTCAGGCCGACGATATAGCCCACCGAAAGCAGGGCGGGCGACAAGTTCGTGCCGATGTAGGCAATGGCGCCGCCGCCGGTCCAGGTGCCGACGCCCACCGAGCCCGGCCACAGCCGCAGTCCGGTTTCGGCAAACTTCACTGTCGCGCCCGCCAGCGCCGACCAGATCAGATACTTCACCCCGGCGCCACCCTTCTGGCCCGCGCGCAACACTTCGGCGGTCGCCGTGCCTTCGGGAAAGGCCAGGGGTTGCTCCACGATCAGGGCGCGGCGCAGCGGGATCGTGAACAGCACGCCCAGCAGCCCACCGAGGCCGGCGATCACCGACACCCACCAGTAATCAAACACCTGCCAGTGACCCAGGATAATCAGCGCGGGCAGCGTGAAAATCACCCCGGCCGCGATGGATTCGCCCGCCGAGGCCGCGGTCTGGACGATATTATTCTCCAGAATGTTCGACTGCCGGAACAGGCGCAGCACCGCCATCGAAATCACCGCCGCCGGAATCGAAGCCGAGACCGTCAGGCCGGCGAACAGGCCCAGGTAGGCATTGGCACCGGCCAGGACCATGGATAGAACAATG